>JADJIQ010000005.1:630000-945000 GCA_016707005.1 Ignavibacteria bacterium
AACCGCTGATTAGTACTCGAAGCGGATCTTCAATGGATGGTTTTCGTAGAGTATTCCAAAGCCTAGGGGAATGCGCAAGAAGCATCTGATGGAACTGGTCGGAGTTGCTCATGGTGGTTCAGAAATGAAGTTCGTAGTCGACCTTCTCACTGCAGTTCGTGATGTCCAGTTCTGGTCGCGGGTATGCACACGTTGTTTTTTTAGGATCGCTGCCCATCAGCGCTTTGTTCACAAACGTGATCTCAACGGTGTCTGGGAAGTCATTGATCTGACAGTAGCCACCATAGTTGTTTGAATGAATATGAACGATATCAAAACGTTGTTGCAGTTCCTCGATAGCGTTATTGAACGTCTCACTATCGGAAACCAAATCATGAAACTCAGCAGTGATCACACTGATCGAACGCTCATGTGCAACGATCTGCGAGATGACCTCATACTCACTACTCTCGATATCCATCTTCAGGAAGACCGAGTGATCTCGTGATGGTGTGGCCATACGCATGAGCGTATTGAAGGAAATGCAACCAACGCGGTCATCAGATGCTACCATTTTTCGAACATGAACGCTCGGCTGGGTAAAGAGTCGGAAGTAGTCGCCATAGTGCTCACGCAAACGGGTATACTTTCTTCTCTTCTGGTCGTTACGCAGTATCGTATAGATCCAGTTCTTGATCGTGCACCGAACGAGTCCGAACATGAAGGTCCTCGGTTGGATGGAATGGTCCACTCCGATGATCCGCAGAGCAGGATTACGTTCCTGCATTTCCATGTCAAACGTCCACTCTTCTGCCAGTCCCAGGGACAAGAGGACATCGGCTGTATCGACGAGTTTGTCCGGTACAACGTACCCTCCATCACCATTACGATTTCCTAGACGAATAAGGTCAGCGTATTCATAAGGTCTGAGTGTCTTTTTATTGATCATCATGAAGGCATCCGTTGTTGATTTCTATTCCAACAATCCAATCTAACAATCTACCTTTCTAACAATCTACCTTTCTAGCACTCTAACTCTCCACCATTCTAGCACTCTGACATATTAGCATATTTGCATCATGAAACGCATCATCCGTTCCCCTCGCGGCACCGAACTCACATGCAAGAATTGGCAGATCGAAGCTGCCTATCGCATGATCCAGAACAACCTTGATCCGGAGAATGCTGAAAAGCCAGACGAGCTCATTGTCTACGGTGGTTTGGGCAAGGCAGCACGGAATTGGGAGAGCTTCGATGCCATACTATCGTGCTTGCGAGAGATGGAGGTTGACGAGACCCTGCTCGTTCAGAGCGGAAAACCCGTGGGTGTTGTCAAGACTCATGAAGGGGCTCCTCGGGTCATCATTGCAAACTCGAACCTCGTTCCGAAATGGGCCACATGGGATGAGTTTCGAAGGCTCGATGCCCTTGGCCTGATCATGTACGGTCAGATGACGGCGGGCTCATGGATCTACATCGGCACCCAAGGCATCGTGCAGGGCACCTATGAGACATTTGCTGAATGTGCCCGTCAGCACTTTGGCGGCACGCTGAACGGACGCTTCCTGCTCACCGCCGGCCTCGGCGGTATGGGTGGTGCTCAGCCCCTTGCCGCTACTATTGCCGGAGCGGCTGCGCTTTGTATTGAGATCGACGAGGAGCGGATCGATAAGCGGATCCGCGACGGGTATTGCGACCGAAAGATGTTTGACCTCGATGCTGCATTGGCCGTGATCAGAGAATACCAGGAAAAGCGCGAGCCGATCTCCATTGGTCTTGTTGGGAATGCGGCAGAGATCCTGCCGGCATTGGTAGAACGCGGGATCATCCCGGACGTGGTGACAGACCAAACATCTGCGCACGATCCGCTCAATGGATATTACCCAGCCGGGTTGAGCAAAGCCGAAGCAGATAGTCTGCGGATCTCAAACCCCGACGAGTACTTGAAACGAGCCTACACGAGCATTGGCGCCCACGTGCGTGCAATGCTGGCCTTCCAGGCCAAGGGTGCTGTTACGTTTGACTACGGAAACAACATCCGTGGCGTGGCAAGGGATTTTGACGGCGTGGCCAATGCCTTTGACTTCCCGGGCTTCGTTCCCGCATTTGTACGCGAGTTGTTCTGTGACGGCAAGGGTCCGTTCCGCTGGGTTGCCCTCTCGGGCGATCCCGAGGATATCCGGGTGACCGATGACGCGATCATGGAGTTGTTCCCGGAGAATGAGGCCCTGCACAAGTGGATCCGTGAGGCACAGAAGCACATCGGATTCCAGGGTCTGCCGGCCCGGATCTGTTGGCTTGGATACGGGGACAGAGCCAAGGCGGGAAAATTATTTAACGACCTCGTACGCGACGGTAAGGTCAAGGCCCCCATAGTGATAGGCCGAGATCACCTCGATTGCGGAAGCGTTGCTTCGCCGCACCGTGAAACCGAATCGATGAAAGATGGTTCTGATGCTATAGCCGACTGGGTATATCTCAATTTTGCTCTTAATGCCGTTGGCGGGGCAACCTGGGTATCCCTCCACCACGGTGGCGGCGTTGGAATGGGTCTGTCACTTCACGCCGGAATGGTGGTCGTAGCTGATGGAACTATTCAAGCCGAAGAAAAGTTGGCACGAGTGTTGACTTATGATCCCCTAATGGGCATCTTGCGTCACGCCGATGCCGGTTACGATCGAGCGATCTCTAACTCACGAAAGTTTGGCATAGAAATACCACTACCTCTTTCTTGACCTCATCGGTCACTAACACAGGACATAATGGCATAACTGCTACGTCGTTTTTTCAGCCGACCTGACATATCGGCAGAACAATTTCACATACACGTAGCTGGAGGTGTCATGAAGGCAACCGACTTCCGTCGCAAGACGGGTATCACGCCAAGTCCGCGTTGGACAAGAAGTGGAATCACCACAGAGGGTAGTAATGCCATGGATCTAGCTCTGCAGATCGAACAGCTCTTCCGCACAGATCGGAAGAAATATCTCGGATTCATCCGCCAGCGTGTCCGCAACCAAGAGGAAGCGGAAGACATCCTACAGGATGTGTTCGCCAACGTGCTTGCTGCGTCCAAGGACGTGAACAAGCCGATCGACAACCTTGCGTCCTGGGTGTTCACATCCGTGCGCAACCGGATCATCGACTCCTACCGCAAGAAGCGGACAGACAGCTTTGCCGATCTCGGCACGGCCGAGCAAAAAGAAGAGGGAATGGATCATGTGGAGCGCTTTTTGGGCGATTTCTCCTACAATCCGGAACAAGACCTTGTCCGCAAGACCATTTGGGAAGCTGTGATCGAGGGGCTCGAAGAGCTCCCGGCCGAACAAAAGTGGGTCTTCGTAAAAAATGAATTCGAGGGTGTATCGTTTAGAGAGATGTCCGAGGAAACGGGTGTGAACATCAACACGCTCCTCGCACGTAAACGTTATGCTGTGCTGTACCTTCGCAAGAAGCTTCAGGAGCTGTACGACAACGTAAACGATTAGTAAGCCCCCTATGTCGTTATTGACGACCAAAACAGCCCGCTCGATGATGTACCTTCTTGGCATCGGCGGGCTGTTGGTATGTAATGGGCTGCTTGTCTCCGTGATCTGGAACGAGCTATTGTATGAAATGATGGGCAATGACCACCGGCTCACCTTCCTTGAGGGAACCGGGATCACGGCCTTTGCCTACGTGGTAGTTTTTGCCGTGAAGTATGGCAGTGCAACAGGGTCCATCGCCTCGAATAGAACATCACGGCAACCTGTAGAGCGTGAGAGTGGCGTGGCCAAGAAATGCGCCGGCATGACGCCTGAGCAGCGCGCTGCCCTACGTCAGGAACTGGTTCAAACCTGCGGATGCCGAGAAACAGAAGCGAAGTAGTACTTTCGCCCAGCTGATTCTCAATCATTTCCGGGGCAGAACATGAGCATGATCTCCGAATTCAAAGAGTTTATCTCCAAGGGCAACGTCATCGATCTCGCAATAGGCGTGATCATTGGCGGTGCATTCGGCGCTATCACGGCATCGCTAGTCAACGACATCATCATGCCTCCGATCGGCATGATCCTCGGTGGGATCAACTTCACGGACATCGCAACAACGCTAAAAGCCGCAGGTCCAGACGGCAAGGGTGCCGTTATGATCAACTGGGGCAAGTTCTTCCAAGTTGTCCTCAACTTCTTGATCATCGCCTTTGTGATGTTCTTGGTTGTGAAGACCGTCAACGCCATGAAGCGCAAACAAGAAGACGCACCTGCTGCACCTGCTGAACCATCAGATGAAGTGAAGCTCCTTACAGAGATCAGAGACTCGCTACGGAAGTAGCATACACGGTCTGATGGCCGCTTCCCACACGCATCACGATAACTACTCCCGGAGGACCTCCGCTTGCGAATGATAACGCACGGCGAAGGTCCTCCGGGTCGTTTTCCCAGCCGCGTTTCTTGAAGATGGTTGTGGAGCCCCATCCCAGTTCCCGAATCGACTCCTGAATACGCCGCACAGACACACCCTGATCGATCTTCAGCACTCGATACCGCTCATACCATGGCGATGGAGGGGGCTCCGCATTCATCGCACCATAGGCGATGTGTGGGTCAAAAACGGCGGCACCGATCTCGGCAAAGAAGTCTCCAACTCGACCGCTCGCGATGATGGCGTTGTGCGGTTCGATCAGATACTCAGCGGTTGGCACAACGAACGGATCAAGATCCGTGTTCGCCTGCCATGAAAACTGTCTGTCAACCAGCGTGACGGTGTCGACCGTTATGTGTGAAGACCGCCACAGTATTCGCTCCCGGCACTCCTTTCCAAAGCCCACGAACTCGCTCACATAGCCCGTGGTATCTACGTCGTCGCCCGGACCAACCTTGATCCCAACTACGGGAGCAGAAGGAATACTGGAGAGAGACGGTTCATAGGTTGCCCCGGAACGTTGTCTGCCACGCACGGATCTGCGCGAGGGATCGGCCCAGACACCATCATACGTATTGTCTACGGCGTCGGAAGGGGGCCATGCATTACGTACAACATCCACATTGGTGATCCCAGTTCGATGAAGATTCCCGGCAGTGATGTCGGCGATGATCGGATCTGCTTCAAATGATGTGACCCTGCCTGATACCGCTGCAAGAGCTGCTGCGTCGAGTCCGGCACCGGTGCAGATCTCTAGCACATGCTCGCGTCCGGTGAACGGCACAGCATGATGAGCGGCGATACGCGGATGAGTGCATTGTTCGGCCATTTTGTCGGTGAACAGCCAACCATCTCTGCGTTTGCCAAGGCGTTCAGCCCGGAGCGTGCCGAGTGCTACATCGATGATCAACGATGAAGATGCAGCAACGAAAGGGTCTGTTGAACGACGGACAGATTCGATCAGCGAGGGTGTTGGTGCACCACCAGCCCCTTTCAGCTCAATCATGATCCGGTCGATAAGCCCAACTACCTCGTCTCCGGCAAAGAAAGAAGGACGCTTCATCGAAAACCACGATATTTGTGACATTGTCATCTGATTTAACATCTATTGGGACGAGTCATGAGTACGGGAGCCGACCTAGTCGTCACGCAACTCCAGTCAATGGGGCTGCACAATCTCGGAGACATCAACTACAATCTCACTGCACCTGAACTGTATGAGCACGCACTGTCGTACGAAGAAGGTATTCTCTCCGAACACGGCGCACTCTGCGTGAACTCGGTACCGTACACCGGACGTCGTGCCAACGACAAGTTCGTTGTTGAAGAGGACGGAAGCAAGGAAGATGTGTGGTGGGGTAAGGTGAACAAGCCGTTCTCAACGGAGAAGTTCAACACACTCAAGGCCCGCGTCTTTGCATATCTGCAAGGAAGAGACGTGTATGTCCAGGACCTGATCGCCGGCGCAGATGAGAAATATTCCCTCCCTGTCCGTTTCATTCAAGAAGAGGCATACCACTCGCTCTTCGTACAGAACATGTTCATCAAGGCCACGGATGAACAACTCGAAAACTTTGTTCCCGGCTTTACAGTTGTAACTGTCCCTGGTTTCAAATCGATCCCGGAGATCGACGGCACATTGAGCGAAGTGTTCATCATCCTCAGCTTTGAGCAGAAGCTCATTCTCATCGGCGGCACATCGTATGCCGGCGAGAACAAGAAGGTGATCTTTACGGTACTCAACTACCTCATGCCGAAGCTCAAGGTGATGTCGATGCACTGCTCTGCCAACATTGGCAAGGATGGAGACACTGCGCTGTTCTTCGGTCTCTCCGGCACAGGCAAGACAACACTCTCCACAGATCCGGAACGTGCACTGATCGGTGACGACGAGCACGGCTGGAGTGATGATGGCGTGTTCAATTATGAAGGGGGCTGCTACGCCAAGGTCATCAACCTGAATGCAGAAGCAGAACCGATCATCTTCAATCTCACGCGCACCTTTGGCACGATCCTCGAGAATGTCGACATCGATGAAGACACTCGCGTTATCGATCTCGATTCGCAACTCCACACAGAGAACACACGCGCATCGTATACACGCGAGAACATTCCAAACATCGCACCCGGCAACAAGGGCGGTCACCCAAAGAATGTTGTCTTCCTTACAGCAGACGCCTTTGGCGTAATGCCTCCAATCGCAAAGCTCACACCTGAGCAAGCGATGTATCACTTCCTCAGCGGATACACCGCAAAGGTTGCCGGTACAGAAGCAGGCGTAAAGGAACCATCAGCAACATTCTCTACGTGTTTTGGAGCCCCGTTCATGGTGCACCATCCAAGCGTGTATGCGAATCTCTTGCGCGATAAGATCACGCAACACGGCTCACAAGTATGGCTTGTGAACACCGGCTGGAGCGGCGGACCGTATGGCGTTGGAAGCCGTATGAAGATCAAGTACACACGCGCCATGCTTCGCGCAGCACTCAACGGCGAACTCAACAATGTAGAGTTTGTGAAGGACAGCTTCTTCAATCTGAGCATTCCGGCTTCCTGTCCGGACGTTCCTTCAGAAGTTCTCAACCCGCGCAACACGTGGGCAGACACTGCGGCCTACGACAAGCAAGCCGCACATCTTGTGAATCTCTTCGAAGAGAACTTCACTCAGTTCGCAGATAGTGTTGCGGAGAATGTTCGAAATGCGATGAAGAAATGACGTTATGACAATTATGACGTTATGACTTTTATGACGTCATGACAATTACAAAACGTGCGCACCATCGTTGATGGTGCGCACGTTTTTCGTTTACAGATGTGTAGTGCGTGGCGTTGCCCCTCGACTACGCTCGGGGTGACCCCCAAGAAATGACGTAATGACAATCATGACGATTATGACGGTATGACAGTTATGACGTCATAGTTGTCATAGCGTCATAACGTCATAACTGTCATAACGTCATGTCTTCAACGTTATTCGTCGGCGAATTCGTCAAGGTCCAGATCGTCGCCACCAAGGTCTACGAGGTAGTCGTCATCGGAAGAGGCGCGGGCCTCAAGGATCTCCTTGGCTTCTTCAACATCGTCTTCGAAGACGAAGAGCTGAAAGCCGTCGGCCTTGTTTTCTTCGATCTTATGATCGATGCCTGCTTCGCGAAGTTGCGAGGCAAGGAGTTGCGCTTCCATCTCGTTTTCGAATGTCGATAGAAGGATCATGACCCGACTCCTACACTGATGACGTTATTTACCTGGTGCCTGCTGATATTTCTTTGCCTTCTCGGGGTTGGCCTTCATCCATGCTTCTGCCTGACGCCCGATGTTGTCAAATGTACGCTTTTGATGTGCTTCCTTGAGCTTCGACAGTGGTTTTGGGAATGACCATACGATAACCCAATCATCGGTCACGAGGATCTCATCATTGGTGTCCTTGCCGGCTGGCTTTTCATCTGCCTTGTACAAGACCCTGCAGATGGCTTTCCGTGCATCTTGAGGAAGGGGCTTGCCCCACTTGATATACATGATCACACCACCATCAGCTCCGGTGTATGCTTGAGCGATCTTTCGCTCAGGAGCACCAAATGCCGGAAGCACGGTTTCCCATGAATTCCAGAGTGATGTAGCGGCCTTCGTTGCTGGCTTGACGGTCTTGGTCTCTTTATAGCCCTTAGGAACCTCACTCGGAGCCCAGATGAAGGCATCAAGGTTCATCGTGATCTCACGGTTGAACTTCGAGAAGTCATATCTGGTCGTAACGGATTCAACCTTGACGGTGTGTCCCGGCGGTGCCTTGAAGTTTGGCATTTGGGGCATCTGCTGGCCGATCATCGGTGCAGCAACAAGGGCAAGTACAAGAGCGAGTTTCATCATATCAGTCACGGGTTAGTTTACGGTACGAAATGCGGTGCGGTCGGTCGGCCTCAATGCCGAGTCGCTTGCGACGATCCTCTTCATACTGTGAGTAGTTTCCATCGAACCAGACAACCTGGCTGTCTCCCTCAAACGCAAGGATATGCGTTGCAATCCGGTCCAGGAACCAGCGATCGTGGGAAATAACGACGGCACATCCTGCAAATCCTTGTAGGGCCTCCTCAAGGGCTCGGAGGGTGTTCACGTCAAGGTCATTCGTTGGCTCGTCGAGGAGGAGGACGTTAGCCCCCTCCTTCAACATCTTGGCTAGGTGGACACGGTTGCGCTCTCCACCGGAGATCTGGTCTACCTTCTTCTGCTGGTCGCTGCCGTTGAAGTTGAACCTGGAGACATAGGCGCGGGAATTCACTTCGCGAGTACCGATCATGAGAATATCGGCGCCGTCACTGATCTCTTCCCAGATGGATTTCTTGGGATCGAGCGGACGGTTCTGATCGATATAGCCGAGTTTGACGGTTTCGCCTACCTTGAATGAACCACTGTCTGGCTCGAGCTGACCGGTGATCATCTTGAACAATGTTGTCTTACCGGCACCGTTCGGACCAATGATGCCGATGATACCGCCGGGTGGCAATGAGAACGAAAGGTTCTCATACAGGATCTTGTCACCGAAGGCCTTGGAGACATCAACGGCATCCACTACACGCTCGCCGAGACGCGGTCCAACGGGGATGAAGATCTCCATCTCTTCGTTACGCTTTACACTCTCTTCATCAAGCAACTTCTCATAGGCAGAGATACGTGCCTTGCTCTTGGCATGACGTCCCTTCGGATTCATGCGCACCCATTCGAGCTCTTCCTTGAGCGCTTTCTGACGCTTGGATTCTTGCTTTTCCTCAAGTGCTAGGCGAGCAGTCTTCTGCTCAAGCCATGCAGTGTAATTGCCTTCGTATGGTATACCGGCGCCATTGTCGAGCTCCAGGATCCAGCCGGCTACGTTGTCCAGGAAGTACCTGTCGTGCGTTACAGCGATCACGGTTCCTTCGTAGTCATGCAGGTGACGTTCCAACCATGCAACACTGTCGGCATCGAGGTGGTTGGTTGGTTCATCAAGAAGCAGAACATCCGGACGTTTCAACAACAGACGCACGAGGGCTACTCGACGCCTTTCACCACCGGAGATCACACTCACAAGTGTGTCAGGGGGCGGACAGCGCAAGGCATCCATCGCCATCTCCAGCTTGGAGTCGATATCCCAGGCGCCGATCGCATCGATCTTCTCCTGGAGCTTTGCCTGCTGATCCATGAGCTTCTCGTAGTCGGCATCGGGCTCGGCGAACTTCTCGCTGATAGCGTTGTAATCACGTAGAAGACCCACGGCCTCCTCAGCCCCTTCCTCAACAACCTGCCTGACGGTTTTGTTGGGATCGAGTTCCGGCTCCTGGGAGAGGTAACCGAACGTGACGTCCTTGTTCTTGGTGATCTGGCCGACGTATTCTTCGTCGAGTCCGGCGATGATCTTCAACAGTGTGGACTTTCCCGCACCGTTCAGACCAAGCACGCCGATCTTTGCGCCATAATAGAAGCTGAGGTAAATGTCTCGCAGCACTTGGCGGTTTGGCTTGTAGATCTTGCCTACGCCAACCATGCTGAAGATGATCTTTTGGGGTTCAAATACTGCCATAGCCAGCAAAATTACGACTTTGCACGATGTCTCTCTTGGCCGTTCTTCTCGTTCTCTCCTCAGCGGTGATCCACGCGGTCTGGAATCTTCAGGCAAAGAAGGTGGGAGGGGGCCTTCCCTTCGTCCTTCTCACGGGCATCGTCTCCACGGTTCTCTACCTCCCGGTAGTGATTCCCGTCTGGATCTACTTCACCCCGGTGCTGGATGTGCAGTCGGTTCTGCTCATCGGCACGGGAGCAATGATCCACCTTGTCTACTTCATGCTCCTGATGCGCGGATACCGTCACGGCGAGATGTCGGTGGTCTACCCCCTTGCCCGCGGGACCGGTCCGGCCCTCACGATGATCTTTGCGTCACTGTTCTTCGATGAAGTGCCCACACCCGGTGCCGTAGTAGGGATGATCCTCATCGGCAGCGGCGTTGTGATCCTCAGCGTGCCGATGTTCAAAGCCGGACTCGAGCACCTGCGCAAAGGTATCGTATATGCACTCTGTACGGGGCTCCTCATCGCGCTCTATACCACGTTCGACAAACGTATCATGGTCTCCGTGGCCATCCTACCCCTGCTCTACGATTGGAGCGCCAGTGCAACACGAACCATTGCGCTATCGCCGCTGCTCTGGCGCAACCGCATGGGCATACGCGATGTATGGCGCGAGCACAAGGGCAAGGTTCTCTTCATCTGCCTGGTCTCGCCTGCGGGATACATTCTGATGCTCACGGCAATGAAGCTTGCACCTGTGACCAGTATCGCCCCCTTACGAGAGACCAGCATACTCTTTGGTGCGTTTCTCGGAATACGGATGTTGGGTGAGGGGGATCAACGCCGTCGACTCTTTGCCGCAGCAGTGATGGCCACCGGTGCGGTCTCGATCGCATTCTGGTGAGCAACAGTTCGCTAATTTTCGCAATGAAACAACCTACGTGGAAAGAGTTCTTGAGCGATCGCAAGGGAATGGTCCTTGCAGTGGTCACGTTTGCTACACTGTTCATTACGCTGTTCTCCTACACGCGCTTCCTCAACAGCGTGGAACAACGTCAAGGTCTGGTATTCCAGGACCCGATCCACGCCCTCGTTGGTCCAGTCGACATGACGTGGCCGATCTTCATCGTCCTCTACGGCGCACTGATCGTGGCCATTGTAGCGATGGCACGCACTCCAACGACGCTCTTCAAGGCCATACGCGCCTACACGATGCTTATTGGACTCCGCATCATCTGCATGTGGCTTCTGCCGTTGGATCCGCCAACAACGATGATCCCACTTGGTGATCCTTTGGTGCAGATGTTTACCTCCGGATCATCTGTGCCACTCACGCGCGACCTGTTCTTCAGCGGTCACACATCGATACTTTGCGTCATCGGTTTTGTGCTTCCGAACCGCGTGTGGAAGACGGTGTTCTTTGTACTTGCCGGGATCGTTGGCACAGCCGTTATCCTGCAACACGTCCACTATAGTATCGACGTGGTAGTAGCTCCACTTGCCGCATGGGCAGCCGCATCCTTGAGCGGTGCAGCTGAGTGAGTTTTATGATCTCAAGCGCTGAGCGAGGCCGATCAAGACCTCGTTGATCATCGTGGCGGCCAGTTTTGCTGTGCGACCGTCAACATCAAAGTGAGGATTGACCTCAACAACATCGAATGCCGCAAGTGAGCCCGACGCGGCAGCAGTGCGTAAACATGATGCTATCTCGTGTGGAGTGAATCCATCTGCAGCCGGCGCACTAACACCTGGAGCATAGGCAGATGCGAATGCATCCATGTCCAGCGATACATAGGTCCGCTGAGACAATGCAGCATGGGCATACATTCTGTCTCAGATGAAGGCGATGTTCTCACGTCGGATCTCATCAAGCATCACAACGTGCATACCAGCATCGCGCACATAGTTGAGATGTGCAGCGGAAACACTCGCCCCTTGCAGACCAAACTCCACAAAACCGCCGGGCAAGAGGTGGGATGATTCCTGAGAGAGCATCTGTCTGAACGGTGAGCCACTGTGTGCACGTGTTTCATCTTGGAGGGGGCGAACATCAGCGTGCGCATCGATGTTCACAACACCATATTCCTTGCCCGATGATTCCATCGCACGGATGGTTGGCCATGCGCAGTCGTGACCACCTCCAAGCACCACCGGTATGTGTCCGCGAGTTACAACGCGCTTCACTACATCGTGCTGTACATCATGGATCTGCTCAAGGGTCTTGCCCTCGGTACTGATATCACCCATATCTACGATACTCAACAACCCCTGCTCTACCACATCCTGGATCTGTGATGTAGCAAGTTTTTTGAGACTGGCACGAATCGCAGAAGGGGCTTCTGCCGCACCGGGCCTGCCGTTGTTGCGCGCTACTCCGATGTCCTGTGGAACGCCGATAAGGACAACCACGGTTTTGGCTGTTGACGGTACAGACCTCGCATCGGCCAGAAAGTGGCCAATGCGAGGATCTGCGGGATCTACTGGAGACATGATCAGCGTGTGATGACGAGTGGGATGGTCTGGCGGACCATTGTGGACTCAACGCTGATACGGTATGAACCGGACGGGATCGATGTTGGTAGCTCAAAGCGCTGCTCGCCGGCAGCAAGATCACCGCGATGGATCGCAACGATCTGACGTCCAACAAGATCACGCACGATGATCTGCGCGTCGCGCAAAAGTTCCGGACGATATACTTGCAGGCGTACCGTTCCATGGTCAGCAACCGGGTGCGGAACAACATCAAGAACGAAGACGGATGTTGGATCGATGACGTTGTCATCAACACTTGTCGTTCCTACGGTGCCTACCAGACGTACTTGTTTTGCGCTCTGACGTTCATCGTTGGAATAGACACGGATAGAACCGGAAGTGGTGCCTGCGTCAGGACGTTCAAAGGCGAGGATCACAACAATGGAGTCGCCCTTGGCAAGAGTAGCGGGCAGCGCTACCGATGTTGAGACAAGGAAGAAGTGTTTGCGCACAGAGAAGATCGCTAGACTGTCAACGCGCAATGGTGCATCGGTCATTGAGCGGATCACAAACGACTTCTCTTCACGTGCGGGAGCAGCGAGTTGCCACTTTACACTATCGGTGCTCGTTTGAATTGTTGGCTTTGGAGCAACGGTGAACTGCATCCACGCCTTGTTGCCGAAGTCCGGTTCAAACACCTTGATCGTAGCACCGCCGGATTTAAAGCTCAAGCTCCCGGTTCCGAGTTGCGAACGCAAGAACCAGAAGTCGAGACCGTAGCCTTCCTTGTTGACCAGTTCAAAGTCATAACAGCCGCTGGCAAGATCGAAGTCGTAGGTAAATGTTGTTTCGCTTGCAAGGTTCTCACCAGAACCGATCACCTCACCTGTTGTCTTCTTCAGTTTCCATACGTACTGTTCTTCAGCCTGTTTGTTCGTACGAAGAACGATCTGCAGATCATTGTAGTACGCCGGAGGCATTACGAATTGTGTTGCGCGTGTGTTGTTCGGTGCATACTGATCACCGGTGAGCACAACCGTAGCAGCAAAGGATGAAAGACCTTCGGCTGTTGGCCAAGATGCTTCCGGAAGAACAACGGTGTCGCGACCAAGGAACTTGAGATTCCCCGTCCAATTGAACGACTTCTTTCCGGCACCATTCACGGTGTATTCGATCGTGCAGGTCGTGAGGTCAGTTGATCCGGTGTTTTGAATGACGATCACGGGCTCGCCACAGATCGGATTGAGTCTGCCGTAGTACTCCCAATTGTTCGGAGAGATAATGTCTACAACTGCGGCATCCTTTTGGAAGTTGGCATCACCATATCCGATGAGTTGTGTTGACACTTCCCATCTGCCCCATGCTTCATTCGCAGCCTGCTTCTTGATGCCATAGTCGATGCTTACGCTGCTCTTGCCTGTTGCGAACGGCGTGAGTTCGAACTCATACATATCAACAGGTGCACCCGGACACCAACCAGTACGATCGATGAGCCACGTGCCCCCTTGAGGATAGACCGGATTATCACCACCCTCTTTCCAGAGCAACCACGAGAATCGCTCAGTTCCATCCACGCTGAGGAAGTGTGTACGTGGGCAAAACTCTGCGCAGTTGGTTTCATTGCTGAAGTCGTGACCACTTGTAACGGCTTTGAGACGGAAGGTCTTTGCTGCTGCATTGAGTTTCACATCAACCGGTGGCAGAGACGTTCCCGCAAGGACTGCCGGGAACATCGCACCACGATCATAATAGACCTGATCGATCTGCTTCACATCACGAGGCGGGGTGCCCTTGATGAAGATGAACGTCATGTCGATGAGTTCCTGTTGATTGCCTGCCGACAACGTAACATTGTTGCGAAGCAGCGGAGCAAAGTCCGTTACATCATACTCCCAACGGAAGCCATTCGGCCCGAGGTCGAGACCAATGCCATATGGAGTGATGTATCGACCGATCTCGAAGTCCACGATCGGATCGAAGTACGGAGAGAGAACCTTTCTGAGTGTAGTCTCAGCTGCCACGATCGTGGAATCCACCTTGAGACCGGCCTCATCGTACGTGTAGAGTTTCCCTGCTTCTTGAACAAGGAGTGTGTCTGTTGGGACCGACGGATGATCTGCAGCACCCGGACGATAGATGCGTGGCTGCACCGGACGCTCATACAGCACAACAGAGGTTCTGCGTGGTTCCATTGTGACGTCTACATCAACACGTGTTGTTGTTGCCGAAACGGTTCCGAGTTCAAATGTTGCAAAGGGGCGAGCAGTATTCGTCTGCGTCATATACCCCATTTGATCGAGCAGCAGACGGTCGCGTGTTGGTACACCAAAGAGTGCAGCCATAAAGCCCGACCCAGTCTCATCCCGTGCGATCAACGGATCCGTATCGAGCTCACCGCGGTAATAGGCAATGAGTTTCGGGTATTGAGGATGTGTATCGGAGATCTTGCGTGTCATCCACGTCTTGATCGTTGCTTCGTCAAGCGCCGTGTTCCACACCTGGATCTCATCGAGGAGACCCTCGTAGGAACCTGAGTTGCCCGAGCCAACCACAAAACGTGTGATCCCATTCATCTTCTTGGTCATGCCAGCGCCTTCATGGAAGAGGGCACCGTTCAGGTAGATACGCATCACGCCCGACTTGGACTTCGTATACGCCCAGTGATTCCAACGTCCTTCGTATGAGTCTGCAGCAGCGTTCTTCTCAATACGATCTCCGGAGCCATCAGCAGGATTGATCCCCGCATCCCAGTATATCGTGCCATTGTCCCACGGTGCGTGAATATTCAGAACACGTCTGCCCTGCGCATCGTACGCCTCGAGCGTGTTATGTGCACGTGGAAGTTTAGCTGCATTGCCCCAGCACCAATAGGAGATTGTGATTTCATCATTGATCAGCGTGCCGATCTCTCCCGGCACATCGATACGGTCACCTGCCGTAAAGTTGAACACCTTACGCGAGCCATCATCTGCCAATCCGTCCGGCGCACTAGCTGCACTGATCCCCACTATGGAGGGGGCTCCTTGGCACGAAAAGTCGATGATCAGATCCGACGCACCGTCCCACATGAATGGCGTTGAGAACGGGATATGATTCACGCCTTCTACAAAGGAGATGTTCCGCCTGACAACAGTCGTGAGATCTTCATTCTGCATCGTCTTGCCCAGCGTTGCATTCTGCGTTGCCCGGATGCGGATCGTGAACAGCGATACGTTTGGTGCCGCTGCTGACGTGGTCAGCTTTATACCGTTGATTGTCCCGGCCGTCATTCCGGCGGCAGTGAGTTCTGTGGCCTTCCAGATGTATCGTACTCGACCGCCCTCTGGACGGATCACAGCAGAGTTATTCTGTCCTCCGGCACCTATCGGGAAATACTCCCCTTCAGATGAGCGCTGCACGGTTGTTGTCCGGTAACGAACCGTGTTGTTCACAAACGAAGCACGATACGGGAACGAATCCGGAGTTGCTCCGCGTACAATGAAGTTCACCTGCGTTCTCCGCGTAGAGTCAAACTCGCCTGTTGAGTCGCGCAACACTGTATACGTGAGGTAGTCCCACTCTCCGCACGGATAGTTATCCTGCGTGGTTGCCGGGTCGCACTTGAGAGTGTACTGCATGAGCACCTTCTCGTACCGTCCTGGCGGCGGGAACAACCATGTTCCCGATCTCTTTGTGATGTCTGAGAACTGTAGGGTTTTGACCACCACAGTGTCACCATCAGCAGCTATGAGAGCTGCCGACCCAAGGAAGAGAAATAGCGCGGTAGCAATGAATAGGGGGCGTACCGAGAAGAACATAGAACCTCCGAATCGTAGACTCGAAAGTTACGCAGTACGGCGTTACCTCAGCACCACGAACCTACCCATTGCAATGGCCAATCCGTCAGCAAATGCGTACGCCGTATAGGTGCCATTGCCGAGAGTGGTGATGGGAATAGAAGATGCGTTTTCAGCCTGGAGTACAACTCGACCCAGGTGATCCATAATGCGAATGTCCGTTGGCTGTAGGGGGCCATTCACTACGAACGACACATGATCAGTGGCTGGACAAGGACTTACATGTGCTGCTTCGATTGGCAAGACATCGTCATCAACTGAAGTGCTCCCGCCCCCTTCCCCTAGAACCGCAATCTCACTCTCGGAAAGCAGTCGTCGGTAGATCTTCAGATCATCAAGAAGGCTCCCAACATCCTTGCCCGCAAGATGTAGGTAGTGTGCCTCCATAAACGAATTGGCTGAGAGATCACCGATGGTTTGAATCAGTTGTCCATTCCTGTACCCCTTAACCTCACTTGTAACACCCGTAATGCTCCAAACAAAGGCGAAGTGATTCCATGACGTATCAACGTCGATACATACTGCCTCATACCCATCGGCGGTGACTACCTTGAAGCAGAGCCGATCTTGCTGCTGGCTTGAGCGGTGAATGTCAATAGACCACCGTACCCCGCCGGCATTCGTATCAGGTGCTGCGGCTATCGGAAAGCCAGTTGGCTCAGATGGAAGTGAGACACCGTCGACGTTCTTCTTATACCAAAAACTTACCGACAACTGATCTCCATCAAGTTGCTTCGGAAAACTGTACATCTGACCGCTAGCTTCAAAGAAGATGCTCTTGCTTGCAGTCCCTGTTCTGTCAACACCATATCCGTATTCGCCAAACAGATTTCCGTTCGCTCGATTCACGGAGCTGTCAAGAGAATTCCCATCAAAGGCGTAATGAAAATCGGGCGCCTGTGCTGAAGCGCAAATGCTTGCGATCGCAAACGACAAGAGGAAAACCACATGCTTCATTGGAATTCGCCAGTAAAGTGAGACTCTGTCGAATATAGATACTGCCAAGGTCACCTACACAGGTCACCTACACAGGTCACCTTCAGGCTAGTGCCGTGCTACGCCCCCATCCACGTTGATCGTCTGCCCCGTAATGATCCCGGATGCCGGGAGAGCCAGGAAGGCAACCACATTGGCGATGTCTTCCGGTTCATCAGCTCGGTGGACGGCTTGGGCAGGGATGATGTGTTCTAGGAGGGGGCTCATCACGGAAGATGTTCCGGCATTCTGTGTAGCCGTAAGGCCAACCGTGATGGTGTTGACGGTGATTCCGTATTTCCCTACTTCTGCGGCCAATGAACGTGTGAAACCGATGACGCCCATCTTGGCGGTAACGTAGTGCGTGAGATACGGCGTGCCGAGCCAGACAGTATCGCTTGAGAACGTGATGATGCGACCGAATCCGGCGCGCTTCATATGTGGCAGCACTGCACGAACGGTATGAAAAATGGAGTCGAGCGTGATCTCCAAGGTCTTCTTCCATTCAGCGAACGAGAGCAATTCAAACGGCTCTTCGCTGTAGTGTCCAACGTTGTGGACGAGGATGTCGATGTGTCCGAATCGCTCAATGGCGGTGTGAACCACGCGCTCTACATCTGCCGGGTTGGTCATATCCGCACGGATGCTCACCACTTCTCCTCCGAGCTCGAGTACGGCGCGTTCCGTGTCCACAGCTTCTTCGAGATCGGCGATGATGAGCTTTGCACCTTCTTCGGCAAGCCGCTCACAGAATGCGCGGCCATTACCGATGGCTGCACCGGTGACAAGGGCTACACGATCCCGTAAGCCCCGTTCAAAACGTGTGATCTGCATGTCAGCGGTGCCTTAGGCGGAAATGAGGCCGAGCTCGATCCCAACTTCTTGGAAGATGTTGAGGATGGTATCGAGATGTTCGTCTTCGTGTGTAGCCATGTAGCTGGTCCGCATCATGGAGAGATTTGGCGGAACACCCGGTGGTACAAAGGCATTCACAAAGACGCCTTTATCGTAGAGTTTGCGCCAGAAGACAAGTGCGAGTTGTGCGTCGCCAACGATGATCGGTACGATGCCTGTGCGCGACTCAATGACGTTGAATCCGAGCTTCGTGAATCCGGCGCGCATCTTGTCAGCATTGGCGATGAGTTTTGTGATGCGTTCCGGTTCCGCTTCCACGATATCAAGGGCTGCAAGTGCCGATGCTACAGAGGCAGGTGTAGGTGAGGCACTGAAGATGAGTGCCGGGGAGTGATGCTTGATGTAGTTCGTTACGCGTTCCGGACCGGCGATGAAGCCACCAAGGGATGCGAATGTCTTGGAGAACGTACCCATCGTCATGTCGGTCTTTTCTACGAGACCAAAATGTGATGCTGTACCTCTTCCGCCTACACCAACTACACCGGTTGCATGGGCATCGTCTACAAGCACACGTGCACCGTACTTCTCGGCTATCTGTAGCATTTCCGGCAGGTGAACAAGCTCGCCGGAAACAGAGAATACGCCGTCTGTTACGATGAGCTTACCGGCACTGTCTGGGATGCGCTGCATCACGCGTTCGAGATCTTCCATGTCATTGTGCTTGTAGCGCACAAACTCGGCAAAGCCACCCTTTGCCAACAAAGCACCATTGATGATACAGGCGTGGTTCTCCTTGTCGGAGATCACATAATCACCCTTTTGCACGAGCGACGAGATAACGCCGAGTGCAGTCTGGTAGCCCGTTGAGAACAGCAGAACGTCTTCGGTGCCGAGATAGGCAGCGAGACGTTTCTCCAATTCAACATGGAGTTTGATCGTGCCCGTTAGGTAGCGCGACCCTGAGCAGCCGGTTCCATAGCGGTCGATGGCATCCTTGGCGGCCTGCTTCACCTTGGGGTGGGCTGTAAGACCGAGGTAGTTGTTCGAGCCGGCCATGATCACCTTGCGGCCTTCGATGGTGACCACCGGACCTTCGTTCTCTTCAACCGGACGGAAGTACGGATAGAGACCGGCAGCTTTTACTTCATCGGCCCGCGTAAAGTCTCGACACTTCTGGAACAGATCCACATAAACTCCAATTTTGGGAAAACAAATATCGGAAAAGCTAGGGGGCTAACGCAGGTTGTCAATCTGGACCGGAAAGCCGAGGTCGGCTTTTTGTACTGCCGCGATACAATCCTGCAGGTCGTCCTTGCTCTTACCCGTCACGCGAACCTTTTCATCGATGATCTGAGCAGTTACCTTGAGTTTCTGCTCTTTCACCAGCGACGTGATCTTCTTAGCGTCTTCTTTTGTGAGCCCAGCTTTGAGCTTAACGGTCTGGCGCACGCTCTTCCCGCTGAGGAGCTCCACCTTTTGCTCATCCAAGGCAAGTACACTGATGCCCCGCTTGATCATCTTGTTCTTGACGATCTCCAGGGCAGAAACAATGAAGTGCTCGCCGTCGGCCCGGATCTGAAACGATTTGTCGTTCCGCTTAAGTTCAACCTCACAATTCGACCCTTTCAGGTCATACCGGTGGTCGATCTCCTTGATGGCCTGGTTGATGGCGTTGTCCGCCTCTTGCATGTCGACCTCACTGATGAAGTCGAAAGAATACGTTGACATAGATCCTCCTGAGCACAAAGATACGGGGTCGGGAGAGTTTGTAGGGAATGTCAGGGGGCGTAAGTTGTCGTACGTATAATCTCGTACCGCCATCTTTGAGGGGTCATTCGTATGACGACGAACGTTCCGAGAGCCCTGCTGCTCATCCTTTGCCTGACGTTGCTACAAGGCTGCTACCACGTTCGCGTGAATACTGCCGCCTATGACCCATCAACAACCTACCGGTCCGAAACGGTTCACACGCTCTTCTGGGGTTTGGTGCAAGAAGATGTGATCGCATCGAACTGCGACTCCATCAACGTGAAGGGACTGGATGAGGTTCGAGTGACCAACAATTTTGGCTACTCCCTCATCACCGTCCTCACACTGGGCATCTGGTGCCCAACACAGATCGAATGGAAGTGCTCCAAGCCATGTCAGCGCGAAGGTGAACTATGATCATCAGCCGCACCGGTGAACGTCAGTGGATCAACCGCCACGAAACCTTTGAGCAGGAGATCGACGATCTCGTAGACCTTGGCAACAACGACTCCGGCAGCGTCCTTGATGACTACAATGACGCCACACTGGGCATTCAGCTTCTCATTCAAGAGGCAATCGACAAGGGTCAGCATATCCGTGCGGTAGGGGGCGAATGGTCCTGGACCAAGATCGCTTCAACTGACGGACTTCTGTTGAACACCAAGCCCCTTAACCTCACCTTCCGCATTTCGGCTGCCAGTGTCTCCGGGAACTATGCCAAGACGAACGATGACCTCTACTTTGCACAGTGTGGTGCGTCCGTACAGGAGCTGAGTATAGCTCTGAAACGGAGGGGGCGTTCGCTTCGGACCTCGGGCGCCAGCAACGGACAGACGATCGCCGGGGCAATGTCAACCGGGACCCATGGTGCCGCCATTGACTTCGGCGCAATTACGGAGTGTGTTGTTGGACTCCACATCATCGTGAACCCTACACGTCACGTCTGGTTGGAACGAGCATCGTATCCGGTGGCCTCTGACTCCTTTGTCTCGAAGCTCAATGCTGAACGCATCAGCGATGATGAACTATTCAACGCTGCTCTGGTGAGCTTTGGGTCGTTCGGTTTCATTCACGGTGTGATGATCGAGACCGAACCGCTCTTTCTGTATGAATGTCATCGCGTGAACCTACCGTTCAACGATGCGCTTCTGCCAATGATGAAACATCTCGACTTCACGGACTCACCTCTTCCGCACGGAAGTGAACGTCCGTGGCACTTCCAGATCGTTCTCAATCCGTATGATCTGGCAGGGGGCGTTTTGGTGACCTGTATGTACAAACGTCCGTACCGAACCGACTACACGCCTCCCGCCGGACTGCAAGGTGGCGTTGTTCCCGGCGATGACGTCCCAACCTTCATCGGCGGTCTTGTGGGTATTGCAACCGGTCTGATTCCGGCAACGGTCAATACGCTAGTAGGAGCAACCTACAAGCCGTATTCAGATGTATGGGGAACACATGCAGAGATCTTCTCCAACACGGATACCCATGGTAAGGTCCTAAGCAGTGCCGTAGGGATCGATCCGATGGATGTAGACACCGTGACGCAGATCTTGCTTACCATGAACGTCTCAGAACAGTTCTCAGGGATCTTCTCCTACCGATGGGTGAAGAGCACGGAGGCCACGCTTGGATTCACGCAGAATCCTCATACGTGCATTGTGGAGCTCGATGGTGAATACTCCTCACGTTCGGTGGACTTCTGTAGGGACTTCTGGAGAGAGCTGGACAAGGCAGGCATTGCCTATACCTTCCATTGGGGGAAGGTGCTGGAGCTCAACGCCACATCAATTCGCACCATGTATGGCACCGCAAAGGTTGCTTCTTGGCTGAGGGCACGTAGAACACTCATGCAGGATCCGAAGAGCATGGTGGCCTTTACCAATGACCTCATGGTTGACTGGGGGCTCGATTCCACTGCGGATCCGGATGTGATCGTCTAGGGGGCTTGCCATACGGTCCGGGTGCCGTAGATTCATAGTCACTATGAAATACGGTATTTCCCTCCCCAGCCTCTCCTTTGCCTCTCGGGATGTCCCGGCAGGTATTGTTGTTTTCCTTGTAGCTCTTCCGCTGTGCCTTGGAATTGCACTCGCCTCCGGAGCGCCGCTCTTTGCCGGAGTGATCGGTGGTATCATCGGTGGCATCGTTGTAACGCTCTTCTCCGGATCAGAACTTTCCGTGAGTGGACCGGCGGCTGGACTTGCATCCATTGTTGCCTCGGCGATCATCTCGCTTGGATCATTCCCCGTCTTTCTAACGGCGGTTGTTCTTGCAGGCATCATCCAGCTTGGTATTGCAGCAGTGCGTGCCGGCTCACTCGGCAACTTCATTCCGCACAGTGTGATCAAGGGGATGCTTGCTGCTATCGGGATCACCATCATCCTCAAGCAGATCCCTCACGCAGTTGGATACGATCACGGTTTCACCGACGAAGAGATGGCCTTTGCCGGCTGGGACTGGCTTAACATCTTCCTCGATCCGTTCCGCGCATTGGACATGAACATCCTGCAGCCTGGTGCAGTGGTAATCACTGCGGTGTGTCTAGGTATCATCCTATTGTGGGAATGGGGTCCGATCAAGCGTCAAGCATGGACGAAGATCGTACCCGGCGCTCTTGTCAGTGTTCTCGTGGGCGCGCTCATCAATCAAGCGTTTGGGGCCTTTGATACGGGGTGGCAACTCACGGCAGAAAAGGACCACGTAGTTGAGTTGCCGGTTATCACTTCTATTAGCGGATTCTTTGGCCAATTCACCTTTCCGGATCTCTCTGCCGTATTCCGAATCGATGTGTGGACTATTGCTGTAACGATCGCCATCATTGCGAGTATCGAATCTGTCCTCTCCGTAGAAGCCGTTGATAAAATGGATCCAGAAAAACGGATCTCCGACGTGAACCGCGAACTCTACGCCCAGGGCATCGGCAATACTCTGAGCGGTTTCATCGGTGGAATTCCCGTTACGTCCGTTATCGTTCGATCGTCCGCGAATGTCTATGCCGGTGGTCGCAGCAGACTGTCGTCCTTGGTTCACGGACTCCTGCTTCTCCTTGCCGTTGTCCTCATCCCAAGCTTGCTCAATACGATCCCCCTTGCCTGCCTTGCTGCCGTTCTCTTGGTAGTGGGGTACAAGCTTTCCTCCGTTAAACTCATCCGGGCAATGTGGAAGGAAGGGTATACGCAGTTCCTTCCGTTCATCGCAACATGTATTGTGATCGTTGCAACGGACATTCTGGTCGGTGTAGGGATCGGTCTGCTCGTGAGCGTGTTCTTTGTGATGAAGTCCTACCATCGCACTTCGATGACGCTAGTGAGCGAGGGTCGCAATTGGCTCCTTCGTTTCAACAAGGACATGACCTTCGTTCAGAAGTCGTCATTGAAGAATGCTCTTCGTCAGATCCCATCGGATTCGCACGTGATCATCGATGGCACCAAGGCCCTCTATGTTGATCACGATATCTACGAGACGATCCTCGATTTCAATCAGGCGGCGCATCACCGCAACATCACCATTGAGTATCACCACTTCTATGGCAAACAAGGAGCACATACCCATGGATGATTTCCGCAGACTTCTTCTGAACAATCGTGCTTGGGTCAAGGACAAACTCGATCTGCGCGCCGATTTCTTCACGGCATCAGCCCGTGAACAGAGGCCGGAGTACCTCTGGATAGGCTGCTCCGATAGTCGTGTTCCTGCCGAGGAAGTAACCGGCACACAGCCAGGAGAACTCTTCGTCCACCGTAATGTTGCCAACCTCGTTGTTCATACGGACTTCAACATTCTCAGCGTTCTGCAGTTTGCCGTTGACGTATTGCAAGTGAAACACATCATCGTATGTGGTCATTATGGGTGCGGAGGTGTGAAGACCGCCATGACGAAGAAAGACCTGGGCCTCATCAACAAATGGCTGCGCAATATCAAGGACGTATATCGATTCCATGCAGAAGAGTTGGATGCGATATCAGACCTTGAACAACGAACAGATAGACTTGTTGAACTGAATGTTATCGAACAGGTGAGCCACATCTCGGACATTTCCTTTGTCCAGCATGCATGGAAGGATCATCGCAGACCAATGCTTCACGGCTGGGTGTACGATATGAAAACCGGCAAACTGAACGACATCATCAAGGTAGACCCAGGTGAACATCCGCACGACATCTACGAATTCGAGTTTGAATAAAGGGCAGCGGCATGACATCCAACCAGCTAACACCCCTCATCGAGAACTTCTTTGAGGCACGGAAACAACTTGTGGCGGCTCTGCGCTCCACACCAACAACCGTTGAACCGTCGGACTATCAATTGTCTGAAGGGGGCTCTGCAACATCGATCACAGATCTCTTTGATGGTCGCAACGATCTGATCGTGATTCATAACATGGGCAAAAGCTGCGTCTATTGCACGCTGTGGGCTGATGGACTCAACGGAATGCTTCCACATCTTCAAAGTGGTTCGGCGATCGTCCTGATGAATCGCGATCTCCCCGAGATCCAGCGTGAATTCGCCGAGAGTCGCGGTTGGAAGTTCCGCATGATCCGCGATGACGATGGACATTTCACCAAGACCATGGGCTTTGCCTCAGAAACCGATAAGGGTCTTTCCTTGATGCCCGGCTTCTCAACATTCCATCGGAATGATGATGACGGCAGCATCACTCGTGTTGCATATGACTTCTTCGGTCCGGGCGACACCTACATGCCCATCTTCCCGATGTTCGAGCTTCTACACGATGGCGGATCCAACTGGGCACCACAATATTCGTATCAGCAGCCGATCACCATCACCCTCCCAGAAGGACATTGATATGGAACGCAACGCCATCAATTGGTTTGAGATCCCGAGTACCGACTTCGATCGAGCAACAACATTCTATGGTGCCGTCTTTGAAACTTCATTGCCGGTGATGGAAATGCCCATTCCTGGCGGAGACCCGCTGAAGATGGCAATGCTTCCGGCAGATGAGGGCAAGGTAGGCGGGGCCGTTGTTTACCTCAAGGATCATCGTCCAGGAACACAAGGCCCCCTACTCTATCTCAATGCAAATCCGGACCTGCAAGCGTATCTCGATCGTGCAGTAGCTGCCGGCGCAACACTTCTCGTTCCGAAAACAGAGATCGGGAATGGCTACGGTTTTATGGCAGTCTTCCTCGATAGCGAAGGCAATCACATGGCATTCCATTCTAACGCGTGATCGTCATGCTGAGCAAAGAGTACTTCGCGTTCTTTTCGCAACTCGAGAAGAACAACACAAAAGAATGGTTCGATGCGAATCGAAGCACGTATGAACAATACGTGAAGGCACCGTTCAAGAACCTTGTTCAAGAACTCATCGATCAGGTTCGCACCATCGAGCCTGCGTTGCACCTCGAGGCAAAGGATGCGATCTATCGCATCAATCGCGATATCCGGTTCTCGAAGGAGAAGATCCCCTACAAGACCCATCTAGCCGGACACATCAATCTTCGTGGGAAGAAGGCCATGGGCTATCCGGGGTTCTACTTTGAAGTGGGTGCAAAGGGTGGAGCAGTTGGAGGGGGCGCGTACATGCCTGAGAAGGAAGAGCTTGCATCCATCCGCGACCTTATCAGTCACGAAGGCAAGGACCTCCACAAGCTGCTCAAGGCAAAGTCATTTGTGTCGCTGTTCGGAGAACTCAAGGGCGAGAAGAACAAGGTGTTACCAGCTGAGTTCAAAGAGGTGGCTGTTAAGGAGCCCCTTATCGCCAACAAACAGTTCTACTATTGGGCCGACATACCAAAAAGCGTCTTCACCAGTCAGGACTGTGTGAAGACGCTTGTGGAATACTACAAGGCCGCTAAGCCTCTCAATGATTTCTTTGCTCAGGCGCTGGACTGAGCCCTGTACTTAGAAGGTGTACGAGATGGTTCCGGTTACTTGACGTCTGAGGATCGTACCACCGAACACTTCATAGTGTTGACGGTCCAATAGATTGAACACATTCACGGATGCACGCAGATCTGCTGTGATGTAGTAACCCGCATTGAGGTTGACCACCGCGTATGAAGGAACGAATCCTTCGAACAGGCCGGCGATCCACTTGAAGCCTTCCACATATCGGATCTCGATCCCTGCATCGTAGTTACCGGCATTGAGATACGAGATACCGCCGTTGATGCGATGACGTGATGTATTCGGAAGGATCTTTGCCGCCGGCACATCGTTGTCAACCACCTTGGTGTCGAGGTAGGCATAGTTCGCATTTACGCTGAGCTCGTTCGTAAGGAAGTAGGCAGCGCTGATCTCGGTACCGATCTCATTGACGATGGCAATGTTCGTTGGTGCGATCACAAGAGAAGCAAGACCCTTGTAGTAGGCAAGTCTGTTCGGGTCAACCGGCACTCCGCCGGCACGAACCTTGCGGACTTCGGCGAACATCACAGAGTCAGCGATGCGGTCCGTTTCCGCGTCACCCGTGTTACTGCGAACCGGCGCATACACATCAGGCGTGATACCACCCAGCGGCGCAGAGATGAAATCTGCGCGACGGTTGAAGTAGACGTTGAAGCCTACAAAGAGCTTTGCATCGAAGCTGCCTTTGTAGCCGAATTCGAATGACTGCGCCGTTTCCGGATCGAGTTGAACATTGCCCAGGTTCCACTGTGCGGTGTTTGCGGTAAGGGGCAGATTGGCCTGTACCGGACGTCCAACGAGCTGACTCGTAACCGAGTCTACGATACCCGGAATGGCACTGAGATTTGCCGGGGCACCAGCCGGAGAATACCGATAGAGTTCTGCATAGCTAGGACGAAGGAACGAGCGGTTATAGGTGAGGCGGAAGCTCTGTCCCTTCATTGGTTCGAGAACCACGCCGAGCTTCGGCGATAGTTGAAGATCGAACAGGTTCGAGGCATCTACTCGCAATGCACCAACAACGGTCACAACATTTGTAGGCTTCCATTCGAGTTGGGTATAGCCGCCGAGGAAGCGACCATACAATTGTTGCGGATCGGTGAGGCCTACACCTTCAAGGACGGGCGCACCGGTCTTTGTGTAATACGCAATGGTATCAACACGGGCCGGCGAATAGATGTCCTGATACTCGGCATTCACGCCAACGATGTAGTGAAGGTTGGCATCGGCAATGGTGTTGTTGTATTGGGCATCAACACCCATGATGGTCGATTCTTCGGGAGACGCAGCAACAGCATTGTAGACCACTTGCTTGAGCGGCGTTACCCGACGTTGCCAAAGACCCTGAACGTTGAAGTTCTCGCTTTGATAGGCAAGACGTGCAAAGGGTTTTTCAACTCGCTGAACAACTAGTCGACCCGTTTGATTCACATACATTTCGTCGCCGGATGCTGAGAAGCCCCCTTCAGCAAGAACCTTACTTGTTGGTGAGAGATCATAATCGAGACGTAGTGTGCCGCCTACAGCGAACGGATGTCGGTGCGCATCAGAGAGGATGCGCGAATAGCCGCGAGTAGTGTCTGTTACGTCGTACGAGGGACCCGGATATTCGAGACCGTTGTTCGGTTTTGTTGGATCGAGATTCCGCGGCACGAGCGAGTAGTTGTAGGAGTAGTTACCACCGATGGCAAGCTTGTAGGAGAAGTCTCCCATCGCGCCTGCGTGACGGATCGAGGCACGATACGTCTCCCATTCGCCGGCAGATACGGTCACACGGGTACCAAGAACTTCCCGCGGTGAAAAGGTACGCATGTTGATCACGCCGTTGTAGGCGTTAGGACCATAGAGTGCCGATCCCGGACCGTGTACCACTTCGATGGAAGCAAGATCTTCCATCACGGTCTGCATCGAATTCCATTCAATGAGGTTGATAAGGGGCGTTGATGGATCGCGTCCGTCGATGAGTACAAGCATTCGACGGTTGATCGAGCTATTGAAGCCCCGTGCATTCACGTTGAAGTCGTTTGAACCACTCTGCGCAACATCCACACCGGCAAAGTGCTCAAGGGCCTTTGCGGTCTGTCCGTGGGCAGCGGCTTGCTCGAGTGCCATGGGAGTGACGATGTCGATAGCTGCCGGAGCATCCGTGAGTTTCTCTCCTCTACGCGATGCGGCATAGACCATGATCTCGCCCATGTTCCGGTTCGTTGGGTCGAGGACGATAGCTACTCGGACAGTGTCCGATCCCACCACGTCTACTGTACGCTCCTGAGGCAGCCAACCAAGACCCCAGATCTTCACGACGTGCTGACCTGGAGGAACATTACCGATGATAAACGAACCATCACCACGCGTCGTCACCATCTTGGTGCGTCCGGCAAGTAACACATTCAGCCCGTTGAGGTTCTCCTTGGAGATCGCGTCCGACACCTGTCCAATGATCACACCCGAACCTTGCGCCAAAGCGGAAACCGAAAGAAGAACAAGAGCTGTCAAGAGAGAACCAAGCGTGCGCATATTGCTCCAAAATGAAGTCATCCCTGTGAAACCGACCAGTCGGTCGGAGTGCAAACCTATGAAATCTGCCCTTTTCAGCATTCTTTTTACGTTGGTAACGTTCTCTGTGACCGTCTTCATCGCATCCGCACAGCTGGACCATTCGGCCTATTCTGCAGTGCTAGGGTCTCACGTCCGTGATGGAAGAGTGGACTATGCTGGCATCAAGAAGGATGGCAGGTTTGCCCCCTACCTTGCTTCTCTGTCTTCGACCAAGGCGTCTGGGTTAAAGGGTGCAGATCGACTAGCCTTTTGGATCAACGTCTATAATGCGTTCACGATCAAGTTGATCTGTGACAACTTTCCGCTGAAGTCCATTCGGGATCTATCGAATGGAAAGGTTTGGGACCGACCCCTCGTAACGATCGAGCAGACTACGTACTCACTCAATGAGATCGAGAACGATCTGATCCGTCCACTCGGCGACAATCGAATTCATTTTGCTCTGGTTTGCGCAGCCCGGAGTTGTCCGCCCCTCTTGTCAGAAGCATACACAGCCGCGAACGTAGACTCCCTTCTGGACCTTCAAGCGCAGAGGTTTCTCAATGACCCAGCTTTGAACCGATTTGACAACGCAGCAGGAAAGGCCTATCTCTCACACGTATTCGAGTGGTATTTGGCCGATTTCGGGAAGACCCATGCGGACCTTTTGCGGACGATCTCGCGCTACCTGCAACAGCCGATACGGGCTCGTCTTGAAAAAGAGCCTAAGGCATGGACCATCGTGTGGAATGACTACGACTGGTCACTCAACGGCAAATGAGTCGTTGTGTACGGCGATGTCCGGCTGTGACATTCACAAGGATGTACACCCCTCTGCTGAGTCCGCTAACGATCTCTTCCTGCACCACACCTGTTGTGTGTGATACGAGCATTCCGCGTAGGTCATAGACAAAGAACTCACTGGCCGGATCGACGGGACAATACAGTGGGTCTTCAGTGTTGACGCTCACTGTTCGTATGATCGCCGAGATATCGATCGTACGTTCAGTACTGCAGGAATCGAGCGAGAATCTCAGTTTACCCTTCACCTCTCCATCGATAGATATCTGGGAGGGGGCGATGGACACACCGATCGACGTTTGACGTCCGTGAGGCAAGACCAATCCATCGGTCATGGTCGTGGTGAATGGCTCATCGATCCGCACATTCTGCGTTGTGATCTTGTTGCTGCCGATGAGTGACACATTGATTGTGAACATCCGCGTAAGAGACGCTTCTGAAGTGAGCACAGTATCAAAGGAGACCACACTCGGATGGTCGACCGAAAGACCAATAACCCGCATTGTAAGAGGGATGGTAAGAGCCCCTTCACATCCTTCGCTTACAAAGGAGATCGTAAGCGAGTCTGTGTGGACACCCGGAAGTCTCTTGATGTCCGTGGTGATCTGCACGGCCTGCTCGGATGTGGATGGAATGGTGACCGGACCGTTCACGAGAGAGATGTTGTTTCCGAATTGTTTTCCGGACACACTCGTTACCTGGATCGGGAACGGAGACGGATTATCGATCCGTATGGAAGCGAATCGTGGTGTTGGAGTGTCGCACACGATCTTTGCACCAAGATCTGCGGGCAGGGAAGACATGACACGAAGCGTCTCCCGCGAGCCTTGCACAGGGAGCTTGAATCGAGTGTTGCAGAGTCGAGAGATAAAGATCAGTGAGTCCTTGATCAGCCCTGTGGCTTTTGCCGAAACATTCACGTTCCACACAATGGCGCTCGCTGGCGGAATGATGATGGGCAGATCTGTGGAAACAGCAAGTGCTGACCCGGAACGAAGTGAATCGATCACGATGGTCTCAAGTCCATCATTTCGAAGTGTGATCCCCGACGTGAACGAGGCATCACACACCGTCAACGGTGGTATCACAAGCATCGGCGGATCAAGGACAAGTCTGTGGTCGGGCACAGTGATCACGATGTCCGACGTATCGGAGCATCCATTGAGATCCGTTACCATCAATCGGATCGAGGTAGTAGAATCGATTCGCGGCCAGACCATGTCCGATGTTGTGTCGATCACCGTTCCGTTCTTCAACCAACGGTACGTGTATGGAAGTCGTCCGCCGGTGAGCTGACTCGTTACCTCTACAACTGTACCTGTACAAACGCGGTCTTCCGTTGCATTGATGATCGCAAGGGGCTTTGCATTGACCGTTACGTTCGTCGAATCTGTGATCGTACTTCCAACAGAGTCTGTAACGGTAATAAAGAGTTTAAAGGAAGCTGCTGGTGCGATCACCAGCGTCTGACTCTGCGTGGTGGTATCTAGTAGCGGACCGCGCCAACGATAGGAAAGTCTGCCCGTTCCTCCCGTTGCTGTTGCAGTAACACTCGTTGGGTTGCCATTACAGACACTAACCGACGCTGGAACAGTGAGATCGAACAAGGATATGAGCGGCGTACAGGCACTTGCATTCAGCTTGTTCTTCATCAGCGTCACAACACGGCTGTGAAACACAAGCTCGGTTCCTTGTGCTGTGAGATGGCAGTACGACATGATCGTACCCTTCGTTGCCTTTGTTCCGGTGAAACAACTGCCTTCGGCAGTGTAACACGAATCGATCGGTGGATTCCACGTGCACGAATGTGTATGCGGTGAACCAACATTGTGTCCGAGTTCGTGTGAGAACACATCTGTGTCCCACACATAGCCGGCTGCCGGATAGGTAACGTTGTTATTCGTCCCCACCACTGCATAGCCCCATTGCTTATTGCAGAGTTGATCAACATAGGCGATACCACCAATGTTGTTCACGCCAGAGAACAGATGAGCAACGCTGCGATTCACAGTTCCGTTCAGTGTCCGCCATCGATCGCGGAATTGAACGAGCATCTCATCGGGCAAATTTGAGGTATACGGATCCGTTGTGGTCCACACCATCAGCGAACCGATGGTATGTGTAGCTGTTACGTCTCGTTCGTAGATCGCACTCGATGCCGCAACAACGGCTTCCGCATATTGAGTGGCCTTTGTGAGATCGCGACCATGATCGATGTAGAATGGCTCATCACACTCGATGGAGAGCTTGATCTGGCGGAACGTCACTGCCTGCGGACCGTCGGCATTCTTCTCGCTCGGTGTGTGCACATCCGTTGGATCCAACGTGCCGCAGTTCCAATCATTCACCGCCGGCACGTCTGCGCCATCATACACAACCATCGTCTGCGCACCACTCCCATTCGATAGGGGGCTGATGCGATATGTTCTATTCAACGCTAATGGGCCCGTAGTGATAAATCCCGTGCACCAGTTGGGATAGACGGCAAGGATCACATAACTGTCTGGGATGTCGATGATGCGTCCGCGGAGAAGAACACTCTGCGGTGGCGGCACAGGCATCGGACCATTTGCGGTCATGGCAGTAATGGTTGTTTGCTCGTCGATCACTCGGAACCGACTGGCCCTGATCTCTACGGTGCCGAGTTTAGGGAGCTGCACAGTGAGCATGATCGACTCGTCATCTGCCAATGATCGCGCTTGGGAAAACGCCGTTGCATCGATCGAATAGAATGAGGCCGCATGTTTCCCCGTGAACGAGGCAGGCCATTTCTCCGGCGTAAGAAGCGGTTGGTTCTCTGCTGCGAAAATGGGAAGTGTGGCAAACACGAAGAGACAGAGATAGAGAGTTCGCATACTTATTCGCCTTCAACGGTTTCACTGATCGATCCATCATCCCGTACTCGGATCGTGAGACCGGGAAGGGGCTCAGTACGGAGAAATTCATCCTTCTCGCAATCAAAATCATGGCGGAGTTGACCAACCCGAATTGACCCATCGTCTTCCATCGTACAGGCGCGGAGGAAGGTACTCTCGCACGTTGCCTGCAGTGATGCGATCAATGATCGGGCAATGATATTCTGCCGACTCGTTGTTACAACATAGACGTTTTCGTCCTTGGTTCCCTCTATCCCCAACACGCGGAACAGTCGGATCTCCAGTGTGTCGGATTCACGCCCTATGTTGCAGCCTGCGATCTCATCAACACGGATCTTGGATGGGATCGATCCTGTAGAATCGGCGTATCCGGCATTTCGGAGGAAGGTCTCGCGCTCCGCATCTTCAATGCGACGCATATTTGACCATCGCTCAGATACATCCAAGAGATCCTTTTCGCCGATCGTCAAGTTGGGGCGGAGTACTGCCAGGCAGGAGTCCACGGAAGCCGTGGCTGCAACGGTAAACGCGAAGAAGAGCGCGAGCGATATACGGCATTTCATGCCGAAATATAGCAGGTTATGAGCTGTGCTGCATGCGGGCTAAGCGCATGGACTTCGTGCGAAACTTCGGGATGAGGGCTCCGAGGAAGTAAACACGGAAGATGTACCACCAGAAACTCTTCTCGATCAACACAGGGTCGATGTTCTTGGCCACGGCCGCATGAAGTTCCGGAGCCTTGCTCCAATGGGAACCTGCTTTGTCGTGGTGAACAGTGTGATATCCATTGTTGAAGAGGAGGAGATTCAGCCAGCCGGTGAAGTTTCGGGAGTGATTCCACTGCGATTCTTCATCGGCATGCACGTGCTGTACGTAATTGAAGACCAACACTGCGAACAGGCCAACCTGTTGTGGAATAACGACGTAGAGAAGCGCCTTTTGCCAGTCCAGCACCAAGAACGTGCCGATCCACACAAAGAGCATCAAGTACTGTCCGGCCGCCAGTGCCCACTTGCGCCTGTCACCATTCCACATGTTGCGGAGATAGTCGCGGATAGGCTTCTGCTGGAAGTAGGAGCTCATGGTTGGGTAGAACAGCAGCATCAGAAGCGTGTTATTCTCCGTCAACCGATACGTGATCGTGTAGTCGCCCTCTTTGTTATTCAGGCGATGGTGATTCATGTTGTGGGTTGGAATCCACGCAAATGCTGGGAAGCCATAGAACACCGTAAGCCAATAGTCGGTAAGGGTGTTAAGGAATGGCTTGCGGAAAATCGGCAAGTGATTGTGATTGTGTGCGATCACCGTTACAGCAACAGAAAGGAAAAGGTAACCAACATAGAGAAGTGGTTGGAAACCGACGATGGTCCACTGAAGGACGAAGACGAGCGTGGTAACAGCCATATAGGCTACCGTGCGTCTGTCTTCTTTGAATCTGAGCAACATAGGGGGTCGGTCTTTTATGAAACTGGTCATCCTAGAACAACAAATTAACCCCAATGCACGGTTCCTCCGCTACGGTTTGTAACCGATACCCTGTATTTTGACCCATTGCATTCACATGAACCGCCCTAAAGTGTACCAGATGCGTACGATCTCTCTCATTGCCGCAACGTTTTTGATCCATATTTCTGCCATTTCTGGGGAGATTGGGATCGTCTTCAATGCGATGATGAATGGAAATCCATTTGTGATGGATCAACCGGTACCAATGGACAACGGACGGTATTATTTCTCTCCGCGGATGCTTCGATTCTACGTTGCAGAGATCAGCTTTGTCCATGATGGCGGACTACGCACCAAGGCCGATAATGTGTATCTGCTGGTTGATGTGAACGATGTATCGAGGTATGTAGTTGGCAACTATGATATCTCGCGCATCGATAGCCTTGAGATCCACATCGGTGTTGACAGAATTGCGAACCACAATGACCCTTCGATCTATCCACCGGAACATCCTCTTGCACTCAAGGACCCAACGATGCACTGGGGATGGGCTGCAGGATATCGGTTCATCGCTCTTGAGGGATCGGCCGGCTCAACAGCAGCAACAGCAAAGGCAGATGTTCAGGTCCACAGCGTTGGTGATACGCTCTACCGTCGAATCGTGATTCCTGTGACATCTACAGTGACCTCCTCCGGCGTGGACGTGGTCCTCAATGCGGAGTATAGTGCCTTGCTCAAGGATCTGGACGTGTCACAAGGACTCATCTTCCATGGATATGGACCAGAGACCGAGACACTGACCGAGAACATGGCAACGCGAGTCTTTACGGCCGCTGCTCCGTCATCCGTCAACGAAGGTGATCAGGCTATTTCCACATCGGTCCATCCAAACCCCGCTTCTGATGTGGTTTCGGTTACTGTTTCCGAAACAGCGGCGAACGTAATGTTGGTTGACGCTGTTGGTCGGGTAGTGACCACTGCCGAACTCACCGGCGGCAGGTCTTCCATTTCCGTTGCAACACTCTCGGTTGGTTCCTATACCATTGTCATCGACGCCGGAAACGGTCGTATCTCCCATGCTCCGCTCGTCATCATTCGGTAAGGGGCTCTGCACGGTTGGTATCCATGCGCTGGTCATTCTCCTAACAGCGTGTGCCAACGATGTACAGACACCTCCGCTCGATCTACCGCTGATTGACCAACCGCAGGGCTTTCCGGCGCAAGAGTTCCCAGCCGATAACGTTCCCAATGCAGATCGCATTGCCCTCGGCAAGATCCTCTTCTTCAGCACAGAGCTCTCGCGCACCCGCAGTGTTTCATGTGCATCATGTCACGTGCAGTCGAAGGCATTCACAGACGGACTCGCCGTTAGCGTTGGCGTTGACGATCGCAGTGGAACCCGCAATGCCCCTTCACTGTTCAATGTGGGGTACGGTCCATACTTCCTACGGGAAGGGGGCGTTCCCACATTAGAGATGCAAGTGCTTGTTCCGGTACAGGAGCACAACGAATTCGATATGAACATGCTGGAGGTTGTGGATCGGTTTGCGGCCGACACAGCCATTCAACGAATGAGCCGTGCGGCATACGATCGTGATATCGATTCCTACGTGATCACGCGTGCGATAGCATCATTTGAGCGAACACTCATCAGTGGTTCGTCTCGGGCCGACAACAACGATCTCAACGCATCAGAACGTCGAGGCAAGGAGCTCTTTGCCAGCGAGCGTGCTGGGTGCAGCTCATGTCACGGCGGCTTTCTCTACACCACCCACACCTTTGCGAACAACGGGGTCTATGCATCATACACCGACCCAGGGCGCCAGAGACTTACGTTTCGTGCCGAAGATCTGAACGTATTCAAAGTACCGTCCTTGCGTAATGTTGCACGCACAGCCCCCTACATGCATAATGGCGGTATCGGAACGTTGCGGGAAGTGCTGGAGATCTACAATGCAGGGGGCTATGCACATCCCAACAAAGACCCGCGATTGCATGCATTGGGATTGACGACAACGGAACTCGACGAACTTGAGGCATTTTTGAGAACACTTACTGATGAACGATCACTGACCGACCTGCGATATCGACAATGAAGAACTTCGCCCTCATCCTTACAACAGTGATCACGGTGTACGGCTGCACAGAAGAAGCTCCGGCTCCGCCTTCTCCGCCGGTTTACGACCCAACACCGTACGTGATCGACATGACCAGGCTGCCTGCCGGCACTGACATGGTTCCGTTACCTACAGATTGGCCGCTAACGAAACAACGTGTGCTGCTTGGCAGAATGATGTTCCACGACCCGTCGCTCTCGCGAGATGGCACACAGAGTTGTGCATCGTGTCACGTCCAAGGCGATGGCTTCACCGATCTCCGTCGTTTCAGCATCGGCGTTAAGGGACTAGCCGGCACCCGCCAGTCTATGCCCCTTTCAAATCTTGCATGGCACAAGAACGGTTTCTTTTGGGATGGGCGTGCTCCTCGTCTTCGCGAACAAGCTCTGCGTCCGATCCTCGACCCGATCGAGATGAACAACACTATGGCCAATCTCGAGGCCACTCTCAATGCGTCTCAAGTCTATCGCGACCAGTTCACGCGCGCCTTTGAATCAGACACGATCTCCTATGTAGAGATCGGTGTAGCACTTGAACAGTACATGTTCACCCTTATCTCAGGCGACAACAAATTTGATAGGGTGTTTCGCGGAGAGGCTACATTCACAGAACAGGAAGAACGCGGCCGACTTCTCTTCTTTCGAGAGTTTGACGTAACGGGAAAGAAGAAGGGGGCCGAGTGTTTCCACTGTCACGGCGGTCCCAACTTCACCAATGACCGCTACATGAATAACGGTCTTGATGATGATGCTTCCTTTGTTGATCTTGGTCGGGCGAAAGTGACGAAGGTCCCCGCAGATAACGCAAAGTTCAAAACACCATCACTCCGTAACGTAGCCGTCACTCCGCCCTACATGCATGATGGCCGCTTTGCTACCCTTGAGGAAGTGATCGACCATTACAACGCTGGTGTGAAGCAGAGCAGCACCGTTGATCCTCTCATGCAGTTCTTGCTAAATCCGGGCATCAAGCTCACTTCCGACGACAAAGCGGATCTCATTGCCTTCCTTAAGACCTTAACGGACCAGACGTTCCTCACGAATCCTGCGTACGCGAAGCCGTGACGCGTTAAACCCAGGGCTAAAGCCCTGGGTCAAGGCGCACCTTCACTTCAGGAGTCAGCATGCGTTTTTTCTGTGTACTTCTCTTCTTCGTGGTGGTGAGCCCCCTTACAGCACAGGAGCTGTATTTTCCACCGATCGCCGGCACCGAATGGGCAACTACGTCTCCGTCTGAGCTAGAGTGGTGCCAGGAACGCATCGACTCGCTCTACAGCTTCAACGAACGCTCCAACACAAAGGCGCTGATCATTCTCAAGAATGGGAAGATGGTCCTTGAGAAGTATTTCGGAACGTTCACACAGGACAGTCTGTGGTATTGGGCCTCAGCAGGAAAGACGGTAACGTCGGTTTTGGTTGGGCATGCCCAAGAGAATGGTCTGTTGGATATCACAAAGTCGAGCAAGACGTATCTGGGTGCGGGATGGAGTTCGTGCACACCTGAACAAGAAGACGCGATCACTGTTCGACATCACCTCACGATGACCACGGGTCTTGAAGGACGCACGCCTGACGATGATTGCAAGATCCCTACATGTCTAACGTATCGCACAGCTCCGGGGACTCTGTGGGACTACTACAACGCCGGCTATCTGCTTCTGCAAGATGTTGTGGCGAAGGCATCGGGGTTGAGCTATCAGCAGTACTACGCTCGCAATCTTGCAAGTAGGACGGGCATGGGCGGACTCTGGCTGGATGGCGTGTTGTATTCCAAACCACGCGCGATGGCCCGATTTGGACTGATGTTGTTGGCAGGGGGCGTGTGGAATGGAGATACCATCCTCCACGACCGAGAATATTACAATGCGATGAAGAACACATCGCAGGATCTCAATCCTTCCTACGGCTACCTCTTCTGGCTCAACGGCAAGGGGAGCTATATACAGCCGGGCATACCATTTGTTTTCTCGAGCGATATCATCCCATCAGCCCCCGATGATCTCTACTCAGGGCTTGGCAAGAACGACCAAAAAGTCTACGTGGTACCTAGTCAAGGCCTCGTTGTGGTGCGCATGGGCAACAAGGCAGACGATGAGCTCCCTGCGATCAGTGGATTCGATGAAGATCTTTGGACGTTGATATCACAACTGCCGTGCAGTACTACTGCAGTTACTGAAGAACGGGCCGCAAATGCCTCAACCTTCTTGTGGCCGAATCCGGCCATTGACGTACTCTACCACGATGGTGCGGAATACATCATACGATCCTTGGATGGCAGAATCGTGATGCAAGGCATATCACACAGCGTTTCACTAGGACAACTGCCCGCCGGCGTCTATGCCTTTGAATCTAAGGTTGGCTCAACCACACGTCGAACAGTTCTGGTTAAATCGCAGTAGATCACGGAATGTATAGGACTGGAATCTTGAAGACGTCTCTCAGGATCTCACGAGCCTTGTCCTTTCCAGGGAATCCTATTCCAATGTGTCGCTTGAGGTCACTCAACATGTAGTAACTAGGGTCACCCTCCATGTCTTCTATTCTCTGGTAGATGGCTGTTGCCTCGGCATACCGTTCTAACGTTAATAATGCGAGTCCATAGTTGCCTTGGATGTTTTGGTCATCCGGATACTTGTCAGCAAGTTCTTCACAAAGCTCTACGGCCGATCGATCGTCTCGTGCGAGATAAGCCGCCCAGGAAGCAGCCAGCCGTACGGATGTTGTTGTGTCACCATGCTGAATGCACCAGCGATACATGTCCCACTTTTTCTGCCAATCCTGAACAACACCATAACACTTCGCTAGCTCGAGGATCACATCTTGTTGCTCGCCATACTTTGCCATGATGCGAAGGAGCATGTCTAGTGCTTCTAGCGGCAGTTGGTATTCAGACAGAAGTTGGGCGTACTTCATCAAGGAGTCTCTTGATGTTGTGTCACGCGGAAGGAGCGGATCAACGAGATCGTGCTGGACCTTTCCATACCAAGGCAGTTCACAGCCTCTCTTTCGAGCGATATCATAGTCTGTCCGAGCTCGTTCGATATCGCCGTGAATGAATCTCACTCGACCACGACCATAGAATCGTTCTGTATAGTATAACACCCCGATGGTGTGTTCTGGCATATCAAGGAGAGCGTTGTAGTTGACTACAGCATGTTCGTATTGGTCGAGTCCATGGCCTCCATAGTGGCCCCCAAAGCTAAATCTGACATACGCTTCACCATTCGCGACCGCTCTGCCGTTGATCGCTCGAGGCTTAAATCGTAGGCTGCGTATGCCGGATATAACAGCGGAGTCTAGGGGATCACTCATTGAATTCACAATACGCCACGACTTCACATTACCACGCTCGTCAACGCGGACCCAGACGACCACTGTACCCTCAAGTTGATGATCCCTAGCTTCGGCCGGGTATGAGACGTAGAGATCACTGTAGTCCCACCGCACCGGCAGGGTATCCTGAGAGAGGATAGTAGTTGATCCCATGATCACGGCAAAACAGAACATCAATGAAAAGACAAACATGAAGTCGGGTCTCCGATTGCTAGTTAAACGACCTCCACATCGTGGCGAAGTTACGATCAAGAGGGGGCCATTCTTTCACCGACAAGACCTTCTTATAGGCTGGTGATGTAGATTGGAACATGCTTACGCTCCTTACAGTCTGCATGATCACCATGACCTTTGAAACACAGCCAAGGGATACAGTCCTCGTTCCATTGCATGTGGTTGTTCCAGACCTGCTGACTGACGTACGGTACGCCACAGCGGACAACTTCACGAAACGTGTCTTATACACCAGCGATACACTTTCCGCACGTCACATTGTGGCGGAGAGCCTGGCTGTGGCTCAGCGCGCGGCACGTGCACGTGGACTCCAACTCAAGGTCTATGATGCCTATCGCCCCCTAAGCATACAACGTCTGATGTGGAGCATCGTGCCCGACGAACGATACGTAGCAGATCCGGCAAAGGGTTCTCGTCACAATCGAGGATGTGCCCTTGATCTTACGTTATGCGATAGTAGCGGTAACGAGCTTAACATGGGTACCGGCTATGACGAGTTCACAGAACGTGCAGCTGCAACCTATACAAACCTCGATCCTGCAGTTCTTGAGAATCGTAAACTTCTTCAGAACATCATGTCCGATGCGGGTTTTGACGTGTTGCCGAGTGAGTGGTGGCACTTTGACCTGCGTGGGTGGGAGCGATTCGCCATCTTGAACGAATGACCATGCTCATTCGCATCATTACCATCCTTGCTCTTGCTGTAATCGCGCATCCCTTGGTGGCACAGGATTCGCACTATTGGACAAATCAATACGGAACAGAGTCATGGCTGCTCGGTGGCGCAGTGGTGGGATCTCGCACTGACCTTGCATCGACGTACTACAACCCTGCTTCATTGGCGTTCTACCCAGATACCACTGCATTGCAAACGGCGATCTCGTTCAACTGGTCGCGAACCGCAATTGAGGCAAAGGACCTCGATCTTGAGCTTCGGTCAGGATCTTCAGCGCCGCTGCCAACCCTCGTCTCCGTTAACCTTCCGATCAAGTTGTTTGGTTCAAGATCTCTCCAGCTCTCATTTCTTAAGCGCACAAACGTCCGAATGAACCTCAACGGCATCGCCTATTCACCTGCCGGTGCCGATACGAACTATGTTGTCACCGGGTCTATCATTCGCGAACTTTTCGACTCTTGGTTCGGGATCACTTGGTCCAGATCGTTCGGCAAAGAACATGCGATCGGCATCACCGGCTACTTCTCTGCTGTTGCGTCAACGTATTCTTCGGCGTTGACAACTGGGATATCCGGACCCAATACCTCCGGCGCTACAAGTCATACAGACTACCAGACGTACGACAACATTCGATTTCTCGCCAAGGCAGGCTATTTCTACGACGGAAGACCTATCAGTCTTGGCTTGTCCCTTACCACACCAAGCCTGAAACTCTTCAACACCTTTGGCGAAGTCCGTACCTCACAAACGAGTATCATCAACGATTCCGTTGTTACCCTCTACGGCAATAGACAGACCGGACTTGAGGCACAATACAAAACACCACTCTCCATTGCCTTCGGTGCAACGTGGTATGCGCCCAAAACAACGCTATTCCTCACCGTAGAGTGGTTCGACGGACTCGACTCCTATACCCCCCTGCAACCTGAACCCTTCACCGGTACTATTCCGGCAACAACCGTCATCTATGGCACAACAGTGAAACGGTACGGCATTGCCAATGTTGGCCTAGCCATGCGCCAACAAATGACCGCTACCACTTCATTGTACGTTTCCCTCATCCGCGATGGATCTTCGCTTAAGGCGGAGGATGAAGCCGATGAAGCCATTGTGAACTACGACCTCTACCATGCCACTCTTGGCTGGCAGTTCACCATTGATAAAACAGTGATCACAGCTGGTGGTATTGTTGGAGGGGGCTTTGTGGACGATGCATCGTCATCTTCCTTCGATCAGTTCGTAGGGTTACTTAGCGGTGTTCAGATCAATCGATACTTCCTGCGCATCGGTGCGCTGATCGGTATCGTAGCACGATTCTGATGCGATTCTTAGCATACATCATTGCTCTTATGGTGCTGACATCGGCGCGTGTGGTCTCTCAACAAGACACAAATGCGAACCAGATGCCCCCTACCATCGATCCCGTGAGACTGGGCGTTGTTGGTGGGGTGACCATTGCAGGTTTCGTAGTAGGGCATGCCTTGGTCAATGACTTTTGGTGGAAGGGTGAAAAGGTCCCCTTCCATGTGAATACCACAACAGACTACACCTACGCGCTCAATGCCGATAAGCTTGGACATATGGTTTTCTCCTATGCCGCATCAACGGTGTACTCCGATCTCTTTCGGTGGTGTGGAATGGACTCCACAACTGCCGCTTGGTCGGGCTTTGGCGTAGCGATGACCTACCAGACCTACGTTGAGATCCGGGATGGCTTTTCCGCCGGCTATGGTTTTTCCTGGGGCGATATCGCGGCCAATACTATCGGGGCTTCTCTGCCCGTGGCACAGCGATACATACCCGCCTTGCGCAGTATCGATCTTCAGCTGTCGTTCTGGCCTTCCGACGAATTCAAGAACGGTCAATACAACGCCATTATCGACGATTACACATCCACCACACATTGGCTAACGCTCAACGCCTACGATGTTGCCCCAACCTCATGGCAATCATGGTTTCCACCATGGCTCGGACTTGCCATTGGTCATAGCGTCCAGAACCTTGATGGCAACGGTGGCGGACAACACGTTGTGTATCTGTCTCTCGATTGGCAGCTGCACCGGATTCCAAACCTTGCCCCTTGGCTACGAGATGTGTTACGAGTACTCCACCTCTATCACCTGCCAGCACCTGCAGTACGGATCTTGCCGAATGTGGTGTGGTATGGAATCAGATTCTAATGACGGTTATGACGATATGACAGTTATGACGGTATGACGGTTAGTTCTCGGCGATGACGACTACGAGGTCATCGTTTGAGAAGGTGAGAGTTTCGGATTTAGGGATGTTTAGGCGTACAGCCCACTCTCCATTGACCTTGCACTTGAGTCCGATGGCGATCTCATTACACTGTGCCGCTGCATAGACCAACGTTGCCATTGTGTACTGATGAGTGGGAGAGATATACTCCGTGATGGGTTTCAGGTACAGTTCACTGCCTGCTGCATCAAAGAGATCGCGGAACACTGCATGTAGGTCTTGGTTCTCAGCGATCTGCGTAAGCAAGAGCGAAACGATCGTATTGCTGATGATGAAATCGTTGATCCCGTCTGTGGAGGCCAGGGAACGATTACGCTCATCCAACATCTCTGTTACGATGTTCACCGTTGGGAAGGCTGATGTGATATCCCGCAGATGGATCAGCGTCATGATCGTTCTGGCATCTGCTTGTTGCACGTCCAGCGTGGTATCAGCAAGCACGATCACACTATTGAAGGATGGAACATCAAGTTCATCGAGCACGCTGCGAGACGTGGTGCGAGATTGCCTGAATGAAGGACGTGAGCGCTTCACGTTCTTACGAATGATCTCCACGTCCTCAGCCCTGTCCACGTGATCGACAACAACGATCTCCGTTCCTTCCACGACGTATTCATCGAGTTCACGGATGATAAATCTGCCCCGTTCGTTCCATCCAAGCACAAGTATGCGCTCGGAAGCAGGTGTCCGCTGCAACCTTCTTGCCACCATAGATTCATTGATCGATGCACGTTGCTCACGCAGAACGATCGTATCGTCATCTGCACTGAGTGCAATGATCGAATCACCAGCTGCGATCACCGTATCCATCGGCGGATTCAGCTTCAACTGACCGTCGGCATACTTCAGTCCGACGAGACATGATGTTTCATACCATAGCAACGCCTCAGCGAACGTCTTGCCGGCGAGTCTCGGCTCACTATGGATGTAGAGTTCATCGCCGTCAAAATCGAGTAGCTCAGCGTAGACCAAGGACAGTCCGGGTTGACGGCATGTCTGTGTGATGATCTGCGAGATCATCACCTCACTGGGGATGATATGAGCCCGTCCGCCCGTTACAAGCTCCGCCACCTTGACGTTTGCTTCAGAACGCATGGTGGCCACGATCGCACCATTTGGCCGATCCGCATCTAGGCGATTCAGAGCCAGGAGGGTCTTGATCGTATATGCATCGCCGATCTCCGGATCTTCCGTCAACGGATCGAGGATAATAATGCTCTTTGCTTCTGATGGTCGAACGATCGCAAGATCAGTGACGTCGATCGGCGAACCGGACCGACACACGATAGGTGTTGAACCAGAATCGCCAACGCGTGTCCGAATCGCATCCTCCATCTCTACTTTGTCTGTATCAGCGAGGACAACGATGCATGCCCCCTTCACATTCGCGTTCGCAGCGATCAGCTCATGAAGAACCGAGAAGATCTGGTCGCCCCATCCAAGGACAAGCGTATGTCCCGACTCAACCACGATCGACTTTCCCTTGCGCAGAGTCTGAACGGCGTCTGCAAAGCCATTTGCCAGAATACCCACGAGCAACGAGAGGATGAAGATCCCACCCAGACTCGCGAGCAACATCAGTAATCTGTAGATCCAAACGCCATCTTCATACGGCACACCGGAAGGATCAAACGTGTACGTGAAGATCGTCCATATTGTGTCCCAAGATGTCGCTTCCTCTCCTGGTGATACTCCAGCGAACGCCATCGCGACAGCGATCACTGCGATCAGAACCACCATCGACGCACCCAAAACCAAAAGGAGCGCCCACGTACCCTTCGCAAAGAGGTTATCGATGCGATAGCGAATCTTCTCTATCATCCCTCGGAGTCACTCGCAGTTGCAGGCGGCACGGCTGAAGTAGGCGTGGAACTCGAAGTTTGTCCGGCCTTTGCAGCAGTCTGCTTAGCGACCTTCTGTAGTGCTTTCTTCAAGCGTTGCTGGGTTTCTTTCACCTTGTCTCCCTCAACTACCTCCCGCTTTAGGACATCATTCACGAGGATATCCAATATCTGTTCTTGTTCAACCTTGAGCTCTGGAAAGAGCCTCCGGAGCTCTTTGCGAACAACCGATACAGCCGGATCACTCATCAATATCTGTGCGATGGTAAACTTGTTAACCAATTGCGCTTGCTGATGAAAAACGTCCATCGCATCTGAGCTTAGTCCTTCTCTACAAAGCAAGAAGATCCTGTTCAGATCATCATCGTTCTTCAGATTAACAGAGGTGAGATTAAAGGATGACACCTCTTCGAAGTCGATTGGCTGACCAAACTTGATACGATAGAGTCGCCAATCAATGGCATTTGTGAGTACAACCCATTCGATACCCTGATTAGCTCCGTAGTTGACCGCCTGTCGCAGATGAGAGTCATTCAAAGTGACGCCTGCAGACTTCACTTCGATCAGATAGCGGATCTTGTTGTCGATCTTTACAGCGAGGTCGCAGTACGTACCTCGTATCTGCTGCTCGCTGGTGAGCTCTAGATACTTGTCAAAGCCAAAGGAATCAGCAAGAATGTCTTTAACAAGTGTCACAGTGTCGGCCTCTGACACATCTCTTGTCTTTTGAAGCACTGCTACTGCTTGGAATACCTTCACTGTCGCACCAAGGCGGTCTAATACCTTTTTCGGGATCTTCATACCCTCTACCCTCGTTAGAATCTATGAAACGACTATACTTGGCCGTAAAAGTACATATCTATCCTGAACCGAAGACGAAATGACGTCACAACGTCATAATTGTCATAACGTCATAACTCTTTAGCAACATCCACCGCCTGGCACACACACATTTACAGGCTTCACTCCGTATACGGTTGTGCTGATGATGCCTTGCCCCTTCTCATTCATTGCTGTGATCTCGTCTGAGGTGAGATACGCCGAGAGGATGTCATCCGGGAGAACAACGGGACGGGCTTTTTGGACGGTGATGTTTGTGAAGCCTACTTCAGAGAGCATGCGAAGGTAGTCTGATTCTTGGATGGCTCCCGATACACAGCCGGCATACATCTCCGCATCCTTGCGAAGGGGCTCCGGTAGTTCACCACGCAGGACGATGTCGCTCACGCTGAAGTGACCTCCGGGTTTGAGAATGCGGAACATCTCTTGGAAGGCCTTGAGTTTATCCGGTACAAGATTGAGAACACAGTTGCTGATGATCACGTCTGCACGATTGGCAGCAATGGGTATGTTCTCGATATCACCCTGACGGAATTCGACATTGTTGAAGCTGAGCTTGTCGGCATTCTCCCGCGCCTTGGCGATCATCTCGGGTGTCATATCGATACCGATGACCTTCCCACTCTCGCCCGTGATTGCTCTTGCTACAAATGCATCATTGCCGGCACCGGATCCCAGATCAACAACTGTGTCGCCTTCCTTGATCTGTGCGAATTCGGTTGGCACACCACATCCAAGGGCAAGATCCGCATCGGCTACATATCCCTTGAGCTTGGTGTAGTCCTCGGCAAAAATGGTGTAGTCCACCGTTGAACATCCGCCAACACCACAACATGATGCCGCGTTCTGCTCATGAGATTGCTGGGCGATCTCGCCGTATTTGGTGCGAACGAGTTCCTTGAGTTCTGTAGAGGTTTCCATGGTGGTTCTTTTACGTGAACGGGTTTGGGATTGCGATGATCCCTTGAGACAGCATTAACGAAGGATCGAGAGCGTTCGTGTTTCGATCGTGCTGCCGGAGATCATGCGAATCACATAGGTGCCAGTTGCAAGTGAAGAGATGTTGATCAGTGCAGGTGAAGCCACGAACTCGCCCTGGAGAACCGTACGTCCGGTTGCGTCCACAAGGTGATACGTACTGTTTCCGTAGTAGACCGTAGTGATCAGGAGGTGATCACTCGCCGGTTGTGGTTGGATCCATGTGTGTGGAGTGGCTGAAGCGTGTTCCACTGTGCTGGTAGTGGCCTCACAGACGATCTTTCTTGCAAAAGCTGAATCCAAGACGTCGCGTTGAAGACCAAGAGAAGGATCAACGCCGACAGCACTAGTTGGAAAAACATTCTTACTCATCGGACCAAACTCAGTGTACCGAGATGCATTGCCCCCTATCAACACGTTGTCGCTGAAACGTCGGTTAGCGTCTGTGATATCGGGAAAGTAGTGTTGAATGGTTCCATCGCCTTCTGCCTTACCCGGACCATAGATGCCTTGATATCCGCCGGCTGAACGGAAGCAATTCGCAACGTTCTTGGTGAAGACAAATCCGCTTGTGGGTTTGAATGCCCATGTGATGGGACCTGTCTGCTCTATCGTATTGCCGACCACGGAGACGTTCTCTGGGTTGCCGATCTTGAGGAAGGTACCGTCATTGGGACCACTCACGTTCCCATCGCCGAATGCCGGACCGTTGATGTTTGTGAAGAGGTTGTTGGCGATCAAAATCCGGGACGATCTGGTACTGGGAATATCATCCGATCCGGAGATCGTGATTCCTGCACCAACATTGCGAACGATGTTATTGGTGATCGTAACATCACTCACATCGGCTTGTGGTGCCTTGCCCCCTTCAGCTCGAACGGTAAGGAGGATGGCGTAGCCACTCTGACCGATCGGGAGATCTGCCCAAGAGTTCTCCAGCGTGTTTCCATCGAGGAGCACCCTTCTACCTGTCTTCAGTTCAAAGAGGTTCTTGATCGTCCAATGTTTGCCGGCGTAGGTAGCATCACTAACACGCCAGGTAAGGGGCTTATACATGTGGTTCTGACGGATCTCGATGTCCGACGGAACAAGGTTGGGAATGCTCGGCGCGCCTCCACCGAACATGATGTTTTCTCCCGATGCTTCGAGGTAGTTGTTGATGATCTTGAACGGTCCGGGACCATTTACGCCGGCAATGGCCTGTGCATCAAAGCCAATACTGTGAAAGTCCGAGATGTAGGAATCAATGATGGCGGCATTCGCACAATCGAGACGAACGCCAAACTTCATCACGGTTCCATTGGTGTGACCGTGGATGTAGCACCGATCGATGATGAGATGATGCGGCACTTCTTCGAGTGTTGTCTGCGCTGGACCGTTGTCACCAAGAAAGACAAGTCCGTAACTCTCCTGCACCTTTTCGTCGGCCGTGATCTCTATTCCGATCAGTCGATAGTGATGTGCGCCCGACTCTGTGCGCACCGCCGGATGACCTGCTGTATTTGTTGTTACAAAGCGCGGCATCACGGACGCCATGGTGGGTGAGATCCGTAGCCCTTGGTTGGGAAGTGCGTTGATGGTTGATGGCATGATGATGATCCATCCGCTGCCAACATCCTTCTTGCGTAGCACAATGGTTCCCTCGGTGACTTGATCTGCATCGACAACGATCACTGTTCCTAGCTGTGCTGCATCGATCGCCGACTGGAGATCTGTGAACATCCTGCCATTCGATCCAACAGTGAGTCGCGCATACCCCGTGGTGTCAGGGAAACACGTCACAACACTATCAGTATTCGGAAGTGCCGGTGTCACTACTTGTGAAACAGCTACAACCGAAGCAAACACGAGAATGAGAAGGGTTCGGATCATGCCGCCTGACACCCACAGTCTGGATTGGTGCAATGATGTTCATCACCATTTGTTATCTGGCCTCTTCTATTCACTTCAAATTGACAGCATGCCATAACCTGCTCTTTCAATTTGGCTTTGCCACGCTGAACTCTCGACTTTACACCAGAAAGGGAAATGTTGAGCTCATTGGCGATCACACGCATAGGCACACCATCGATCTCACTTCGATGCACAGCTGAACGATATGGTTCCTCGAGCGTTGCGATCATAGAAGTAAGGCACACGGCAATGTGATGTAGGTCTTCGGAAGTTGGCTGGTCCACTGGGTCAATGTCCGACAAAACATCATGATGCCGCACGCGATGATGGTCGCGCACGGCATTCATGGTGATCTGAAACAGCCACGGCAGGAGCATCGATTCATCGCGAAGTGTGGACCGTTTGGTCCATGCCTTCACAAGCGCGTCATGAACGATGTCTTCGGCAATCACATCGTTGTGAACCTTGCTTCGAACAAATCGAACCAGACGTGTTCGATACTCTTGCCAATTGTGTTCTACTTGCTGCATGAACACGTACAGGTGCAGGTGCAAGACTCACATGTACATGTGGTGCAGCAATCTGATGAAGTAGCCATGATCAAACTCCCTAGTGGATTGAAAAATACTGCTTGTATGGAGTAAGACGGTATGGGGCTAAAAAGGACGCAACATTCCTGAACGAACATCAGCTCGCCTTGACTACATTAGGGCTATGGGCAAATGGGGAATGCATCGACTACTGGTCTTGGCAGGGTTCATTACTGCCATTTCAACGGCCTCCGCACAACGTGGGGGTCGCACGGTATTGCAGGAGTGGTACCCTTCAAAACCGGCAGATAGCACTATGACCAGCTGGGCGTTGCGACAGGGCACAACCATGACTGTGCCGCGCGTTTCCCGGTCACCGCGTGGGATCCGGTTATTGGGTCCCTTTGGCGCTGCCGACGCGCTGCGGATGACCCTTAAGGGTCTTCCTCGACACTCCTTGGTGCGCATCGAACTGGGATGGCACATCATCGGACCGTGGCAGGGCACAGATGCCAATGACCGGTTCATGGTGATGGCAGACGGGAAGAATGTGGTTGATGCAACATTCTCCAACACCGCGGCTGCCCAAACCTGGCCGGACGCCTCAAATACGCGCCAACTGCCCCCTAGAACAAGAACTCGCAACAGTAACATGCTCGGCTATCCGTGCACATATGCGATCGACTATTCAGGGCCGATGGATGCCACGTATGAGACCGTTGGTACTATCTCGCATACTGGTAGTACGTTGAACCTCGACATAACAGCACTTCTTGCCTACGTGAAGCTTGATTCTTGTGAGAAACTCTGGGGAATTGATCACATCGTGATCTCTGTATTGGATGCCTACACAGAGAGTGAACTACCCGGACGCTCCTTCACGCGTCCGTTGGTTGATGCCGTGACGTATACCGAGGGTGATGTACGCGAGATAGCAGAGTTCGTTCAAGACGGTGATTTTCCGGGGCTGATCTCTACTTCTGCCCTTGCCAAGGACCTCCACGTTACATACCTCAACAGTGAGTGTCACTCCTGCGGTGATGTGTGCCTCATGTATCACTATCGTCTCTACACCGATGGGTGGATGAGCGTGTGGTCCAATAGAGCGGCACGCGGCAAGGCCACGTTCACTGCCATGCTCACTCCGGAAGAACTCGATACAATGTCGATGATGCTGGCTGACTGTGCTCAAGAGCCGATTATTCCGGCCTATCACGACTCTACCTACGAAGCAGAACACCCCGACCTCACACACTGTGAGCTCGTGATCATTGTGAACGACAAAGAGGCAAAGACCGAGGTGTTTGCCGGTGAGCCCCCTACCATCCGGCGTATGATGAACTACGCCATGGCCATCCTTGAGAGAAGGGGCTGGAGTCCGATCCCGCGGTAGCCTCGGGCTTAAGCCCGAGGCCAGTGCTACGTAACCTTTACAGCATTCTTTCTGTCCTTACCCCCATTATTGCCGCTGGCGAAAGCTGGTGGTTATACTTTTTTCACTCTGGGAGGTAGCATGTCTAAGGTTGTTCATTTTGAGATCCCTGCAGAGGATCCACAGGTTAAGATGACGTTCTTCACAAACGTCTTTGGATGGCAGTTCGAAGCATATGGTGACAGTGACTATTATCTGACAGCTGCAGGTGAAGAAGGGGCTATGGGGATCGGTGGAGCGATCATGAAGCGTAATGACCCAAGCCAACCGCTGGTGAATACGATCAGCGTTGCATCGATCGATGACACTGTTCCGGTGATCGAAGCGAACGGTGGAACAGTGGTTGTTCCTAAGATGGAAGTTGGCGAGATGGGCTGGGTGGCTTACTTCACCGACCCAGAAGGCATGATCCATGGAATCTGGGAGATCAAGCACGCAGGCTGACCTCGGGCTTAAGCCCGAGGCTAGGCAACGGGGATGTAGTAGTCCACCACTCCATCGCCACTCTTTGCGCTAAATCGTTCGTCGTATTTCTCAAAGTCCGGTGCATTGCGTTTGATGAGCCCCGTAGCTGGAAGGTGTTCTCTCCACACAGCATCAATGAACTGCGGGAATCCGGCTATGGGGCCATCGTACGTGAAAATTGCATATCGTCCGGCAGGCACGGGTACAGTTGTGATCCCATCGAGAGAAGGGGCTGAGGGGTCCACAGCAATTCCCACCATGTAGACAAATCCACAATCGGGTCCATCCCCTTCGATCATATCTATACATGCACCGTAGAGTGCTTGCGGATCATGACCAGGCAACGTGAACAGACGCGGCACAGATTCGTCCCATAATTGGGGGATCTGATGTCGCGTTTCTGTGTTGAATGTGCGTGCGATACCACGCAAGGTAAATGCTGGTAGGTCAACGGTAGTTGTTGTCATGGCAACAGATAACACGTGGCTGTAAGTTCGTTTAGTCCTGAGCACTTAGTTAACCTTGGAATTTTAACTCAATACGTTGAGTAATTCAAGGAACAACATCATACTTTTAATTCAACGCCGACTCATCAAGCACTGATGCCGGTGTGTTCTTCCCGTTGGGTTTTGAGGTAGGAACACTACTCGGCTACTCCGCTTATGGGCTTTGCATCTGTGATGGACGTCCTGAGGGCAAGGTAGTGGTCAGTTATTATGTCCAATTAATTGTCCAAGAGATCGTCCAAACCTTGGTCCGTGATCTTGGCAAGTCATTACATTGCTTATGGTTATTGCGTTAGCAAGATTGTCCAGGAGATTGTCCAGGAGATTATCCGGAGGACTGTCCAAGGATAGATCACTCCACTCCGCTGTTCTGTCTCGCAGCAACGCCTGAAACGCTGAGTTTCCTCAGGAGGGAGCGCTTCTTCGAGTGATGTTCTGCCATGCGATGAAGGATGTCGCTGAGAAACTGTACGGTATCAACGATGTACGGACCTTTGTTCAGCATCACACATTCTGCTCGTACAGACATCGCGGCATCACTAACTTCTGCGCGAGAAGGAATGCCTTTTTGCGCCATACCTTCAAGGACCTGAGTAGCCCATATCACCGGTACGTGGGCGGCTTCACAAAGCCAGAGGATCTCCTCTTGTACTTCTGCGAGACGTTCGAAGCCGATCTCAACGGCAAGATCTCCGCGTGCAACCATTATCCCGAATGGTGGGTGACGGAGTCCTTCAAAGAGGATCTGTGGCAGATGTTCAAATCCGTCCTGGGTTTCGATCTTCGCCACTACGCCACGATCTGTAAGACCAAGTCTCTCCATTTCGTTGAAGAGCGAAGCAACATCATGTGCTGATCGTACGAAGCTCATGCCGATGATGTCGGCAAACTGGCCGAGCTGCTCGAGATGTTTCACATCGTCGTTCGTAAGCGCATCGATCTGTAATGGCGTATCGGGCAGGTTGATCCCTTTTTCGGCGCGTAGCCAAGCACCGCCGTGTTTTGTGCGAACGATCTCCACTTCAAAGCCACCTTCGTAGACGTCGATCACACGTGAGGAGACCTTGCCATCATTGATCCACAACGGATCACCGGTTCGAACAGCATCGAATACCTCTTCCGGTTCACACGAGAGAAGGATCCGTTCTTCTGAGGGAGATCGCAGATCACAGGCGTAACCATGGAGCCCCTTTGCAAATCGAATGATGTCACCTTTACGAACCCTTACACGCTCCATCGGTCCGAGACGGAACTTTGGTCCGCCGAGATCGATGTAGACCTTGCACTTCTTCCCGGTCTGTTGTTCAGCCGCGCGAAGATTGCTGATCATCGCCTTCCACGCACCAACGTTGTCGTGTGCAGTATTGATCCGCATGATGTCCATGCCCGACCGTACGAGTTCTAGCACGTGCGTGGGGTCGGTTGCTGCATCGCTCGACATCGTAACCATGATACGCGCTGCTCTCTCACCGTTCGGTGTTCCCATCAACGTGCGAGCGTGATCTGAGAGATACATCGGACCGGTTCTGGCATTTACGGTAGTGGTGACCGGTTCTTCTGTAATGTACTCTTCTCCCATCATGCATTTCAGTGCTGCGATGACGTTTGTAAGCGTGCTAAGAACACATGGTTCACTTCTTCCCAAGGCGCTCAGGCCTAGGAAGTGCAGTTCATCCTGCAACTCACGAACATCAGACCTGCGAAGAGCCAGATAATGGGCAAGGTTCCTTGCCGAGTCACGATACTTTGGATGCACTCTCTCTATCGATTCGGCAAACTCGTCCTGAGTCTCAACGGCACTCGAACGTAGCTCGGAGAGAGCTAGAATCAGATCAGAATGAATCGATTCGGGTTCAAAGGTCATAGTCCAAACCTAGGAGTACCCCAAGGAGTGGACTATGACTTTTGACATGTTACCGGCTTTTAACATTCACGAACAGACTCGTCGCTACTTGAGCTTATAGCCGGCGAGCACATCATCATCCCACGTGATGAGAAAGGGGCTATCCTTAATACTGCTGATGGAGGCGTCATCGGCTATCTCATCTGACCAGAGAGTTAAACCTGTTGCAAGATCAAGGTAGACGATCTTACCTCGAACGGAATAGAGGAGGTTTGTCCCGATCATCCGAGGGACGTATTTCACCTTGTCTCTAGCATACCGCCATTCGTGGACCCAGGTTGTTTTGCCACTTGATGTATTCAGTGCTCCAATGGCGTCCTGACCGAACATGACAAGCGACTTTCCATCCCAGTTCAGTTTCACAGGTTGCGTGAGTACTTGTTCCTTGGTGTCGTAACCAAAGGCATTCTCATAATCAACATCACCGAGACCTGCGTCGTCCAATGACAGGGTCCATGCATGAGTGCCGCCTTGTGGGCCCATCTTCAATGCATATACGTTGTCAAGATCGGAGTAATACAGTTGCTTCTTTGATTCATCAAAAAAGTCACGGAACGAGAACATCTTCATCACCTTGTTACCACGGATCTTGAATTTCCCAACGGCCATTTCCGGATCGGTCTCTACTCCCATATGCCAGAGCAGTTTCCCCGTGGAGGCATCGATGGCGGTGAAGCCAAAGGGTTTGGATGACCATACGTCAGAGGCAGTGAACTTATCAGCACTGGACGTGCTTGTGTAGTTGGCTAAGAAACTGTCATTGCCAAGAGTGTAGACTGCTGTGTATTGCTTCCTTCCAATCTTCGCATATACCACACCATCGATCTGGTCTAGAGCAAAGGCCTGACCACCAAGTTCCTTGTCGATCGTCCACAACTTTTTTCCCGTTGCCAGGTCCACTGCAACAACAGATCTGTTACCAGCCATATAGGCCACTCCACGTATCCACTCAACGGGCGGCTCTCCATAGTCCTCGTCCATTCCCTGAGCAACTGCGAAATACTGGCCGTATTGAACAACTCCGGTCTTGCTATTGAAGGCAACAATTCCTTCTCCGGGCTCGGTTCTCGTAGTTGGATTCAGCAACGACTCGCGAGATGTAACGGCGATGCAAGAGGTACCCTTTAGCTCAAACAGGGAATACCACATGCCGATGTCCTTGAACTCCTTGGAAGAGATCACGTCCTTAGCAACGGTGATCACGTTCTTATACACCACCTTGCCTGTTTGGGCATTGATGCCTTGGGCATAGAGATATGTACCGGGATTGTCTCCGTCGGAGCGCGGTTCTACATAGGCGGCGAGGACAATTCCCCCGTTTTCATTTACTCCGCCCTTAGGAGCAAACACCGAATGAGCAAACCCGGCGTATTGTTTGTCACCAGCTGCAGATTCCCATAACAGAGCAGGTGCTTCTGCATCGAGAACAACCATCTTGTCAACAGATGCCATCCAGATCTGCCACTTGCCATTCACATTCAACAGACTTTGTCCACGCATGTCGGAGTAGGAGAACGGACGTTGCACAGACTTGCCGCTGGACGTGTTCACATACATCAATGCATCGGCACCAAGGATCATGCAGCCGATCGTGTCTGGATAAAGGGGCTTCAAGTCACCATCGATCTTGAAGGGGAGACGCGCAAGCTCCTTGCCATTCACTACATCAAGAATCACAACGTTGTCTTCATCCAGAAGGATAAGCGTATTCTCGGTTTCCGGGACATTCACCCATTCACTGCTCGTTCCCGCAATGTCCATGTTTGGCTTACAGGGAACGCTGAGGATCTTCTTTCCCGACGCATCGTCAAAGACATCCGCCGTTGCGTCCTTCGTAAACACGATCGTGCGTTTCGTTTTCGGGAGCATATAGAGGCTCACTTCGCCCTTCTCTCGCAGATCCATATTGATCGTGGATCTCCAATTCTCCTTGCCTGTAGTTGCGTTGATCTCCACGATCTTCTCCTTATATCGAAGGATGACGCGATCAGCATCGTCATCGGTATATGCTGAGTAGTCGCTTTGATCGATACCATCTAGCGTAAGCTCCCACAACTTCTTACCATCTGCGGTAGCATAACAGAGAACACTGTTCTTGGTTGAGCTCACAAGGAACCTGTCCTTGAGCATGACCATTGCAACTCCGTCACTCTCGTGATCCGGCACTTCAATTGTCCACTCGAGTTGACCTGTAGTGGTGTTATGCGACCACACCTTTGCACCATTTGCGAGCACAACGCGCCCCCGGTCCTGCGGATATCGGATGCTTGCAAAGTCATCCTGTGTCGTTACTCTCCATGCTGCACCGCTACCCTTCTGAGCGTGTGCCGGCCACATGACCAACAGCATAGACATGACCACGAGTGGTATCAGCTTGTTCATCGTCGCTCCTTCGAGAATCACATGATGGAATGGTACGATGATAACCGTCGTAGTAGAACCCAACCGTACTTAGGCCTACGTATTTGAATGTCCCTCGGTTTAGGTATCATTGAGCAGTGAATCTACCGATATATACCCCAAGCACGCTGACAATGTAGAGTCATGCAAAACCTGCTCCGCAAATACGTCCCACCGTCAGACCGCTTCGCAGAGATCCTGTGCGGACTGATCATGCTGCTTACCTTCACCTTGGCGGGCGGGGTAATGGAGGCGTCACCGGATGAGCTTGTGCTCGGGGCTGTGAGCTGTGCGCTCGCATGGGGAGTGATCGATGGTGCGATCTTCATGCTGAACTCACTGTTCCAGCGTGGACGTCAGGAAAAGCTGGTTGCAGAGATCCGTTCGCTTGATAGAGCTACAGCTATTGCCCGACTCCGCGAGGGATTCGATCACAAATATTCAGGGGTTATCAGTCCCGAGATGCGCGAGGAGATCTATCACGACATTGTAGATGTGGCGCGAGAGACTGAACCTCATCGGCCATGGTTCACGCGCGAAGAGGTGTATGGCGGACTCGGTCTTTTAGCCATCGAAGCCATTTGTTCCATCCCAGCCATCCTTCCACTCATCATTCTCGAAGATGATCTGAGAGCTCTTCGGTTCTCAAACGCTCTCTTGCTTGCCACGATGGCCGTGATCGGATATTACTGGGCCGGGTGGTCAGGATGGCAAGGGGCTATGCGGCTTGTGATCGCAGGTTTTGTCCTCGCACTAGGACTGGTAATGGTAGGTGTTGCTATTCTGATGGGCGGTTGAATTCTTACAACGCTATGTCTAGTGTCACGATCCAATACTGATAGTCTGAGCCGGGACCAAGCCAGTGTACTGCTGCATCGATCATATACACCGTTGCTCCAAAAAGAGGTCCGGCTGAAACGTCCTCCACGTCATGAAGTACACGTGTCCGCTGAAGAACGGCGCCGACTCTGAGATTATCCGTTATAGATCCAGTGAGCTCTGTCCAACTATAGAAGAACGTTCCATCAGACGACCGAACATCAACGACGTACTCGTTCTCGATATAGACGTTCAATATCCCATACGATGCTTCGGCCTCCACGCCAACACCCCATCCCATTGTGTTGCCGACCACAACACCTAGCATTGGAGTGACGTAGCCACCTACAGCCCCTTCCCAACTGAAGACGGGTCCAGCCCACAAAGAAGCGGTTTTGAAGTCCTCGTAGTTGTAGCGCAACTCCAAATGCCATTGGTCATTCTCCATCATCGCTACAGGGATCATAAAGAAACCCTCGTCCGGCGTGAAGTAGGCATACGCCATGGCATGAGGTTCCCACGATGGCTTCTCCGGAGTAGTCTGTACATCCTGTGCTTCAAGGAGAGCAGAACAACACATGAGTACGATGTATGATGTGAGCATGCGCATGCGTCATGAAATTACACTTTGAGGGCTTTGCAGATCGTCCTATCGCCGTATGTCATTCAGCTCCGTCCTCACAGCACTCATTCCCGCTCTCGGCGGTTCCCTCACCACAGACCTGATCGCTCGTTACGAGCGGTCACCTCAGTGGCGCAACGGTGAGTTCAGAAACTCAATACCTACCGAACTCAACGTTCATCTCCGTGATGTACCCGGTCTCCTCAAGGCCATGCTCGCGCGCAATACACAGCGTGAGCCGTCCGGTGATCTGCCGGTTGTCCGCGTGGATCCCGCCTCATTGCTTGTGCCGCCAGCCCATCCGCGTCTCACCTGGTTCGGACACTCTGCGGTAATGCTCGAGATCAGCGGCATGTGCGTCCTGCTTGATCCGATGTTGGGTCGGGTGCCTGCCCCCTTCCCCTTCCTTGGCAGAAACAGATACAGCAAAAGCACACCCATCGAGATCGAGGATATGCCGAAGATCGACGTAGTGGTGATCTCCCACGATCACTATGATCATCTTGATCACGGCTCGGTGTTGAGGCTTCTTCCGAAGGTCAAACATTGGGTTGTATGCCTTGGTGTTGCCCGACATCTCATTCGTTGGGGCGTATCACCATCGAACATCATTGAGCTGGATTGGCATGAGGCTGTGCAGATCAAGGATGTACACTTCACCTGTACACCTGCCCGACATTTCTCGGGAAGGGGCTTCTGGGATCGTCACAAGTCGCTGTGGAGTTCATGGGTGATCTCCTCTCCACTGACACGCATCTTCTTCAATGCCGACAGCGGATACGGTCCGCACTTTGCAGAGATCGGCAAGACATATGGTCCGTTCGATCTTGCCCTCGTAGAATGCGGACAATACAACCCCAAGTGGCAAGCCATCCACATGATGCCCGAAGAGTCTGTGCAAGCAGCCATCGATCTGTGCGCCGTTGTTGCCATGCCCATTCACTGGGCTGCGTTCACGCTTGCATTACATCCGTGGTATGAGCCCGTGGAGCGGTTCACGGCGGAAGCACTCCGATTGGGACTTCAAGCGACTACACCACGCATTGGCCAATCGATCACTATTGGCGACGAGCAGCCGAGTGATCGTTGGTGGGGATAGTTGGACGTGTTGCATCCACGGATTTTCCAGGGTAGGCCACCGCTATGGTCTCAAACTGATCATGCCACTCTGGATGGATGTTTACTACGTCGAGTAGCTCCATGTTGCGGCTGCTAACGCCGCCTGGCTTTAGTGTGCCTGAAAGCACGGGCTGCTTCAGTGCAAAGGCGGCATTGGATGCAATGCCAAGTGAGATCACTGCTAACATTGCAGTGACTGATATTCTAGTTATCATGATACCCCTCAAGACACCAAAGTGAGAAATGCGCGTGATTACCACGCGTGAGAAAGCTTCTACCTCGTCACTACAACTAGGTGATGTTCTTGGTTACCACCCCAGAACACAGCAAGGCTGTACACACCTGGGGCAAGGTTCTGCGTATAGAGTGTAGAAGTTGATGATGACTCTAGAATTCTGCCATCAAGTGTTGAGCAGGTAACTCGCGATATCGCTTCACCAAAGGCTTCGTCCGTTGCCGTCAACGCGATTGTGATTGGCGTTCCGATGCTTACTGGATTAGGGAAGACTCGCGAATCCTTGTCTGTTCTCTCAGGAGCATCACCAGCCACCGATGTTGTTCGCGGTGTGGACTTGATGGTATAAGAGTTTAGATACGTCGTTCGACCGGTCGTGCTGTCACGTAACAGAAGCTGATAGGAGCAGTATACTCCGTTGTCAAGGGGATCGATGATGATCGCACGCACACCATTGTACGAAGACATTCGGAGATCGTTCACTTTGAGTATCCACTGCCACGTATTTCCAAAATCAGATGTTGCAGCGACAAAGTTTCTCGGATGCCAAACATTGCCAACAAGCGTGTCGAACCTAAACTCCACAGCAAACGTCTCAGGTCTCTCAGGATGAAACGCAAGGCCGTCGATAGTGCCGGTGGTTTGGCTGCGCCCATAGAAGGAATATCTGAGTTTCTGTGTTGAGGGGTCGTAGTTGGGCAGCAGGGACTTGCGTACGTTGTCCAGCCAGGGCGGACAGATCGATTGGGTAGAAGAGCCGGGCGGAAGTCCAATAGAGTCCGTGGCTATGCAAATGCCAAAATCGTTTGCATATATCCCTCCACCCTTGCTCCATATTCCATACCCAGCTTCACGCATGGGATCGTTGGCATCCTGAGAGATGTAGAACGTCTCGCCATCGTCGTCCGTATAGTGATAGTGTGCCGGTGCGTCTGGATTCAATAGACCAGAACCATCAATCCAGATATAGAGCCTGTTAGGAAAGTTGTAATCAAAGCCGAGTGTATGACCTCTGGCTACGTCGCTCGGGTAGATGGGTGGATTGATCTCCTTCCACGTCTGTCCGTCATCGTTGGTAACGTACGTTGCCGTGTAAGTCCCGTCGAACTTGGTATACTCAAATTGGACATAGATCTTATGTGTGTTAGCTGGGTGTACACGAATGCGTTTCAACGGGGAGACAGAGATCCGGTCTCCTGGCCGACCTGTAGAGTCAATCCTTGTCGTACTTGCATCGCGCATGATCCAATACATCTCCGGGTCTGTGTCATTCTGCGAACCCGCCATCACACATCCCTTCATCGGCGCCTGCGCTTGCGCTCCTGATACTAGTTCTACAGAGTCCCACTGCGCATTTTTGCCGCGTCGGACAAAACCTCTAGCGGGTGGATCTCCAATTCCGGGTACCTCCTCGAAGATCATCACCGTATCACAGTAGGCCTGTACTTTCTGGAGCCATTCGGATACCCTAATAGTATCAATAACACCATATTCTTGAGCATTCGCATTTAACCCAATGAAAATGATCAAAAAACAAAAAAGCCCGAAGCTGAGATAGCCAGAGAAGACGGTCCTGGAAGCTGACATCAATAATCCCCTTGTTAGCGACATAACGACAAGACTTCCAAACTAGCTCTCGTAGCACCGTCCGAGCCGAACCCCCACCCCGATTATTGTATTTGCTAGAAGTCTGTAAAACAACCGAGCCCCTTACCAATCAACAGGCCCGTGCCCTGGATAAAGGTTACATTCCGGAACTGCACAAGGTGTTTTCCTTACTAGCTAGGACATCGTGCCTCACTTCTTCGGATAGATACTCTTATCCAGTCCGGTGAGTTTGGTAGGATCCATTATCTCCTTGATCTGTGCTTCCGTGAGGATCTTCTTCTCGCGGATGATCGTAAGGATTCCCTTCCCCGTCTTGTAGGCTTCTGCTGCAAGTTCTGTTGCACGCTCGTAGCCAAGTACAGGATTGAGTGCTGTTACGATACCCACTGTGGTTTCCATGTTGTGCTGAAGGGTCTTCTCATTCACCGTGATTCCATCGATACACTTCGTTCGGAAGATGATGGATGTGCGGTAGAGGAGGCTTTGAGATTCTATCACGGCAAGTCCGGCAAGGGGCTCATAAGCATTGAGCTGGAGTTGACCATGATGGGCTGCCATGGTAACACTGTAGTCATTACCCATCACGCGGAAGGCAACGATGTTCATCACTTCGGGCACAACGGGGTTCACCTTCCCCGGCATGATAGAAGAGCCAGGCTGCAACGCCGGAAGGTTGATCTCGAAGAGTCCGGCACGTGGACCGGATGTAAGGAGGATCAGATCGTTGGAGATCTTCGAGAGCTTCACTGCCAAACTCTTCAGCGCTGATGAATACACAACATACCCTTGCTGATCCCACGTTGCAGCGATCATGTCCTTGGCCGGTACGATCGGACGTTTGGTGAGCTCGGCCAAGTAGCCTGCACACTTCTCCGGATATCCCTTGGGAACATTGATACCGGTTCCGATGGCGGTTGCACCCATATTCACTTCATACAGGTACCGCTCGGCATCTTTGAGAAAGGCGATCTCGCCTTCAAGTGCGGCTGCAAAGGCGTGGAATTCTTGACCTACGGTCATTGGAACGGCATCCTGCATCTCTGTCCGACCCATCTTTACGATGTCGATGAAGGCATTGCCCTTTGCCCGGAAGGACTGTACCAACAGCTCTAGTTCGTCGATCAACCGTGCATTGCGCAGAATGAAGGCAACCTTGATGGCCGTTGGATAGGAGTCGTTGGTGGACTGCGACATGTTCAAATGATCGTGCGGATCGATGATCGCATATTCACCCTTCTTGTGTCCGCTCAACTCCAATGCAATGTTTGCCAACACTTCATTCGCATTCATGTTGGTGGATGTACCTGCGCCCCCTTGATACCAGTCCACCTGGAACTGATCGTGATACTTTCCGTCAAGCACGGCCTTGCATGCCTTCTCTATAGCATCGTACGTCTCCTTCTTCATCGCACCCACGTCGTAGTTCGCGTGGGCAGCAGCCAATTTCACCATTGCCCACGCTTCGATGAATCCCGGATAGTGATTGATCATCACACCGGAGATCTTGAAGTTCTCCATCGCACGCAGGGTTTGCACGCCATAGTAGGCCTCGCTTGGGATCTGCTTTTCACCAAGCAGATCCCTCTCGGTACGGAATGATTGTTGTGCCATTCCTGTTTGAGAAATGAACAGCATGTGTGAAACACACATTGCGAGTGCGGCAATTGACGTTTTCATGATAATGGTCCTGACGTAGGGTTCACTAGAGGAGAATATTGGCTAAGGCAAGAGCAATAAGGGTTGTTGAGATCGTTGTGACAAGTCCGGGCAGCATGAAGCTGTGGTTGAGCAGATATATCCCGATCCTCGTACTGCCTGTCTGATCAAACGACACAGCCGCAAGGACAGTACCGTAGGTGGGAAGGAAGAAGGAACCGTTGGTAGCCGGATAGACGCCAATGAGAATGGCAAGGGGCATTCCTAACGCAACAGCCACAGGCATAAGAGTCACAACAGTTGCTGCCTGACTGATGAGAAGAATAGAGAGTACGAAGAGTCCGATCGCAAACGCCCAGGGCGCCTGTTCAACGATCCCTCCAATGCCCTGCACGATCTCTGTTCTGTTCCCTTCAAAGAACGAAGAACCCATCCACGATACGCCAAGAATGGAGATCACCGCAACGATCCCACCGCGCATGATGCTGTTCTTCACTGTCTCGTCGGCCTTGGCCTTGAAGATGAGCATGATCAGTGCAGAGGCAGCCAACATCACGATCATCACGGCTTGACCTGTCTCTACATCCACCATTCCGGGGAAGATCCCAAGGATCACCACACACAGAATAGCCAGCAGAAAGATCATCAAGGAGCCGCGAGCGTTTCGAAGCTTCTCTCCTGTTGGTACCTCGGTCGACACGGAGAGGTTCACCTTTCCTGCTGCAACTCGCTCGAGAAACACCGGATCTTCGCTCAGCTTCTTTCCTCTCCATGCAACGGACAGTGTGCCGATCAACACACCAAGAAGAGTTGCCGGAATGATCACAGAGAGGATCTGTACAAGCGAAACGTTCCATGTAACAAGTGCACCGATCATGGCAACCATGGCAGCACTAACAGGTGATGCGATCACGCCCGCTTGCGATGCGATAACACTCATCGAAAGAGGTCGCTCCGGACGAATATCCGCCTTTGCCGAGACCTCTACGATCACCGGCATCAAGGCATAGATCACGTGTTGTGTTCCGCTTGCAAACACGAGCAGGTAGGTAACGTATGGTGCTACAAAGGTGATGTACTCCGGCTTCTTCTTCATCACCCGCGCGGCAAGCAACACGAGGTAGTCCAATCCACCCGCTGCCTGCATCGATGCCAAGGCGGTGATCACGGCGATGATCATTCCTAGTACAACTGTTGGCGGAGATCCCGGTGGCAGACCAAATGCGAACACAAGAATGGCAAGACCCATTCCGCCGGTAGCACCCAACCCAATGCCCCCTAATCGAGCACCGAGAACGATGCACGCAAGAAGGATCAGCAGTTCGATCCACATCATAGTTGTACCTCAACGATTTTGTCAGGGGGCAAGCAGTGAAATGATGATCGAGCCACCAAGTGCGAGAAGGATGTTGCCAAGTGCATAGGTCACTCCATATCCGAGCGTGGGGATCTGACTCTGTGCAGCCTCTTGAACGGCAGCTAGGCCTGGAGCAGACGTTCCGGCGCCGGCACTGATACCGAGCAAGATGCCGGGGTGGACCTTAAAGACATATCGGCCAATGAGGATGGTGGCGAGGTGTGGAATGACCGTTACCGCTACACTGCCGATCACGAGCGCTAGTCCTGAATCCTGGATCGACGTAACAAAGGCGTGACCGGCACATAGTGCGGTTACGGCCACAAATCCCGTGAGTCCCACAGAATCAAAGAACCACAATACCGAATCAGGTATTCGCGGCTGACGCGGATGTGTTGAATACCACCACCCGAGTACAAGTCCGCCGATAAGGATACCCACGCTTACGCTGAGTCCAAGATCTATTCCTGCTACCCTCATGGCTGGGATACCGATGAGTCCGCCTAGGACGATCGTGAGACCAACAACTACCATATCCGTGGAAACGGATGTCTCCTTTACCTTCCCCAACAACCGCGCTACTCTCTCTACGGCGTTCGCTCGTCCGGAGATCGTGAGTACGTCTCCGGACTGCAACACGGTTGACATCGACGTTGGCAACACCTGTCCGGCGCGTTCGTGTTTGACGAGGAATACTCCGCGTGCCTGTGTCTCCTGGCCAAGCTGACTCATCTGCTTGCCAGTGAAGGTGTTTGACGTGACAACAACAGATACGTTCTGGGTTGGAACATTGAGAAGGATCTTGTCGCTGATCTCCTCGCTTCGCAACGGATTGGACGAACTCACCAACACCTCATCCCGTCCGGAAAGTCCAACATGATCACCTTCATGCAGAACAAGATCTGGAGCCGAATCTCGCGATACACCGTCTACGACCACACGTTCAACAAAGACCCGTGCCTCATTGAACCGTGCTTCGAGATCGGCAACGGTGATCCCGGACATATCGGCAGGGATACGATACCCACGCATGACGATGGCGCGATAGGCAGACACTTGCTCCTCACCGATGGCCATCACACCCATTTCTGTCTCAAGGGATCTACAGTCCTCCACGATCTTAGAACGCATGATCACCGGACCCATGCGCGAGAGAAACCATGTGGTGATGATCACGCCGATGAAGTAGCTCGCAGCAAAGGCGCTGGTCATGTTCGACATCAACAATTGTCTCTCGGCTTCGGTAAGGGGCATCTTGGACACGAGGTCTCCCGCAACACCAAGTGCTGCCGAGGCCGTGAGTGCACCTGCAAAGAGTCCAGCCCCTGTACCGGCATCAAATCCGAACAGAACCGCGCAGAGATAGACCACGGCTAGAGCTACAACAAAGAAGACAACGGTAAGTCCGATCTGAACCGCACCGCTCGACCTCAATCCGTGTACGAACTGGGGTCCACATTTGAAGCCGATGGCAAACAGGAAGAGGTAGAATAAGATCCACTTCACATCATCGGCAATAGCGATCCCGATCTGTCCAACAATGAGGCCCACCACGAGCACTCCAAGAACAGCGCCGATCGGTTGTCCGCCGATCTTTATCCGACCAACGAGATATCCTCCGCCGAGCGCAAGAAAGAATGCAAGCTCTGTGTTCGTGCGGAGGATATCGAATAGCTGATCGAGGATGAACATGAGGAACCCGACTCAGTAGGTGTCAAACATCTTCTGGATCGCAAGCGGCTCACTGGTCTTCAGAAGCGCAAGCATGAGGAGAACACGTGCCTTTGACGGAAGGAGTTCCCCTGCTGCTACAAAGCCATACTTGTCGTCATCAACTTCGGAGTTGCGCCACGTGTGGCCGGATGGAACACGTGATGAACGTACGATCACTACGCCGGACTTTGCAGCGCGTGCAAGAGCTTCGAGGGCGGGAGTGGTCATGTTCCCATCACCAACACCGGCAACGATAAGCCCCTTAGCACCGTTCTTCACAGCCGCATCGATAAGATCCGGAGACATGTTGGCATGTGCATAGATCACATCGACGCGTGGGAAGGATGTTACTCCGTCAATCGTGAATTCTGATGTTGTGGTGTTCTTGCGGAAGGGATAGCGGAAGAAGCTTTGTTTGCCATAGAGTGTGGTGCCGATCAATCCGTATTGTGGCGACTCAAATGTCTGAACAGACGTTGTGTTTGTTTTTGTGATCTCACGTCCGCCATGGATGTTATCGTTCACTGCCACAAGAACGCCACGTCCGCGAGAACCCGTATCTCCGGCAACTGCAACCGCATTGTAGATGTTGAGAGGTCCATCTGCGCTGAGTGCTGTTGACGGACGCATCGAACCGGTTAGGACAACGGGTTTACGCCCCTTTACCACAAGTTGGAGGAAGTAGGCAGTTTCTTCCATGGTATCCGTGCCATGAGTGATAACGATACCATCAACCGTATCTGCCTTGAGAATCTCGTTCACACGTTTTGCGAGTTTGAGCCACACCTCATTGTTCATGTCCTGACTACCGATGCTGGCAACCTGTTCACCAGAGATGCGAGCGATCTTGGTGAGTCCGGGTACGGCCTTGATGAGCACATCAACCGTTACAGCGCCGGATGTGTAGCCAACAGATGTTTGACTCTCTGCTGAACCGGCGATGGTACCGCCTGTGGCAAGGATCATCACCTTTGGAAGGTTTGTTGTTTGTCCAAGCAGAGGTGTTGCATGTATGGACAGAACAAAGGCCAACGAAACGAATAGGGCATTCTTCATGGTCTGATATCCTTTGTTAGTTAGAAGTCGAAGAACATTCCAAAGCTGATCCGATGAGCCGGACGTGATTGGTCTATTGAACTAACCACGGCCGTTGGCGTTGTGATCGTTCCAGTGTGTGTTGATCTCTTGTACCCGTAGTTGTATTCTATTCCCAGGATGAGGTTGGGCACAGGATCGAACATGAGATTCACCAGACCATAGAGCATATCGAGTGAGATCTTGCTATCAACTGCTGTATAGCCTGGACCCGGAATGCCGTACGCTGCTATCTCATGTGTTCTAAAGAGCGATAGACCACCGATGAGGTTGAAGTGCCATTTCTTGGAGAGGTAATGTTCATAGGCAGCCCAGCCGCCAACTGTTGGAACAGTTTCGATCTCTCCCTTTGCATTCGGAGCTGCATCGAAGTTGTATCCGCCGAATGAGGCGAGGTAGGTACCGATGCCGGCACCAGCAACAAATTGGAACTGCAAGGTATTCGGTAACACTGAGCTTGTCTTGATGAGTCCGGAGACAGTAGCCCCATATCCCGGAACAGATCTGATGTCCGTACCGCTTGTATAGGTAAGGTTCCGGAAGATAGCAGTGGCACGAATGTGACCGAACGACGTTGTCTGTTTCCATGCTGCGATCACATCGGGCATACGTTGTGATGCAGCGGAGACCGTTGAGTCGATGTCACTGCTATACATCACTTCTGCGCTTGGGGAACCCAGACCGATATCAAAGCGCGAATGTTCTGCAACATCAAAGTAGAACTTCAGTTCCGGTGCTCTGCGCCATACACCTTACGGGGGGCCGTCCCAATCCAGCACATTAGGCCAGATATCTTTATCGCCAAAGAAGCTCCAGTCTTGACCGAAGTGAATGAACTTGAAGTCCACCCATGCGTGGCGAAGTCGGAAATGTTTATTCCCGCCCCAGAAGTCGCCTTCCACGTATCCGATCAACGTTCCCGCTTCTGTCTCACGTTGTCCGCGCAGTCGGATCTGCGTTTGATGCATATCCATCCAGAAGCGATTCTCATTGTTGGTGCCCCACACATCGATCTGTCCAACATTGAACGTTTCGTAGTTCTGGAGTCCACCACTGATGTCATAAATACCATTGAGTTTCGCCTTCACCAGCAAGAAGAAATCGAACGCCGGTTTCCCATTGATGGAATCATTCGATAACAATCTGAGGTTAGGGGGCGTAACGAACGAGACATCGTTCCCAAAGGTCTTGCCCGTTGTTTGGGCAGACAAGGAAGATCCGGCGACGGACATCAAGGCTCCGATGCTCATAGCCCACGAAAGGAGTCGTACCAGTGAAGTTCTCATTCCAGCCTCACGTTTGGGTTTCAACCACTGCAACCTAGAGCCCCTTCCCCCGAGCATCAATGACAAACGTCATGATGTGGCGAAAGTACGACCGCAGATACTATCCAACGGCAACCCATTGGTAACTAACCACTTCCGCCTCTCCGAACGCTTTTACGCAGGATACTGCCCAAATTCACGCAGGATACTGCGCATATTCATTGAGCACCTTTTTCGTATACTTGTAGCCCTTCTGGTCAGGTAGCTCAGTTGGTAGAGCAATGGACTGAAAATCCATGTGTCGGGGGTTCAACTCCCTCCCTGACCACCCCGCGGTTTCTCACGGTTTCCCGTAATTCCGCTAAATATCCTAAGATTCAGCCTCTTACAGCACTTTCAGCGTAAGGGGCTTTTTCGTTGTTTCTAGGTTGTTTTCCCTGTTTTCTGTAAAAATTGCCATCCCTTTTGCATTCCAAAAAATGTCAACTATATTTGACAATGGCATTCGAATTGATCTGTTCTGTGCGAGAGCACCGGAAGGAAAAGGGGTTGACTCAGGGTGAGCTTGCTCAGCGCATTGGCGTGAGTCGCCAGTCCATCAATTACATAGAGAACGGCTCGATCTCCCCTTCAATCAAACTTGCTCTGCTTATCGCGCTCGAGCTGGATTGTTCAATAGAGTCGATCTTCATTCTGAGAGGAACCCATGACTAGCTGGCTATATGATGTCTTTGATGATCAGTTAGCGCGGACGGCAAAAGGTGACGAAGTGCTGCAGACGCTGCGTCACAGAGCAGCTTTTCGGACAATGTTGATAGTAGCAGTCTTAGCTCTCCTGATTGCTCTTTACGGCCGATACATTTCAGAAAGCGAAGCCTGGCATACAGTTACCTTAACGCTTGCCTTTGTATTGATAGCCATCTTCGTCACTTACGAGAGCATTCTCGCATATTATGGTGTGCTAACGGGAGAAGAAGAACTTCTTGAAGAACTTCGATTGCCAAGATCCGTCGTCATTGCTAAGTCTGTCACGGCAGGCATTAGCATGGGAGTGTATATCTCGATCCTACAGTACTTGGCAATGGGAAGCGATGACCTCACAACCGGCCTTCCGGGACTGTTCATTGCCGCAGCATTTGGCGTGATACACTTCCGGAGATGGCGTAAGGCGATCGCTGGATGAGTAGAGGAATTAATAGATCACGTAACCAGCCCGTAGTCAATGCATTCACGAACTCTCAACTAAACGCTAGTCGTATTGACAATGCAATGGCAAAACCAAGGATCACGATCCCAGAGATCCTGTTTACCCACACCAGGACATTGTGATTAACTCTGGTTCGTAGAAGGCCAACGCCGTTGCTTAGGATAAGCCACCAAAAAGCAGATCCGATAAACACGCCGGCAACCAGCAGGACAGCGCCTATATATGATGTTGACGTTGTGATCCCGAAGCCCGCGAAGATGGCTGCAAATGAGACGATCGTTGCCGGGTTCGTCAGCGTGAGGAGAACGGTAGTAGCGTAAACAACGAGCAAACCCCTCCCACTAGCGTTACGTTGTTCTTCAAGCGACGGTGCTTCTGAGAAGGTCGTTACGCCCAAGTAGGTAAGGAAGAGAATACCAAGTACCTGTATCGCGGTTTGATGCCCGGTGATAAACTCTGAAACAAAGGTCAAGCCAAATGCAGCGATCGCCCCATAACAGGCATCAGCTGTGGCAGCCCCTAACCCTGTAGCGAATCCCGCGATTGGTCCATTAGCAAGACTTCTCTTTATGCAAAGTACGCCGATCGACCCCACTGGGGCAGCGATCAGCAAACCAATGATAGCACCCTCTAGCAACATGCTTGTGTCCATGGCTTTAAGGTAGTACTTTTTCAAACACATGGACATCAACCATCACCATCCCTCACCGCATCACACAGAATGTCTGCGTATGTGACCTACGACCATCACTTGCATGGATGAGGTATTGACCCGATGCAAGCATCGACACATCAATGTCTGCAGTTGATCGTATTCTCTGACTGATAATACGTTCGCCTTGCATGGTAATGATGCTCACATCAATCTCTCCGCCCCCTATCACAGAAGTAGTGAGTACTGAGGATGCTGGGTTTGGATATTGTGAGATAAGGGGCGCATTGTTCGCCACCGCTACGGCATCAACAGAGGTTGGAATGGAGTCTGAGCGATGTCCAAGAATAACACGCATCACGGGAACGAATGTCCCTCTTCTGAATGTGAACGCTGCGTTGACCCTTCCGCCAAAGTCTCCATATGTGTAGCTGCGGTAGGCATGGTCACCAACAAAGATTCGACCAGTCGCTGTAGTGCTTTCGTATCGGAATGGAAAAGATGGTTGTGCAGTATCAACGAACCAACTTGGGTCGGCAATGATCTCTGCACCAAGCTCCGGATCTCTGTCAATGGCCGTCTGCACTACTACTCCAGCCCGTGCTGATGTGGCGCAAAGATTGAGACCTTCATGCGTGACTTGATGTAGGGTGAGCTTATAGGTACCTGGCTCTAGAGCAATTGGTACAGGAAGTGAATACGTGCCGATTGTATCAGTCACAACACCAGAATCGTCGCGACCAGGTTGTAGTGTTAACGAAGCATCGGTGATCTGCTGATATGAACTTTGTACGAATCGTACGAGGGTCACAAAACAAGTTGCCTGACGTGGCTCATCTCTATCGAAGGCGAATTGGTAGCCGAAGATCGTGTCGCGCTGACTCACCGTAAACGACATCGAGACACCACCAGGCTCAGTGTTTGCTGGTGAATCTGTACCTCCGTATCGAGAAATAGAATCGTCATTCCGATTCCCACCCGGCGCACGCAGACCAAAGCTGTTTGCCCGACCTGCTTCCTGAGCAACAACGTGATGCCCCTCTGATTCGTAGTTGTCGTAGGCAAGGCTTCTACTAAGGTGGACGGGTAGTTTTCTGTAGATGGTATTGTTGTGTATCACCTCGTCTACATACGATGTGTCATTCCCCTCGTAGATCATTGCCTTGAGGATCACGGTATCGCTATCGGATGTTGTCACCGCAGAAAGGTTGAATGGTGGCATATCGATCGTGCGTTGTTCAAGACCATTGAAGGAGTCAACGAAGCGTTCGATGACAGTGCGTTTCAAGGTGTCCCGAACTGAGTATGCCTCTACCCGCAATCGCACTCTGCGATGCTGGTTTTGCGTATGATTCACCAACCGTACTCGCAGTGGAGCCAATGCCGCTTGTTTGTATGGAATAACGCTATAGGCAAGGGGCACTTCAACATCACTGATGCTGAGATCTCGTTGATCATCAACAAGGACATCTATCCGATCTACGTCCCATGGATCATCGTCATCGTAGGCAGTTCGTGCAGTTGCCTTCAGCATAATGCGAAATCGGAAATTGCGAGCCCCATCATTAGGACTCTTGAGTATCGAGTCGGGGATTGGAATTGTGAACACATCAAACCGATCCTGATAGTTAGGCTCTCGCATGGCCAACGCGGTTTTCATTACCGGTTGTTCAATCCAGTTTGAATCAACGGTGTTGATAATGCCATTGAGTTGATCCGGTGATGGCTTGAGAAGCACGACAACAAGACTGTCACCGGGATATTCAATGTTCTCCCACATTGATGTTGGCTCCGGACCATACAGCGTGTCGTTCATCCATCGTCGGTGTGTTAACCCATGCGGATATGCGCGGCGTGCAGAGATCGAAAGCGTAGCCGATGATAAACGTGAAAGGTTAATCGGGAAGGAAGTGAGAGTGTCGCCAGTAACAACCCCTTGATACGGGGCTCCTTGTTCATTTCGCCGATCGAAACGGATAACGGGGTTTAGAAGCGAGTCCGAATTCGATACGTGCTCATATTTGGTGTTACGATGCAACGTTTGACCAGTCTTCTCAAACGAGGAGACAGTTGTCCCGCCATTGACAAACATCACAGGTGAAGGGATTATGGCTCCTGACGATCTCATTATGCTCAACGATGACGTGTACGGAGACAGATCCGGGAATGTAAATCTAGACAGTCTCCTCACCTTGTATGCAAGGTGGCGAACTGTGTCCTTGGCATCAAGTGCAATTGCATCGAATGACAGTCTACCAATGACGTCATCGAGAAACTCTGCAGGTTCGAATGGCGGCATCCTGACAATAACGAATTCATCAGGAGCCATAGCATACGTGCGGGTTGTTAAAGGAACAGCTCTACCATTTGAATCACAAAGGCTCATGCCAGAGTTCAGAGTGTCTTGTAACGCTTCAAGCGTGATCCACCTACTCGTGTTATAGACAATTTTACCAGTTGCATCATTTGTGATACGATAGCGAACTCGAGTAGTGTCGATCGGTGTTTCGCTCGTACATTTGATTATCACCCTTAATTGTATCGCATCGAGCCTTATATCGCCTGCAAGTCGCTCACGAAACTCATCTGACGAGAGCCTCTTGGTGAAGGATAGGTTTGAATCTGCACTCAGCGGGCGCACATAGAAATGCACATCATGCACAATAAGCTGCGCCGAGACAACAAAAGGCGTCTGGACCAGAAGCACTAGCGATATCAGCAGAATGCGGATCACGAGTAAAAGTAACGTAAACAACGCGAAGTCCATGTAGCAGCACCATAAGGGATTGGTGTGATGCCCATCCTTGTATTTTAGGAACCTACCTCCTAAATAACATGGTTATCCATGCTCTCCCTCCTCATCGCCTCCTTCCTCACTCTTGCTGCCGATGGCCCAACCGCAGAGCAGCAAGCGGTGAACCTGTATCGACTGCGTGTGGCCTATGGGGCGGCTACTGAACAGTCGGTGCGAGATAGCATCCGTCAAGAGGTGTTGCATTCCATTCCCAACCTGCGCGTGGATCAAGAGCATGGGGCGCAACAGGTAGAGCTGTGGGATGCGTGTTGTTCGATGTGGGATGTGGTCGAGATCTTTGAAGATGCCGCACATGTCAAGGCAAGGTCATTGCCGAAGCTGACGATGTATGAAGTGGACGGTATAGAGTTCTACCGTTCGGATACGGCCTTTAATCAAACGAGTGATACAATGTACCTGGCATCGAATTCACTACCCGGACTCGGCGGTGTGGATGTGTACTACTCGCCCCTTCACTACTACGCAATCATCGATGAATACAAATGGCTATCTCCCTATAACTACGGCGATGGGATCAATACCGGCGCTGATGAATTTGGACTCACCAAGGAAGACACAACACTTACCTTTTTCCGTGCCAGCAATGGAACCGTGCGGAAGTATCGCGCAACTCCACGGACCATCGTGCGAAGTGTTGAGATGGACCTTACATGTTCAAGCACGTCCTTCATCTACCTCAACATTTTGAACTGTCGGGACGTGATGATTGGAAGCCTTGTCTTCGACAATGCCTCGCAAAACACCCTTCCACAAGAGACTGCCACCATGCAGTTTCGATGCTGCAAGGACGTTCAGCCTCGTACATTCATTCGATGCAACGTATCGGTCAACACCCTCTCATTGCTTGATACAGACATACGAACCCACCATTGCAGACTAAACGGCATCACTACGTCAAAGAATGGCGAGCAGATCTTTGGTTTTTCGATCTACGAAGACCCAGCGTCCTCGGAAACTGCACTTCGGACTGTGATATCAGAGATGTTCGAAGGGGGCTCTGCACCTACACGTGTTCGTATAGAGCGTGTACCCGGACATCTCACAGAACAGATCGATGAACTTGTTCATGTTCTCTCTATGCGCAAGGTAGAAGTTGACGTTACGTCATCCGGCGTTGCCAGAACAACTGTTGCCATGAAGATGGACTAAGCGACGCTCTCCATCCATTGCTCTATCGGAACGATCGTTATCCCATGTCGAACAAGGCGTTCCCTGCCGCGGTAGAGTAATGTTGCTGTGGTACCTGGGTATTCCTCAACAAAGGCTCGTAGGGCCTTCAGATCTGCATCACGTACCACGTCGGTGCTTTTTACTTCGTATGCTTCAAGAGTATCTGGTCCATACACAATAAAGTCAACTTCAATACCAGTACGAGTGCGCCAATAATAGAGCTGCCTACCATCGGCTGCATAGTCGCATGCGGCGCGGAGATGTTGGGCAACAAGCCCTTCAAGAGCATGTCCACCTATCGCCGACCGATCATCTAGTGGACCTACAGGACGCAGAGACCGAAACACGCCGGTATCAAAGAAGTAGAACTTGGGGTGACCCACCAACTCTCGTTTTGCATGCCGAGTAAACACCGGTACACGATATGCCAACATGAGATCTTCCATGATCTGTATGTAGTTCTCAACGGTCTTTCTGCTTACACCACACTCGCTCGCAACATTCGAGATCGTCAACACCTCACCATGTGAGAAACTGATCGCCTCCAAAAAGCGGGAGAAGTGTTCTGTGTTTCGAACCAGGCCTTCTGCAAACACCTCTTCCTTGATGTACAGCGATGTGTATGCTCGAAGTGTCTCTGATGGTGAATCAGACTCAACAACGATGGGAACAAGACCATTCTCCAGCGCAGATTCCAATGCAAAGGTGTCACCCATCTCTGAGGCCAAATACGGATGCATCGAGACCTGCGATGCTCTACCTCCAAGCAGATTCACGTTTCCTCTTCTCAGTTTCCGAGCGCTGGAACCGGTTAGGACAAATCTGATCGGTGGGCCCGATGAGATCACTTGATGGACTACTTCTAGCAAGACCGGCAACTTCTGGATCTCATCGATCACCACGGTTTGCACGTGCGGCTCTGCTGCGATTCTTTCTCTCAGCCGCTCAGGTCTGGCCGCATACAGACGATACACTTCCGGGTCGAGCAGGTCAATGAACATTGCGTCTGGAAACGTGCTTCGTACCCATACGGACTTACCAGTTCCTCGTGGACCAAGCAAGAAAAAGCTGCCGGTAGGGGGCTTCAATATCCGTTGTTTCATCATTGGCATGGTCGCAATATGGCAACTCTGATGCCATTTTGCAATGCATTATGGCAACTCTGATGCCATTTTGCGACAAATCACTCCCGGTGTCTTACTCTCCCGGAGTCGCTCCCGGCGTGTTACTCTCCCGGAGTCGCTCCCGGCGTCTTACTCTCCCGGAGTCACTCCCGGCGCCATACTCTCCCGGAGTCACTCCCGGTGTCTTACTCTCCCGGAGTGTATCCTACACCCCTCGTTTTTCGATCCTGACGAGCGTTTCTTGCATCTGGCGGAGTTGCTCCTGCATTTGCTGGATGTCTGTGGTTTGCTCGGATTCTTCTTCGCGCACGGACTCCAACTCGGAGAGGATGGTGCCCACAAAGAAGTTCAAGATGGTGAGACCGGCTATGAGGACAAAGGACAGGAAGAAGAGAGGTGAGAGGATGGGATATCCCTCAGGTGCGTTCATCTGTGTGTGCATGATCTCGGCAAAGTCACCAACGGCACACTGACACATCGCCAACAGACTCAGTCCAAGCGTACCAAAGTTCTCGGGATCATTGGTATGGAAGAGGTTATAGCCCATCACCGCATAGGTGTAGACGATACATCCAAGCAGAATGGCCACAACCGTCAGCTGGGGGATGGAACGCAACAGGGTCTCGATCACCACTCGTACACCCTTGAGTTCCGTGGCCAGCCGTAACACACGCAAGGCTCGGAAGGAGCGGGCAAGGCGCAATGCACGAAGCGCAAGTGTTGCTCCGAGCGCCCCCTGCTCATCATAGACAACGTATGGCAACAACGTCAGAACAAAGATCACTACATCAAAGATGTGCCAAGCATCCTTGAGATAGTCCCATGGACGTGGCCAGCGAAAGGCCATCTTGATTCCGATCTCGAGTCCAAAGGCAACCACGATCAAGAGGTCAAGCCACGCAAAGAGTCCCGGCACCGCATTGTAGATACTCGGCACGGTCTCCAACCCCACCACCACGGCGGAGAGCAGAATGAGAACGATGACAACCGTGTCGAGGGGGTTGCTCTCCTGCGCATTGACGGCATCGCGGAATGCTGAGAAACGAGATCGTGATGTCATAGTTTGGTACTCCCAAGTGTACATGTGCCCACCCGAAAAATACCCTAATTCTCATGATGGATTTGATCCGCCCCTTTCATGATGACGATGACATAGAGCGTATCACAGACGTCATTCACAAAGGCTACGCCGTACTTGCCGTGAATGGACTTCGGTTTTGGGGAACGCACCAGTCCGCAAAAGACACCCTAGACCGACTCAACAAGGGGGCTGGGTTTGTAGCCGTACTCGATGGTGTGATCGTTGGCACGGTAACGATCCGTCCGCCGGACCCGGAGTCCGAGGTGGAATTCTATCGTCACCCAACCACGTGGATCTTGAATCAGTTCGCTGTACTCCCCGAACATGCAGGCAAGGGCATAGGTCGCGCCTTGCATGACCATGCGGTGACTCATGCAATGCAAAAGGGTGCAACACGTGTTGCACTCGACACTGCCAATGCAGCAGAACATCTCATTGCAATGTACAAGCGATGGGGCTATGCAGTTGTTGGTACGTGTGATTGGCGACCATTTACAAACTATGAGAGCGTGGTAATGCTACGCACGCTCATCTGATCCAATGACACCAGAACTCACCCTAGCAATAGAAACACTGCGGGCAGCAAAGAACATCGCCGTGGTAGGACTTTCGCGCAGTCCCGGCAAGTCCGCACACGATATCCCGTTGTTCATGGCCAATGCAGGATACAACGTCATCGGCGTCAATCCATTCGCCACACCTGCCGTGGAGAACGTGTCGGTGGTGGAAACACTTTCAGACGTCCCCTTCACCATCGATATCGTCAATGTCTTTCGTCCGTCAGAGGATACAGACGCCATTATCGATGAAGCTATCAAACGCCGATCAAGCCATGGAGACGTGTCCTGCATCTGGCTTCAACAAGGTATCACGAGCAAACACGGCGCCTCCAAATGCGCTGCTGCAGGTATCACGTATATCGAGGATAGTTGCATCTATGTTATTCAGCATTATGCGCATACCTTCTAGGTCCCATGACTACGTCATGGGCTACTGACTTCATTCTCTGTTCGCTGTTCGCTGTTCTCTGCAACTAGCTTTGGAAGATTGCGTAACCAAAGAGGCTGAACATGACGATCAGGTGTACGATCAGCCATGCGCGCTGCCACATCGGACGGTTGTTCCAGGTTACGGCCTGATCAAATGGGTCAAAGATCAGTGCGATGCCAAGGTTGGATGCGGCTGTCATTACGTCATGCGCAATGAAGATGTGGTACACGGTGAACAGCAGAAATCCGCTGTAGAGTATGCGGGCAAATGTAGTATTCATGAGCGCCCTAACGTTTATCCCACTCAAAGAGTTTCGCTTTTAATTGTCCCATGACTACGTCATGGGCTACTGACTTCATTCGCTCTTCGCTGCCTCGACTACGCTCGGCATGACATTCGCTATTCGCTATTCGCTATTCGCTATTCGCTATTCGCTATTCGCTGTTCGCTGTTCGCTATTCGCTGTTCATGACTTTCGTCATAGTCTGCCCCCTCCCAACCCCCTAGATTACAGTAGACATCTAGGAGTCCACCATGAAACGCATCTTCGCTTCCGCCTTCCTGACGCTAACTGTGTCTGTTTTGATCGGTTCGTGTGGGCTGACAGAATCAGATCCAGCAGATCCCAATGATCCGGTAGGGGGCAATACTGAGCTCGAAGACACCAAACCCGGGGCACGACATTCAGCCTATCCCGATCTTGGTGATTGGTTGCCATATGATATGGTCCCACGTGATAGCATCATCATCAAATCTCGCAACAACGGTGTGGTGGTAGTGGATTTCAATGTGACCTTTGACACAGCTTTCACGCTCCGGCTGGACACCATGCTCGGAACTACAATACTCCCCGACAACGCAAAGAAGTCCCTGATCGACACCTACCTCGCTCAGTATGGGGCTACCCTGGATACCACCAACAAGGATCGCATGATCATCCATGCAGAACCAAAGTTCCGTGTTACCTCCGAGGGCATCCAAGACTTTGTTGCCTCCAAGGGAGATGAATCCAAACCCTTCACGATCATCAAATACAACATGAACGTGGGAGATAGCTGGTCCTTCACACGTTCCGATGGTGTAAAGATCACTCGAAAGGTTGTCTATCACTCAACAGAGGACGACTACGAAGTGATCTTCTGGAGACTCAAGGTCTTCAAGACCGAACAGGTCCAGGAAAACGATCCTCTTCTCTCAAAGATCATCTGGGTCACCAACCACAAATACGGCCTCGTTGGCGTCCACATCTTTGATAAAGCCGGCAAGGAGATTCCGATCACGATCGCTCCGCCATCGCTTTAAATCGCCATTATTATTCCCATAGCCCCATGACCCCATGACTTCGTCATGGGCTACAGAATTCATTCTGTGTTCGCTGTTCGCTGTTCTGTGTTCGCTGTTCGCTGTTCTGTGTTCGCTGTTCGCTGTTCGCTGTTCGCTGTTCGCTGTTCGCTGTTCTGTGCCTCGACTACGCTCGGCATGACCTTCTCTATTCGCTATTCGCTATTCTCTATTCGCTATTCTCTATTCACCAAGGGGTCCACGCAACCGCCAGCGCGGGCGCTACATTCGGACCGGGCAGCAGCGTTAATCCGAAGTCGAACGTTATAGCAGTGTTGCACTGACGGAGTCCGAGGAAGAGCGCACTTTGCGATGGGCGTGTGAGATCGGCATTCCACAGCTCTCCCAGGAAGTGCAGGTCATGCATTTCGGGGAACCGCACGTCCATCATAAAGGCAACGCCGATGGTACCGTTGGCATAGGGGAATGTAAAAGGGTCAAAGAGCGAACCGCCACTTACAACGTAGGAGTCTTTGCCGGCAACCTTTGCGTGGATCATTGTGCTCACACGCGTACGCTTGCCGGTGAATGTTGCAACGCCGAAGACGTGACCCATAAAGTTTACATCGTTGATCCACGAGCCGTTCACACCGAATGCATAGATCTGCTTGCCCCCTTCAACCAATCCGTTCTTCCCCTCATACACCGTGCCCTTGATATTCACAGTGCTAAACTGGTTCTGCCAACCAATACCGGGGATAACGGTTCTTCCGCCTGTTATGCTTACGAAGTCTGCGATCCCCACTCCAAGAGTTGGCATCACACCTTCCACAAGAGCGAGATAGTGATCCTTTTTGATGGCCTCTGCTGTTGGGAGGATCAATCCTCTGTTGCGTGCGCGATAGGATTCTTCGAGAAGGCCGATCCACGAGATCTCTGCAGCGTAGAGTCTGGCCCTTCCAAATGGTGTCTTGATGCGGATGAAGGCACCGGCGGAGTCGGAGGACGTTTCTGTGACCGGACCGGAGACAACATCTCCATTCACAAGTCGAACGTAGTATTCGAGCTCCGTATCGAATTCGTATTGCTCCAAGGCTTCGTCTGACATTCCTGACTGTGCCTTCAATACAGGAGCGCTAGCAACAACTGCTACCAAAAGGACAGCAATAGAGATCCATCGTTGAAGGGGGCTCATTGGCCCGCCCCTTCTTTAGAAAATGCGAGTTGACCACAAGCTGCATCGATGTCGAGTCCGGCAGAGGACCGCACGTTCACCTGCACATCCTCGGCACGCAAACTATCAGCGAACCACTGGAACTGCTCCGGCGTTGACGGCGTGAGCGACATATCAAAACCCTCTGGCAATGCGAAGTCGATCTCATGGAAGGGGATCAGATTCACTCGCGTTGGCATACGTCTGGCAAGTTTACCCAAGCGTTTCACATCGGCAAGACTGTCATTGATCCCATTGAAGAGGATGTATTCATACGTCACCGACTTCCGAGTCTTTCGATAGTAATACTCGAGTGCCTCGATCAATTCCGGCAACTGATGCTTCTTTGCGATCGGCATAAGTTCGGCACGCACGTCCTGCACGGTAGCATGCAGAGATACTGCTAGCTTGATGATCTGACCTTCATCGGCCATACGAATGATACCCGGAACAACACCTGCTGTGGAGATGGTAACGCGACGTGGTGCAACCATCTTCGTACGTTGATCTGTGAAGATCTGCGTTGCACGCATCACCTCATCATAGTTGTTCATCGGCTCGCCCATTCCCATGAAGACGATGTTCGTGATGGGTTTCGAAGAGAACTTCTGCGCCTGAAGGAATTGGTCAACGATCTCACCCGACGTGAGATTCCGCGAAAGTTTCAGTGACGCTGTAGCACAGAACACACATCCAAGGTTGCAGCCAACCTGCGTTGATACACAGAGCGTAAGTCTGCGAGGATGCTCACCATCCGGCACCATCTCACTAGGAATGAGAACACTCTCAACAGCACGTCCGTCCCAAAGCTCAAAGAGGAACTTCTTTGTGCCATCCGCCGACTCCTGAACGGTCTGCAACTTCACACTCTGCGTTCGATATTCACTTCCAAGTTTTTCACGCAACGCCTGCGGCAATAGCGCCATCTCCTGCACACTGTCCAGACGTTGGATGTAGATCCCGTCATAGACCTGCTGTGCACGATACTTACGTTCACCCGCATCAACGAACATCTTCTCAAGCTCACTAAGAGGATGCCCCTTGAGCTCGATCGGTCCGTCAACTATGTCTCTCTTTGCTTTTGCCATTCCATTCTCTCATTAGCACATTAACACATTAGCACATTAGCACATTAGCACATTAGCACATTAGCATTCTAGCACTCTCCCTGGCCACATTCGACGATATCGCCACGCCCATGCCGTTGCACCCGAATGCCACAACGCAACGTGGGGAGACGTTTCCAACATACGGTTGTTTTGTTGTTGTGAACGCCATTGTGCCCGCCCAACGGTGCTCGATCTCCAGATCTGGGTGATTTGGCAGGATCACTGTGCGTAGCATGTTCTCCAGCACCGATTGAATGTGCTCCGTGGTCTGATGCGAGGTTGTGCGTTCCCCTTCGAAGTCGAGATTCCGCCCGCCCCCTAACAAGACCCTATCGCCCAAGGACCGGAAGTAATAATACCCCTCGTCCGCATGGAAGGACCCCTTGAGTTTGAGGTTGGTAAGGGGCTTGGTAACGATCACTTGACCTCTTCCTGGGAGAATCTCCGGTAGCGTAGCATCGGGAACGAGACTCGGAATCATTGCGTTGGTGGCAATCACTGTCTGACTGGCAGTGATCTCCAGTTCCTGATGTGTAGTTCGAACAACAAGCTCTACAGAAGTACCTGTATCCAACATGGATACAACCTCTGCTCCGGTTCGGATGTGAACACCGGCACGAGCAGCCAAGTCCCACAATGCCGCTATCAGTTTGCCCGAATGTAGTGTTCCTTCGAAGGGCGTATGTATCAGCGTTGATATCGATGAAGACAAGCCATACTCGGCAATGAGATCATTGCGCTGCGAGAAAGTCGCACATCCAAAGATCGGAGCCAACAGATCGTTCACTTCATCAAGTCGCAACAAGGAGGAGTGATCCTCAAGGAAGATCTCCGAGCCACCGTTCTCGGTGTACCCAATATCGAGACCTGCACAGCGCTCGCGCAAAAGTGTGAGTCCGTCAAGACGCTGTTGGACTAGATTGCGCGCAGCATCACGGCCCATGAGGTCGATGTCCGATGCGATCTCGCTCAGCGAGCCAACGCAAGCAAAACCTGCATTGCGCGTTGAAGCGCCTGTTGGCAGCAGATTGCGTTCCAAAAGCAGAACGCGCCACTCAGGGTGGCGCGTTGCACATTCGATAGCAGTGTTGATCCCGATGATGCCGCCGCCGATGATGACCACGTCATACGTCAGCCACGAATCATATTCCCAAATGCTTCTCATACGTTGCTGTTATTGTGGACTCGTTGGTCGTACGCGAGAGAAGCTGCGGGTTTTGAATACAGCACTATGCAAGGTGAGTGTTTCACCTACAAGTGTTGGGCTTGATATACTGAAGCCCGGCGGGTATGGCTGTGACGTAGTTGGTGTGAATCCACGAGGCCACATCGCTTGGAGCTGGCCATTCACGTAGCCACTATATCCTGTGATCACGTCGCCATCCTTACGAACATCCGTAATGGTGATAGAGCCGCTGATCGGTGCATAGAGGTTACCTCCAATGCTCACGAATGCCCCTTGATCACTTTGCGGAACGTAACCGAGGGTGCCGATCACAACACTTGCACTCGTGAAGGCAAACGTGCCCGGTCCAGTTGGAAGAGTCTTGAATACGAGGCGAAGAGCCGGTATGGAGCTGAGATTGATCGGGGACGTACCCAGCTGAATTTCTGAGGTGAAGATCGAGTCGTGTGGCATGGCAGTGGTCGTCATGGTCACGACAGGTCCTGACGAGATCATCCTGCCACTTACTTCAACCTGGATCCCGGTAACCGGCGGTGCATCATAGATGATCTTGAGTTCAAGTGCTGGGTGTGGTCCGCTCGGTCCGTCTTCACACGACGCCACGAAAAGAGCAAGAACGCATATCGAGAGTATGGTCATCATCTTCATTGTTGTTGCCTTGAGTTGTGGTGTAATGATCAGAATCCGAGCTTGAATTGGTAGCTCAGGCCTAAATGAACGGTCACGGGCGTAAGATTGATCACATCAGATGATGTGGTTGATGGCTTTGGTGCACCCAATGCCGTTACCGGATAGCCGTTCGTGTACATACCGTCTTCATATACGCCAGTTAGGTAGTACTTGGCGAGAAAATCAAGGGTAAGGATACCAAGACCCGAGTTCCAGAGATTGACGGCACCACCGAGACGTACATCGATCGCCATCTTCATTGTGTTCTTATCGACCACGTACACCTCATCAGACCTCTCAGGATGCCACATTTCGCCCTTCATCGGGAAGTTGAACCCTGCACCGATCATGATGCCGTAAAGGCTCAGCTGCGGAGCAACAGAGAAATAGGTGTATCGCTCAATGATGTAGCCCTTCCAATCCGTTTCACTGTCGAAGAATTCATAGGGACGAGTACGAGTACCGGCCGTTGTGACACCTACATCGAGACGTCCACCTAATGAGGATCCCGTTGAGAATGGGGCAAACACCATCACGCCATAGTTCTGCATGAACCAGACATCCGGGTTCACCTCTCGTCCACCAGCGTTCTCTACGGCAATGCCACCGGAGACGATGCCTAGGGTAGGACCTAGACGAAGTACATACTGCTCCTTGGCCGGCTCAGCCGCAACGAACTCTACTGAGTCCTTCGGCACAGTTGAGTCAACGGCATTCACTGCAGGCTTCATTGCAAAGGCATTCACAGCAAAGACCAAGCTCGTAAACCCGAGAACAATGGATCTCATAATTAATCCCTCTCCGGTGATTTTGTACGTATTTTCTCGTAGACCTGCAAAAATACAATGGAAATGGCCCTGTAACGCATACGGGGCTCAGGGTTTCTTCCCCTTGTCACTGTGAACGATCGGACATGACGTATACCCTCCTATCTGACGAAGAGCTGTTTGCACTTGTGCGGGACGGCAATGATGAACTAGCCTACCGAACGCTGTTCAAACGATATGACAAACGGGTGTACGCCTATTGCCTTCGGGCTCTTGGTTCTCACGACGATGCCCAAGACATGTTCCAAACGATCTCATTGACGGTGTTTGACAAACGGTCGTCATTCTCTGATGGATCCTTCGCTGCTTGGTTGTTCACCATCGCTCGCAATTTCTGCCTTAAGGCACTGCGCGGACGGAAACACACAACGGAGCTTACGGATGACATCTTACCGGTAGAGGAAGAGGAAACTCACAGTCAAGACTTCCTTCTCCGACAGGCCCTTCACAAGGCCATCGGTTCACTACCGCAGGAATTCAGAGAAGCTCTCGAGTTGAAATATTTCGAAGACCTGCCGTACGAAGACATCGCAAAGGCATTGGATATAACGGTCTCACTTGCAAAGGTGAGAGTGTTCCGAGCCAAAAAAATGATCCAGCAATCTATGTCCACGATAATCGACGAACTACGATGACGAATCAAGAACTACTCGCCGGCTTCCTCGATCGCTCTTTGAGCGAAGATGGCCTACTCGAGTTCGAAGCACGCAAGACCGCGTCGCCAGAATTCGCAAGCGAAGTACGCGAAATGCTGACCGTGGAGGAACTCCTCACAACAGCAGCACCACGCGTACACTATCCGGTTGAGTTCCTCGCCTCGGTAGAATCCGCCATTGCCACCAAGGTAGCGGCAGGTGCAACTGCATCTGGGTTCTTTACAAGCCTAGCACAGAATGCCTGGACATGGATCGCGGGCGGTACAGCCGCCGTTGTGATCGGAGGCGGTGCCATCTACTTGGCGTCTACTCCGTCACCTGAGCCAACAACTCACGCCAAAGCAATGATCTCAGCTGCACCCTCACCGGGAAACGCTCAGACAGTTGCAACGCCAGCCCCTGCACCAACGGTTGAACATGCACCTGTAGGTACGCGTTCAAATGCGAGACCGCAGCCTACAATGATCTCAACAGAGACAACACCGAGCAGTGTTGAGCTCAATGCCAACACCTCCGAACCTGATCCTGTAACGAAGCAGATCATCGCTGAGTACGAGAAGTGTAAGGGTTCCAACGATCAGGTTCGTTGCGCTCAGCTTGCACTGCAGATCGGTATCAAGCTTCGTAAAGATGATCATGGAACGGAAGCTCGACAGTATCTCGAGGCCGCGATCGGCCATGCACGCCAACTGAAGCTCGCAGAGTTTGAAATGGATGCCAATGGCGAACTCGGTCTGCTAGCAAGCACCGAAGGTGATGAACAACGTGCTGCTGCTGCCTTCCGCCGGGCTATCGAGATCGGTGACGCACAAAAGAAGAATACAAGCCGTTGGTCTTCAGCACTTGAGGATCTCGGAAAGAGATAATTGCCCTGGTATGTGTGTTCAAAGAACGGCGTCCGGATCCCTACGGTCGCCGTTCTGCTTTTATATACAGTTCTGCACGCTGATAGAAGTCTTTCTCAGGCGCCATCAGTCCACGACGGAACCACACATCGGCATTAACGGCTTTGCGAATAACAGGCGCTGATGATTGAAGGTATTCTGCATCATCACTCACAGCTGCCGGATAGAATTCAATGGTCGTAAACTCAGGAGCCCCGTTGAAGAGCTCGCGATCTGGTGTTGCAAGGAAATCTGGGGGCAATACACGAAGGACCTCAACGCGCGGAGAAGGTACGCCCGTTGCATCTGTCACCGACTGTGAACGCACCACTACACGGCCAGGCTCGCTCTTTGTGGTTGCACCCTCCTTGTCCTGAAGCTTGAGTTCTACCAAGATCTGTTGAGACATAACGGCATCTGTTTCAAGGTTCTCGTTCATGTTCCAGAGGATGGCCGGAGGAACAGCTCCGGTATCTGCAAAGGTGCGAACGGCTCGTCCGGATTGGAACATCGACACAGACCACTTCTCAATTCCTGCCTCGCTCACAACATCGGGCATCACGCGAACACTCGGAAGCCGTGTTTCATTCTGAATGTTGGATGCAGCGATGGGCTTGACGAGCAATCGACTAGGTTCAACAAACATCACCCAGGCCGGTTGCGAAGCCTGACCGCGTTTCACTTCAACGGACAGCCTGCGTGCGGGGATGTTGAATGTCTCTGTGAGGTAGGCGCGTACGGCTTCACAACGACGTTCAGCAAGCCCCTTCCCTTCTTCCGTACCATCGTCGTAGGTGAGCAACGTGCAGACCGCAGAAGGATGGACCCTCAGTCGGAACCCAATGATGTTCAGAACGTTGTATTGCCAATGCGTTGTTGCGTCTACAAGTGCAGATGCTTCCTTCCACGTAGACGCTTGAGATGCAGAGAGCTGTACATAGCGTTGTGGAAGTGTTGACGATGTATCATCGAATATCACCAGTGGCATGAAGGGCACCGTTCGCTCGAGTCGAATTCGTTGTGCACTCAAGCGTGCATCATCACTCACAGATCCGTCTTCATGAACAAATGCTAGTCGTAATGATCCGCGAAGGACGGAAGGGGGCTTTGGCAGTAACGTACGGTAGCTCTCACGAACCGTGACTCGTACAAGAGAACCGTCGATCAGAGAGTCGGTTATCGTTGATGCAAGTGTTGTGACCGGCTCGCGAACCTGGGCACTGAGGTCTACTGTGGTATCTCGAATAACCGTAACAAGTCTCTCACGCGCGGGTGGTGCAACATCTGCCGTCTTAGTCTCCGTTGTTGAACCAAGTACGTAGCGTACACCAACTCCAACGGTAAGACTCTGTGCTGTGAATGCACCGTCTGCATTAACGGAGTTGAACATTGTTGTGAAACCAACGTGAGGAACCAAGAACACGTTCTCTTCCGACGTCAGCGGGAATTTGCCTTCCGCACCCAAACTCAGTCCGAATACAGCTGCTGTGTTTGGGATATCACCTTCACCTGTTGTTTGCTCAATGGAACCATCAACAAATGGCAGACCCTCGGGGTCAGAGAAGCGAACTGTCTGCAGATAGTCTGTTGATACTGCGAACGAAACAGGAACACCTAGTCGGAGGCTAAGCCATGAGAGAGGTTCGAATCTGAGGTACGGCTGAATCTCGAGCAACGTAAATGAGCCGGTGAGTTCGTGTGCCAATGAAGCCAGATAGATCCCACCTTCTTCCGTTGCGATCGGTACAGTCTCTCCGGCTTGATAGGTTAGCGATGCATGAGAGAGGTTGAAACGAATGCCCCCTCGTAGTTCATTGAAGACCGGGAGGTCCGCACCTAGACCAAACCACCAGCCTATGGAACCGCCCATAGGTTCATACGTGAGTTGTCCGGGCGACGGGATGCCGGACACAGAGCGGAACGTACCGCTTGGAGCCACTACACTAATGCCACCAAGCGCATCGAATGCAACGGGAAGTGGTGCTTCCTGTGCAGCGATACGGACCGAAGCAATGATGAGGAGGACAAAAAGGAACCGTGGCATCGGTGCAAAATAGGTCTACTGCACCACGAATAGGCGAACAACGCTATTGATCGTATTTCCGGAAGCCCCCTCAACCACGAGTCGGGCATAATACGAGCCCGCAGGAAGGGCGATATCTGCTGCCCCACCGGAGCTGATCGAGAACTCACGTACGCCCGCTCGGAGCTGAGTTGTGAGGTCAACACGGACCTGGCCAAGGGCGTCGATCACGTCCAGACGTCCGGTCTGGACCGGAACATTTGCCACCCTGAGCGTGGATTGGGTCACAACCGGATTGGGATCCACATCGGCCACAAGCGTACTCTGCATGGGGTTCACATATCGCGGACGCCCATCCTGATAACGCCAGACATTGGTGACAAGTACCAGGGACGACCGCGGTTCCACCCTACGAGTGCCATCGTTTCCGACCGTAATGGAGGCTTCGGTGATGGTAAGGGGCGTGCGATCCGCATCACCCAGAACGATCACGCCCCGTGCCTGACCCACAACCAGACCGCTGCTGCCAATAAGTACGGAGCCATTGAGCCCCGTCTTCCCAACCTTAAGCATCGTTCGGTCATCTGCCACCACACGTTGCTGTCCGCTCTGAAGCAACGGCACGAACATTGTTGGGTTATACGTTACGTCACAGACAAAGGACTCCAGTGCCAATGGTACGTCTATCGGGTCATTTGTGGTCACCACAACATCAAACGTTGCGGTATCTCCGATCCGATGATAGAACGTATCGGCAACAAACCCCATGGAGAGAGTTACCGGACGTGGCACCATCGTCAGGTTTACCACGATGTTCGTTGAGTCGAGAGCATCTTGTCCTGCAACGGAACGATACAGAACAAAGCCAAAACGTCCGTCTCCGAACTGTGTAGGAGCGCACGTTACCTCTACAAGGATCTTGTTCTCCTTGGTAGGATTCTTTTGGAGAAGAAGCGTAGATGTAACTGTACTCTGTGACTCTTTTGGTCGGATGCTGTAGCTGAATTCTTGTGAGTGCACCTGCGCCCCAAGTTCAACAGCGATCGTATCCTTGCGGACCTGACCAACCATCATGTTGCTGAATAGTGTTGCCTTCTCTACCGGCATCCGAACACCATTGCCTAAGAAATAGACGAAGATGGTGTCAAGGGGCTTCTCGGTCTGCCGATGGATTCGCTCCAAACCAATGGAATCAACAAAGCGCCCCGTGGTCTTTGGCTGGAACGAAAAAACGAATGCAAGGGTATCGCCGCCAATGAGGACAGGCGAGCGATTGATGAGCTGGAATGGTTCATCCAGGGGCATTGTCTCGAGGACTTCCCAGCGAGAATCATCAGCAAGTTCCTTTCGAATCAAAACGACACGACGGTTGGAATCGCCGGTGAGAACGTTGCCGAACTCGATCTTCTCGTTACGGACAAGTCGGAATGCCGTACCAAAGAGTCGAAGCCGTATCTGATCGTTTGGCGGTTGTACTGCCGGAAAACGCTCAAGGATGATCTCCTCGCGGTAGTCCTTGGGATCCGTAGGCGCAAACTCCACCCGTATCCGGACCTCACCGTTTTGAATTGTGAGATCCTGCGATTTCGTCTTCATAGTGAACGGAGAATTGCACGAGTCAACAACTCGGAATTCACCAGTACCTAACAGTCCCTTTACCTGAACCTCGAGCTCCTTCCGCGTCCCAACGGGCATCGGCGGAAAGTTCATAGACTCATTGATGACACGACCCGGCTGCGCCTCTACAAGGGCAGGGATCGCACTCAGGATCAAGAAAAGAATGGTTAGGTGTTTTTGCATAGGAAGGGTTGAGGAGAAACCCATAACTCATCGAAGAGTTACTAATTACTAGTTACTAATTACTAGTTACTAATTACTAGTTACTAATTACTAGTTACTAATTACTAGTTACTAATTACTAGTTACTAATGACCGAAGACCGGTTATGGATTAAAGGGAAAACCCATGCTTGATGTCATTTATCATCAGTAACTAGTAACTGGTAACTAGTAACTAGTAACTAGTAACTAGTAACTAGTAACTAGTAACTAGTAACTGCCTTACTCCGCATACACCACACACGCCTCACCTTCCCAGTCTTGTCGGACTACCCGTCCGGAGCCTTTGATCCGTACGTCGTAGCCGGCGGCATGGAGAACGGTAACGGCGCGCCTGAGGGGGAATCCAACTACATCGGGGTGCTGTTGACCTTGTTGGGGCTGACCTTCTGCCTTTACAACGGATCCACGTTCTAGGCGGGAACCGCTGATAGGGGTCTGACGCATGACAAGTCCGATTCCGGTAGACATTTCGGCGCGCAGACCGAGTCGGCGAAGAACACTGTCTGCGGTTTGCAGCGACAGTCCACGGATATCCGGTACGATCACGGTGTCTGCCTCGGCAGAAGCGGCGATCTTCTGCTGCGTTGCCGCATCCAGTCGCAGCATCGTCATAGTCTTCTGAACAATGCGACGGAAGATGGGAGCTGCGGTTGTGCCGCCGTAGATGCTTGTTGTTGGTCTGTCCAGCATCACGATCATCGCCACGCGGGGTTTATCGGCTGGGTAATACCCTACGAATGATGCGGTGTAATTCTGTCTTCCGTATTCGCCTTGGGTAAGCTGCTGGGCTGTGCCGGTTTTCCCTGCAATGCGCACACCGGAAATGTGCGCTTCCTGGCCCGTACCGCGTTCAACTACACCAACGAGCATTTCGGTGAGGATGTGGGCTGTTCCCGGACTTATCACGCGACGGATCTGCTGGGGTGGAATCTCGGTATGAACCTTCCCATCACTGGCCAGCAGTGCCTTCACCACACGTGGCTGCATGAGAACACCGCCATTGGCAATGGCTGCATAGGCATCGAGGACCTGGAGTGCCGTTGCGCTGATCTCATAGCCAAAGGACATGTATTGTTTCGTGGAGAGGTCAAACTCGTTCGGACGTTTGAGCCTGCCACGTACTTCGCCGGGGAGGTCGATGCCGCTAGGAATACCAAAACCGAAATCGCGGACGTATTTGTAGTAGACGCGGTCGTCTAGCTTGCGCGCCAGCGATGCGAACACAACGTTTGACGATTGCTCCAATGCTCCCGCAAAAGTTGTCTGCCCAACCGGATGGTCGTCCTTGATCTGCACGCCCCCTGCCATCATCAATACTCCTGTGCCTCCATCCACCTTGTCCGTAGGAGCAAGCTTGCGCTCCTCGAGCAGCGCAGCAGCTGTGATGGCTTTCATCGTTGAGCCCGGTTCGTATTGGTCGGTTACGGCCCGAATACGAATGGCATCATCATTGGCTTTATCAAGTCTGTTGGGATCGAATGACGGGTAGGACGCCATCGCAAGGATGTCACCGGTGGACGGCTCAATTGCTATAACCGTACCCGATAATGCACCACTTTCTCGAACTCCGCGCGCTAGTTCCTGCTCGGCAACACGCTGCATTTCAAGATCAATGGTGAGTTGTAGGCCTTGACCATCTCGAGGTGCTTCGCGCTCGGGATCCACACCCGGACGCAGTCTTCCTCTTCCGTCGCGCTGCATCACAACAAAACCGCTCTGCCCACGGAGGATACCATCATACTGGAGTTCAAGTCCGGTCAAGCCGTTATTGTCAACGTCCGTTGTACCGATCAACTGTGCGGCCAATGGTCCATGTGTGAATGAACGTTTCGGTTCCTTGACACGGATAAGCCCCCTATCGCGGATCGTATCGAGAACAGGAAACATCACGGTGTTCACGCCGCGAGCCAGCCAAACAAAACGTGCCTGTGTTGAACGAAGTCGGTCCATGTAGCTCTGTGCGGATTCACCTGCCGCTGCAGAAAGGAGCTGCGCACACATCTCAGGATGTTCGATCATGGATGGATCTGCAGCGAATGATGTGGTCTTCATCATCGTTGCCAGATCCCGCATCTCACGGTCGAGCAATCGTCCGCGCTCTGCACGCAACGGCACCCTGCTCTCGTATTGTTTCTTTGCGAGGTCCCTGTATCGAGCCCCTTCGATCACCTGCACCCAAAAGAGTCTTCCAAGGATGATCATGAAGGCCACGGAGAAGATCAAGGTGAGCAGGCCCGACTTCCATCGAATGGGTTCGTATGGTTGCGACTGGTCGTTCACTTCTGCTCTGTGTCTTCTAATACAGTAGGTGCCTTAGGGGGCGGGATGAGTCCGAGCTTGTCTTGCGCTATCCGTGTGATGCGCTCGGCAGATTGTAGTCTGTACGACTCCGTACGAAGACTCTCATTCACGGTACGCAATGAATCAATACTGCGCTTAAGCGCATCTGTTTCAACAAGGAGTTTCTTAACACCGATCACATTGCTCACGTAGAGCACCGTGAAGATGGCACTCACAAAGACCAACGCAAAGATGCTCCAACGGTTGAGGAGCCTGCGTTGCTTTACAAGTGCCGTTGGCTCCTTTGTCGGCAATAGCTCATCGATCGGCGGTTCGGGTATGATCCCCCGTGCTGCCATCAGCGAACCTCGGCTCCGGCGCCGATACCGGCATCGGATGGAGTGACCAATGTAAGCCTGCCGTCGGCGTTGGATGCCGCAAGAACCATACCCTGTGATTCCATGCCCATGAGCTTGGCGGGCTTGAGATTGGCAACAACAACAATGGTCTTGCCTATCAGATCCTCAGGCGCATAATGTTTTGCGATGCCGGCCAGGATCTGTCTGCGCTCTGTGCCGATGTCCACTTGAAGCTTGAGGAGTTTCTCCGACTTCGCAACACGCTCTGCTTCGATGATCACAGCGGTGCGCAACTTCACCTTTGAGAAATCATCGATCGTGATGCGGTCATCCTGCTCCTCGACTGCGCTCGGAGTGACGACTGCGCTCGGAGTGACGACTGCGCTCGGAGTGGTACCAACGAGTTTTTCGATCTCACGTTCAACCACTTCGTTCTCCACCTTCGTGAACAGGATTGTAGGCTCGGCAAGGGGCGATCCGGACGCCAATTGAAACTCGTGGGAATGCGACCAAAGATCCTTGCCTGTCTCACCCTCTTTTGGTGAGCCTACGTTCACAGGCAGACCCAACATGGACTGCATGGTAGCAGCTGCTACAGGACAGAACGGCGCAAAGACCACGGATAGCGTACGAATTGCCTGAAGACAGACGTTCATCGTGGCTGCGCAATCCGAAGGATCGCTCTTGATGGACTTCCACGGCGCTTTGTCGTTGAAGTACTTATTGGCAGCACGCGCAATGTTCATTGCCTCCGTTGCAGCGTCACGGAACCGGTAGGCATCAAGGTTGAGCCCAACAGCATTGTGTCCGTCACGCATCGCATCAAGCAAGACCTGCTCATGTTCACCGTGCTCAAAGCCGTCCGGCAAAACCGGAACAGTACCGGCAAAATTCTTCTGCACGAACTGCATCACACGGTTCACGTAATTGCCGAGGATCGCCGCCAGCTCGTTGTTCGTGCGTGCCTGGTAATCTCTCCACGTGAAGTCACTGTCCTTAGTCTCCGGCATGTTCATCGTAAGCACATAACGCACGATGTCTCTATGCTGCGCTTCGGGAAATGCAGCGAGATACTGCATCACATCAATGGCCCAGTTCCGACTCTTCGAAAACTTCTTTCCTTCGAGGTTGAGGAACTCATTGGCCGGTACGTTCTCCGGAAGAATGTATCCCTCTTCCTTACGCGTATTGAGAAGGATCGGAAAGATGATCGTGTGGAATACAATGTTGTCCTTACCAAGGAAGGCAGTGTATTCGGTGTTCGCGTCGCACCACCACCGGCGCCAGTCTTCCGGACGACCTTCGTTGATCGCCCATTGTTTCGTTATGGAGATGTAACCGAGTACCGCCTCGAACCAAACGTAGAGGACCTTTCCTTCGGCACCATCCACGGGGACCGGAATACCCCAAGTCATATCGCGCGTGGCAGAACGTTCTGCAAGACCTTGCTTCAGCCACGATCGGCTTTGCTGCAAGACGTTGTCCTTCCACTGTCCGGCATGGGACTCGATGTATTCTTCACACCATTGTTGGAACTCATTGAGCCGGAAGTACCAGTGTTTTGTCTTTCGTACTACCGGTGTTTTTCTGCTAACGAGAGAGCGTGGACTCTTCAGATCCAACTGATCGTAATAGGCACCGCAATTGTCACATTGATCTCCGCGCGCCTTGTCATATCCGCAGTTCGGACAGATGCCTTCTACATATCGGTCGGGAAGGAAGATCTTTGACTCATCATCATAGAACTGATCGTCCTCGCGTTCTACAAGGAGCCCCTTCTCCTTCCACACCAAGAAGAACTCTTGGGCTGTAGCGGCATGAAGTGGATTGGACGTGCGATCATAGAGATCGAATTCGATATCCAGGCCTTTCAGCGCGCGGGCATTTGCCTCATGATACCGGTCGATCACTTCTCGCGGTGTAATACCTTCCTTCTCTGCTGCAATGGTAATGGCCACGCCGTGTTCATCGGAGCCGCAGATGGAGAGTGTGTCTCGTCCGCGAAGTCTGCAATACCGTGCGTAGATATCTGCCGGAAGCGTAGAGCCCACAACGTTTCCGAGGTGGGTCACTCCACTTGCGTAAGGAAGTGCCGAAGTAATGAGGTAACGTTTCACAGGTTCCGGAAGTGAAATTCGATGGTGATGATGCTACTCGTACATCACAATGTCGGTAGCTATTCTCGTGGCTGTGGCATCGTCTGCAAGTTTTCGAATGAGCGCGAGACAGAATTCAAAGGCAGTACCTGCACCTCTGCTCGTAATGATCGTCCCGTCTGTCGCCACACGGTCAAGAGTGTAGTGATAGGGGGCAAACACATCCGCCGTTGATGGGTGCGACGTAACAATGGCACCGGCAGGTAGCAAGCCGAACTCATGCAGAACCATCGGCGCGGCACAGATCGCACCGATCAGACCCTTCTTGGCCATGTGCCGAAGAAGGATCTGTTCAAGTGCATGGTTGTTCACAAAGTTGCTAACGCCCTGACCACCGCCAGGTAGGACAATGGCATCATAGTGATCGTCTTCTGTGATGTCCTCAACGTTGATATCGGGCACCATACGTACACCACGCGAGCATACCACCACGTTACCATCACCGGCTATGGTCACTTCCATCGATGCGCGACGAAGCATATCGATGATGATCACAGCCTCCATCTCTTCTGTACCGTTGGCGATAGGAACAAGGATCTTCTTCATGGTCAATCGTTGTCCTCGGCAGCTGCAGGGGCTGCAATACCCGACGTCATATCTGGACGTCGGATCTTGCCCCCTTCATGTCCAGTGAGACCGATCTGAATGAAGGCTCCGATAGCTACGATCACAAACACTACGGAGAGGGTTCCGGCAATGCTCTTTCCCTTCCATTGAGTGAATAGCGCTGCTGCTCCTATCGCGGCAGCAGCAAGCATGATCCACAGTGAAAGTTCAGCCATTTCTTCGTGTGACTCGATCACGGTTTCACTGATGCCGGCAATGTTCTCAATGCGCTCTTCAGCGCCTTCGCCCGTAAGGTATGTTGGAATGACGGCCAACGCCATTACGATGTAGACAACCAGTCCCGACATGCGGACTGCATTGTTCTTGGTGACAACACCGATGATCACAACAAGTAGTGCTGCAAGTGCGCCAAGGATAGGCACGTGATTTAAAAACAGGTGGATCTGTAGCTCATTCATGACTTACTCCCATTCAATGGTGGCAGGGGGCTTCGACGATATGTCGTAGACCACTCGATTGATACCTCGAACTTCGTTGATGATACGGTTGCTCATCCGCGCAAGCACATCATACGGCATATGGAACCAGTCGGCCGTCATACCATCAGTACTGGTTACAGCACGTAAACCGCATACGTGCTCATACGTGCGCTCGTCTCCCATCACACCAACCGTGCGAACAGGGAGCAAAACAGCAAAGGCCTGCCAGATCTCGTTGTAGAGACCGGCATTGCGGATCTCTTCCAAATAGATCTCGTCCGCTTCGCGTAGGATATCGAGCTTCTCTGGGGTTATGGCACCGGGGATGCGGATCGCAAGACCAGGACCCGGGAACGGATGTCGTTCAACGAACCAATCCGGGATCCCAAGTTCTCTGCCCACGGCGCGAACCTCATCCTTGAAGAGTTCGCGGAACGGCTCAATGAGTTTGAGATTCATCTTTTCAGGAAGGCCACCCACGTTGTGGTGCGTCTTGATGGTCTGACTCGGACCCTTGGTACTCACCGACTCGATCACATCCGGATACAGCGTCCCTTGTGCAAGGAACTTGGCATCGGCAAACTTCTTGGCCTCTACATCGAAGAGGTCGATAAAGGCACCACCGATGATCTTGCGCTTACGTTCCGGATCTTCCACGCCATGCAGTCGTGATAAGAACATCTCCGTTCCGTCAACAAGGTCAACGGTCATTGCGAAATGTTGCTTGAACATCTCAATGATGTTATCACTTTCGCCCTTCCGCATCAGTCCACTGTCGATATGGATACAGTGCACCTTGTCTCCGATCGCCTTATGCAAGAGGACGGCAGCTACGGTAGAGTCCACACCGCCACTCAGCGCGCAGATAACTCCACCGTCTCCCACCTTTGCGCGGATCTCTGCAACTGCAGCATCAATGAACGACGTTGCATTCCACGTAGTGGCACAGCCGCAGATCAGTGTCACGAAGTTTCTGAGAATGGATTTCCCTTCCGTGCTGTGATGCACTTCGGGATGGAACTGCACGCCCCATATCTGACGATTCACATCTCGGATGGCGCAGATGCCGGCATTCTCTGTGTGAGCGATGCGCTCAAAGCCGGGCGGGATCTCGGTGATGTGATCGCCGTGACTCATCCATACCTGTGTGGTTGAATGTATTCCCGTGAAAAGATCGCTGGTATCATCAACCTCAAGCATAGCCCGCCCAAACTCTCTGCGTGCTGCCTTATCAACAACACCACCGAGTTGGTGTGCTACTAACTGAAGTCCATAGCAGATCCCGAGAACAGGAACACCCATGTCAAAGACATCGAAGTCGGGTATGGGTGCACCGTCTGCATACACACTTGATGGACCACCCGAGAGGATGATGCCCTTTGGAGCTAGATCTGAGAGTGTCTCACGAGAGATGGAGTAGGGATGGATCTCTGCGTAGACGCCTACCTCGCGCACCTTACGGGCAATGAGCTGCGTGTACTGTGATCCGAAGTCGAGAATGATGATACGTTCTGCATGTGTCATAGTGCAAAGTTACCACCTTCGCACTCTGCAAGCAGTATCTCTCCTACCGTTCTAGGTAGTCGAGTTCCTTGCCGTAGGTTTCCTTGAGAAATACAAGTCCGATGAAGGCGATGAGCATTGTGACGCCCCCTACGATCACGGCACTGGAGACAAGGGGCTGACCACTGAACAGCACTGCATCGCTCTTACGAAGGGCTGCAAACACCAAGAGAGCCGGGATCAGACCACCGCGAACAACATTCGGAATGGTGGTGGCAACAGTAGCGCGCAGGTTGGTTCCAAACTGTTCTGCAGCTGTTGTTACAAACACCGCCCAGTACCCAACAGCAAATCCTAATACTCCGGTCTGCAGATAGGTGAGCGCAGCAGATTTAGCAGGCGTGAACAAGTACCATGCAATGGCTGCGGAGGTGAGGACAAGGAAGAGAAGGATGGTCCTGCGTCTGCTTTTCAGGAACTGACTGATGAGTCCACTCACCAGATCCCCTGCCGCAAGTCCAACATAGGCCCACATCACGGCTTGTCCGGCAAGGATCTCTGTAGAGCCCCCTCCCTCCTTTGTGAATTCTGGGGCAAACGTCACCAGAATACCGATCACGTACCATATGGGAACACCAATGGCCACACTGGAGAGGTAGGTACCTATCCGCTGTCGGGTGAAGATCATAAAGACGTTCCCGCGTGCCACCGGGGCGTCCTCGATCTTGTTGAACATGCCGGATTCTCGAACACGGACGCGCATCACCAAGAGGCATAGGCCCATCACACCGCCGATGATGAAGGCTACGCGCCAATCTGACAGTTGATGGACCACATAGGCCCCTACAGCCCCCAGGATGCCCATGGAGGCAACGATGGTGGTTCCGTAGCCGCGGGAATGTTTGGGCATCACCTCGCTCACCAGCGTAATGGCCACACCGAGCTCACCGGCCAGACCGATTCCGGACAGAAACCGGAACATGGCATACATCGGCACGCTGGAGACAAAGGCGTTGGCGATGTTCATCACCGAATACATGAGGATGCTGGCGAGCAGAACGGACAGCCTGCCTCGCTTATCAGCCAAGGCACCGAACAGCAATCCGCCAATGAGCATACCCACCATCTGAGCATTGAGGATGATCTCACTGGCATCCTGCATCTGCGTTGGGAGAACGCCGATGGCTCTCAGAGATTCGGGGCGGACGATCGAAAAGAGGATCAGGTCGTAGATGTCAACGAAGTACCCCAATCCGCAAACTAGAACAGTAAGCCAGATGCGAGACGAGGTGTCAGTATCCTGAGAACGTAGAACCATGGGGTTGAGAGTTGTTGATCAGAATGAATCAGGACCAAAGGCATTTGGGAGCAGATCGTGCAGATCATGCCACACATCATTTCTGGAAGGAGTTGTACAGAGAACGGGCATGGAGACCGAACACTCACTCAAGACCTGTCTGCAGGCTCCGCAGGGGGCTGCAGGGGACGCTGTGTCCATCACAACCACGCAGAGGATCAGATCCCTGCGTCCGGCTACAGTTGCCGCTGCAACAGCAGCCCGTTCGGCACAGTTCGTGAGTCCATAGCTTGCGTTCTCTACATTGCACCCTACGTGAATGCCTCCATCGGCATCCACAACGGCCGAACCAACACGAAACGCAGAGTACGGGGCATACGCATGTTCTCTGGCCTCAATGGCAGCAGCAACGGCTGCTTCTACTAGTTTCGGGTCTATCTCCTTCTTCATTTCGCCAATCTACGTATGGATCATGCACGTTCGCTTCTGCGCTGGTACCGAGCCAATGGCCGGGAATTCCCGTGGCGAACGGCAACTGTAGATCCCTATGTGGTGCTTGTCTCGGAGACGATGCTGCAGCAAACACAGGCTTCGCGTGTTGCAGAGGCCTTGCCCCGATTTCTGGAACGATATCCATCGATCGGATCGCTTGCCAAGGCCGGTAACGGCGAGATCATCAGGCAGTGGAAGGGAATGGGCTACAACTCACGTGCAATGCGATTGCGAGATGCAGCAAAGGCTGTTGTCCGTGATCATAACGGAGTGATCCCGTCTTCTCCGGAGATCTTGCTGTCACTGCCCGGAGTAGGTCCGTATACGTCTGCGGCCGTGGCCTGTTTTGCGTTCAACAAGCGTGTGGTGGTACTCGATGTGAATGTGCGTCGGGTCTATTCGCGGCTTGTGAAACGTCAGACGTACACAACCGACGTAGAGCCCGACGAAGTACTGATCCCCTTTGCGACCTCCGTGATACCTCAACGCAGGTCGGCGCAATGGCATCATGCCGTGATGGATCTTGGTGCCACTATATGCACCGCTCGGGCCCCCCGGTGCACGATGTGTCCGCTCGCAGACCTCTGTCCATCAAATGATGTGCTGCTTGCTGCCACTCGCTCCCGAAAACAAGAACCGGAGTTTCGCGGAGAACCGCAGAGGATCTGGCGCGGCCGGTTCATCGAGGTGTTGAGGGGCAGAAGCCCCATGTATCGATCCGTCCTGCCAGACTCTTTACACTCGCTGCACAAAGCCCCCTATCATCTCACGAAGAGGAGTGGTTCACAGCGGTGTTGAGCAGGCTGGAGACTGACGGGTTGATCGTGCAGACTGGGCGAGGGGTGCGCTTGGCCGACTAGAACTGGTAGGACAGACCCATCGAGAAGATGTTGAAGGTGCTCACGTTGTAATCAAGCGCCAAACGCACAGGGCCATAATACACGGAAGCACCGATGGTCCACTTCACGTTCGTATTCCCGGCAGTGACCACCGATGTTTGCGGATTCTGATCGCCCGGCTGCTCCGGTGTTGGTACCGCCGGTTCACCAGGAGGTGGCTTTGGAAGTAGCCCAAGTTCGATCTGTGTTTCCTGCGGGAGAACGTAGGTGTAGGTACTTGTTACGGAGATGGTCTCCCAGGCGAGTCCGGTATAGACGTCCACTACATCCCACAGATTCTTGCTTGCATGAATGTTTGCGCTGAAGATCGTGGCGTCGGCTTCGAGTTTTGATTCAGTAAAGCCAACGGTATTGCGAAGCGTTGTTCCCTGATAGATCCCCTGTACTGCGAGATCGAAATATCTCTCGGGGAAATATTGAGACAAACTGTGCTTTAGACCAATGCCCCAGAACGAGAACTTGCCAACGTTGGGATCGAACTCCACCGGTGGCACGTAGCGCACTAGAAGTTCTGTTCCATAGAACGATCCGATCTCTATCTGTGGCACGGCAGCAATGATCTTTGACATGTCCACGCCTGGTGGCAGGGTGAGGAAGCCAACCATCTTCACATTCGCGAGCAGGTTCTCTAGGCCCGCCTGACCTGCACTATCAAGCAGTTTGTATTCCGGTCTATTTCTGAGGACCTCTAAGAGCTGATCGTTGGTTGGAAGCAGCACCTTGTTGTCGGGCCTGTACCCAAACAGTGTTGCCGCACTATCCGGCGTAACGATGTATCCACTGTCCTGGCAATCCCGGAAAAGCTCCTTCACCAGCATCGTAGCAAGTCCGAGTGTGTCTTCATACGAATCGCCGATCTCGTATCGCGGACCATTCTGATCGATGAAGATCTGTCCGTACTTCGGCAGTTCTGTAAAGACATTCACTCTTGGGCCGAGATCGATGGTTGGTACATACCAGCGCTGATCTTCATTGATGTATCCAACCATTCCGTTGATGCTAACACGGACATATGGCTTGTCTACCGACTTCGGAACGTATGCCCTATCGTAGAATCGTGCGTTCGAGGTTGCATTGATCGTGTTGACCATCGGCTGGATGTAGGGCACGGCGTTACTCTCAAAGAGATCTTTGAGGATCGACCGTGTAAGATCCACAGCAAGCGGATTGTACATCTGCTGTGCATGCGCCGTGAATGTCAGCAGCAGCATTGTCAGTATGGTAAGGGGCTTGCGCATCGTTACCGCAGAAGCTTTGCACGAATGATAAAGTAGATCGGTACAGCGATCATGGCGATAAGCACAAGGCCCATCAGATCAAAGGCCAACGAAAATGCATGCCGGATGATCCACCAGAATACTTTGAGCAAGATGTATCCTGCTGCAAGAGCAAGGATGATTGCGAGGATCTTCTTGATGTTCATGGGTGTTGCAATTCGTGTAACATGGAGCCAAGCTGAAGTGCCGCAGCACGGCGTTCATACTTGACGATCTCAGAGGCGTTCGGGTGTGTGATCTCCTCGCCCCTTCTCCAACGATCAAGAAACGTGCCGACGATCTCAGCGATCCCTTCTACGTTGTCCTGGGCTGCACTATCTCCTGCAGACGTCTCCTTGATCAGGTTAGCGATCGCACTTCCGCCAGGAGCCAATGCAATGATCGGACGTCCAACACCGAGGTATTCATAGACCTTGCCGGGCACGATCTCTGCACTCTCCTTTGCATCATCGACGATAAGGAGCGAGGCCTCGCTCTGCATCAGGTATCCAATGCTCACATCGTGCGGGACATAGCCGATCCGTTCGATGGAGGGGGCAAAGCGCGAATGATCGAGCATTTCGTGCACTTCGTCACCGAATCGTCCAACAAAACGCAGATGGATCTCCTCAGGTCTAACGCGCCCACTCTCCGCCAAAAGATCCAGGGCGGCGAGGAAGGCCTTTGGCGTGCGTCTGCCGTACATGGATCCTGTATAGGTCACAGTGAATCGATCGTTTCGATTATAGGAGACCTGTGGAAAGTCCGACGCATCAAAGCCATTGGGGACGTGTCGGAATTTCGACCGATCAAGCTCGGGATACTTCCGCATTGCATCGTCGATGATCCCCGTCCAAGCACACTCAACAAGATCGGCTTCGCTGAAAACGGATCGTTCAAGTGATCGATCTATTGCTGCCGGCAAGAACCAACGGTCGGGCGTTGTGAGGAACTCGGTCCAGGGATCCCGGAACCCGGCCACCCACGGTAATCCTGTGGTACGCTTGATCGATCGGGCGATCAGGGCACAGGTGTATGGCGGAGACGAGCTGTAAATGGCATCGACGTGATGTTCCTTCACCATCTCAAGCCCCTTTTTCACGGCTGTTAGGAGCCAGCCAACTCGGGCATCGGGGATGAACAGCGTGGCACGGATCCAATTTGTGATGCGTTCCTTCCAGCCACGTTGTTCGGAGCTGGACTTATTCACGTTCACATCGATCGCGCTTCCTTTGTTACCCATGAACCTGCGATAGAGGTCATAGGGCTCCAGGATGGGCACACGCACAACTGTTACGTCAGAAGGGATCTTCTCTAGGAGTGATTCGTCTCGAGCCGGGAAGTCGCCGTTCTCTACTGTTAACACCACCGGACGCCAACCGGCTTCTCGGAGGTAGGTAACATGCTTCAGAACACGCTGAACACCTGGTCCGCCACCGGGAGGGAAATGATAGGCAATAACGAGAACGGTCTTCATGCAGGCAACTGAAAGACAAATGCGGCCTCCATCGCCAAGGCGCGAACGCCCGGGATCGATCGGAGAGCGGTTATCTCAAAGCTCGGGATAGGACGTTGGTACTTCCAACGAAACACCGGACGCAGTCCGAAGTACCGTTCAGAGCGAACACGAAGTCCGGCTGCGTGTGCTGAGGACAGCACCTTCCGCGCCGAGCAGCGTATGGTATGGAGTCTTTCCAATTCCTCTTGGTTCACGGGGTCTCCGCCCTTCACAAAGCCGCCAAACACGGACCACGGAAGCATGTGGAGGAATGGGATCGCTCCGGCCTTAGTTCCCATCAGCTGTTGATGTCCGCCAAAGGCCGAGGTATACGGTGGGAACGTTACCAACACCACGCCGCCCGGTTTGAGCAAACGAGCGATGTTCTTCAGGGCAATGGCCGGATCATCGAGGTGTTCGATCACATCACGCAACAGCACGATATCAAACCGTGCTCTCCACTCGGGCGGTATCTCTTCATAGATCACATCGTGCTGTGTGAACTCCATGTTCAGTCCCAACCCCCTCCACAACGGATCACTTATTTGCGTGAGGAGAGCCCCTTGAATATCTGTACCCAAGGTATATGACGCACCGAGTTGAGCAAAAGCAGCAAGTACCCCACCCTCGGCACATCCGATCTCGCACACTGCAGCATTGGTCGGTAACTGTCCCAGACCCCGCAGCCACGGAATAAGAGTGTGTTCAGCAAGACGGTACTGCATCCGCACATTGCGGATCGTACGTGGGTGCAGGTCCATCTGTGCGACCTGGTCTACAAGATCTTTAGGGAGGGGGCTCATGGAACCTCAAAGATAGCACGGAGCGCGACCGTATCTTTGCGCACCTTCTATGAAGTACTCCATCATCGTGGCCGTGTTCAACCGGCCGGACGAACTCGACGAATTACTCGAGAGCCTCACGCAGCAGTCCTTTACGGACTTTGAGGTCATCATCGTTGAGGACGGCTCTACCGTATCCTCCGAATCCGTTTGCACACGCTATAACGGTAGGCTCACCATCCGTTATTTCTTCAAGGACAATAGCGGTCCCGGTCCGTCGCGGAATTACGGTTGCCGACGTGCCTCGGGCGACTACTTCCTCTTTATCGATTCTGATTGCACAGTGCCCCCTCACTACCTCTCCTCTATCGATGCAGCGGTCACGGATAAGGGGCTTGATGCATTCGGTGGACCGGACAGGGAACACGAGCGGTTCACACCAACGCAGAAGGCCATCAGCTATGCCATGACGTCGATCCTGACAACCGGTGGCATTCGCGGTGGCAAGGTTCGCGTTGGGGGGGCATTCCATCCGCGATCATTCAACATGGGGATCTCCCGCGACGTCTTCAATGCCACAGATGGTTTTGCTCGCATGCGGTTCGGTGAGGACGTAGAGTTCAGCATCCGCATGATGTCTATGGGGTATAACGTTCAGCTCATCCCAGATGCATGGGTCTACCACAAGCGCAGAACCGATCTGAAGAAATTCTTCAAGCAAGTGCACAACAGCGGGATCGCGCGCATCAACATCACACTGCGTCACCCCGGCACGTTGAAGATCACCCATTTCTTCCCAACTGCATTTACACTGTATGTGGTGTTTGCAATGGGCTACACGCTCTTCATGCCGTATGGCTGGACAACACTCGTACCGTTGCTCGTGTATACACTGGCCCTCTTTGCAGAAAGCTCTCTCCGCTATCGCTCTGTTCTTGCTGGACTACGATGCATATCGGCATCATTCGTTCAGCTCATCGGCTACGGCACGGGATTTATACGCGGAATGTTCTGGCGCGTGATCCTCAATAAACCAGAGCAAGGGGCGTTCGAGAAAACGTTTTATGAATAGCGAATAGCGAATAGTGAATAGTGAATAGCGAATAGCGAATAGCGAATGGCGAATGGTGAATAGTGAATAGTGAATGACTTGGTAGCCCATAACGAAGTCGTAGGACAGTGAATAGCGAAAGGGATTCGCTATTCGCTATTCGCTATTCGCTATTCTGAATTCTAGAGGCGTACCTGCACCATGAACGTAAAGTTCAAGTGGTACACAATGCTTTCTGCCGGTTCATTACGGGAGACCGGTGTAAGGAGCTCACCGCGGCCGCCTTCTGCGGTGGGAGTTTCATCGCGACCGATCAGGTTCATTGCTCCCCATCCAACGCTGGTGTTGATGAAGACAGGGTAGTATACCTCGCCCTCGATACCAAGGCGGGCAAGAGCGCCGAGGCGAGTTGCAGAAGGCTTACCGTTGTACGAACCAGATGTGGTTTGAAGAGTATCGCCTACCAACACATTTCGGGTAGAAGAGATCGTGTTTTCACCAACGATCAGAACACGTGCTTCTGCGCCGATGTAGGCGCGGGCGAATGCCCATGGGAACTCAATGAACGACCATTCAAAGCCCGTGAAACAGGTATAGAGTTCGTTCGAGTGAGTAACACGAACGTTGAATCGCTCACTCTTGATCGTCTGTGTTCCGCTGTAGGTGAAGTAATCAAACCCAAGTGGCACGCGAAACTTCTTTTGCTTGTCGAGATCAGCATAGGCGCGCAAGCCCCAACCCATCTGTGCGCCATCAAATCCTCCACCGAATACTGCTTCTTCTTCAGGAACATCGTTTCCACCGGTTACCATCCACTGTGCTGCTGGATTGTCATTTGTGATCCAGTCAGTTGAGAGTCCGGCTGCTACGCGAAAACGTACCTGACCTTGGGCAGAAGCCACAAGGACTACGGGAAGGAATAGCACGAGAAGGATATAGCGGGTCATGTGTGTTCCAAGATCGGGCGGAGTTTTTGAATTGACCGTTCGAATGGAGGAAGGTTACGTCAGTCGTTCACGAACGCTGAATCTCTGATGTTCGAGGTTGTTCTTAACGATGAGTTCTCCAATGAGACCGATGGAGATCAGCTGAACGCCCACGATGATCATCGCCACTCCAAAGAGGGCAAGTGGACGATTACTGAGGGATGTATGGCCTAGAAACCACTCAACCACCAGATAGAGATCCGTGATGAGTCCAACAATAGCAAAAAGCGACCCTACAGCTCCAAAGAAGTGTAAGGGGCGTTTGATGTACCGTGTAGTGAACATTACCGTCAAAAGATCGAGATATCCCTTCAAGAACCGGCTCATACCGAATTTCGAGGAGCCGAATTGTCGAGCTCTGTGCTGAACAGGAATCTCCGTTACGCGAAAACCCTCCCAATGTGCTAATGCCGGGATGTAACGATGCATCTCACCGTACACCTGCACGCTATTGACCACATCGCGACGGTACGCTTTAAGACCGCAGTTGAAGTCATGCAGCTTGATCCCGCTCATTCGCGACGTAACGGAGTTGAAGAGCTTTGAAGGGATCGTCTTGTGCCATGGGTCGTGACGCTTACGCTTCCAACCGGAAACTAGATCGAAGCCTTCATCGAGTTTCGAGATCAAGGCTGGGATCTCGGCGGGATCATCCTGGAGATCTGCATCCATCGTGATCACGATGTCGCCCTTACTTTCGGCAAAGCCAATAGCAAGTGCAGCCGATTTTCCATGGTTTGTTCGGAAACGTATCGCCTTGAAGCGATTATTCCGTGTATGAAGATCCTGGATCACACCAAACGAGTCATCCGTAGACCCGTCGTCAATGAAAAGAACCTCATAGCGACCGCGCGCCACACGCTCAAGGACACTTTCAAGCTGTTTCGCAAGTTCTGGGAGCGACTCCGCCTCATTAAGCAGTGGGACGACCACAGAAACAGAAGAACTCCCTAGTTGCTCAACACGTGGACGTCTATCGCCGCGAGAGTGTTGGTGTCTCGACTGATCACGTCGTTGGAAGTCCGGACGTGGATGATCCTGGCGCGGATGTTCCTGACGTGGTTGCTCGTGTCGTGGTTGCTCCTGACGTGGTTGCTCCTGACGTGGCTGCTCCTGACGTGGTTGCTCCTGACGCGGCTGCTCCTGACGTTGGCCTTCAACGCGATGTACGTCGGGTGACGTACCGTCTGGCCGACGTCGTGGTCGGCGCCTGCGTGATGGCCTATGACCTTGTTGTTCTTCACTCATGAGTTCAATTCCTATTAATCATCACTGACGCACAACTGTGCGAAATGTGATGCTGCCGTCCGGCGCTACAACTCGAAGTACATAGACGCCGGGTACCAAACCTGAGGTGTCGAGCGTCAAATGATCTGCTACAGCTTTCATCTCCGATAGAAGAGCCCCATTCAAATCGAAGACTCCAATGACGGATCCCTCGCGCACACCGTTGACTTCGATATGATCATAACTCGGATTCGGATAGACGGATAACTGTTCCTGTCTATCATCTTCGACGCTCGTTGTAGTTCCATTATACCACACCAAGACCTTGAATCGGGTTCTTGCTGAATTATCCGTGGAGTATGACGTTCCGGGTCCGATCTTTACCTTAACGAAGTTGTTGGGAAAGTCCGTGAACGCATCAACAAGGTATGCCGAGTCGATCAACTCCGGCATTGGATAGTCCCACGTTATGTCCAGTGTACCACCAGTCCACAGGATATTTACATCATAGTCTTCACGAAACCTGATCCCAGGTTTCATCTGTCGAATATCCTTTGGACTGAGCCAGAGGTATTCTGTTGAAGGAGGTATCGTGTAGACAATAAACACCCCTGCAGGCGGTGGGATTGATGGGATCTCTCGTTCCCCAAGTGCAGTATCAACCTCTGCTGTTGCAAGCGGATGTGCCGCGAACGTGAACATTTGCCCTTTGTTCCCAGCTGGGCTTACGTTGATGAATGAGATAGGGAACTCAACTGTCTGTGCAAAGCACATACTGGATCCGACCGCAAAGAAGAGTCCAGTCAAGAACGATGAGAGTCGTAACATTTCGGCACCTACCGTGAATAAAAAAGGGCAGCAGTTACCTGCTGCCCTTTCTTTTGATTGACCATTGAATTAGCGAACGACGGAGACCGAGTTCGTTGCTGTTGTGCCGTTCATCGTAACCTTAACGATGTAGCGACCTTGTGCAAGCGAAGCGGCGTTCATGTCGAAGCCATAGATACCAGCAGTCTTCTCTTCGTCGACGATCGTCGAGACGAGTTGACCAACTGCATCATACAGGGCTACTGTTACGCGACCTGACTGAGGTACTGTTACGTTCACCATACCGACTGTGCTTGTCGGGTTCGGGGATACAGAAACAGTAAGCTCTGTAAGATCTGCTTCTTGACCCATCAGACGGATGTACGGTGTACGACTGTCTGTGATCGTGATCGTGTTATTGCGCCCAGCAACGATCGTTCCGAGAACTGCACCCGAGATCGGGTTCGTTACAACGTACGAGCGGCTTGGGTTGTTTACAACAACGTTGATCGGGAACGTAGCACCTTGAAGCTGGATCATTGGATTCACATCGTCATTGATGTACGTGTGATTTGAGAAACGAACGTCGAAGAGATTGTTCGGTGGAAGCGGTGGAAGTTCGAAGACGTTACGTGCTTCGAGTGTTCCTTGCTGTGCAACGAATACTTCGCCAACGTTCTCAGCATCATCACTGATCATAACGCGTGTTGCATTCGCCTTGATCGATTCGCGAACACCAGAGAAGTTAACACCGCTCTTTTGAAGTGTACCACAGCACATCGAAAGGTATGCTTGACCGCTGATCTTCATCCAGTAGCCGAGGCCTGGCTGGATCTCAGAGACTGCGATATAGCCACGGTTCGTCACGTAGCCATAGATGTCACCAATGATTGCAGGGAAGGCACCTGAGCCGAATGGCAGAAGTGTAACGTTCTCTGTCGAAGTTGGCGACGAAAGCGAACCGATCGTGTTCCATCCATCATAGACACGTGTTTGATACGTAGCCTCGTTGATGTAGCGGATACGCGATCCAGCAACCGTCTTGTCGATCTCATCAGAATACTTCACAAAGTATCCATGGCCTGGCTGGAGACTTGTTTCGTTTGTCTGATACGAGTTTTGTGCAAAACGAATCGGGATGTTCAGAGCGTTCTTGAAGATGTCCTTCCAGTAGCTCGACGATGGGTTCACGGGAACCGAGAGAAGGTTCCAACCCTTGTTGATGACAGGGAAGCGAGCAACCTTTGGAAGCGTGTACTCGATAACGAATGCATCAATGTCAGCATCACGGATCGTGAACGAACGACGTGATCCACCGGTGACCGTACCTTCACGCATGTTCACGTTGAAGCGCGAACCATTAAGGATGTCACGGATGAAGAGATCGGATTCAGGTGTGAATTCGTCTGTATCCCACGAAACAACAACTGGGTAGTTCAGTGCACTTCCGGCATTGAAGCGGCAAGTGTACAGAAGAGTCGTGTCTGTGTAGATCGAACGGATGTCACGTGATGCACTCTTTGGACGTTGTGCCGTAGCAGAGAAGAGATCACCAAGACCATACTGATAGATCGGTTGACCGTCTTTGTCCATTGGGTACCAGCGAGCACCGAATGAATTGAGTGCGTTCACATAAACAGTTTCACCGAACAGGGTGTCTACCATGTCTGTTGCACGGTTGCCAACACCGAACGTGATGTACGTGCGTTCAATTGGGCTGTTGGAGTTACGGATTTCAAGTGTTACACCGCGACCGAGGAACTCTTGACCGCGCTTCCAACTTTCGTTCTCATCGAAGACGTTAGGCTCGTATGGAGTACGGAAGTAGATGAAGGTAACCTTGAGACGAACTGGCGAAACCTCAAGTGAAGTTGACTTGAAGGATACGTACCCAACATAGGTACCGCATACTTCTTGCTCATCACCGTTTGGAAGTTCGTTCGGATCGCAGATCAGACGGAAGTTAAGGTCACGCTGACCAACAGTTGGATCACCGAATGGTGTTACACCAAGTGTTGTGCCAAGGATACCCTTATCCATATACTGGATGTAACCTTCGCGTACTGGCTGTGGGAATGGATTCAGTTCGCCCTGTCCACCCTTGAGGAATGAACGGAACTTCAACCACTTTGAATCTGACTGAACCATGATCTCATAAGCACGCGTACCTGTCACTGCGTTGATAACGTCAATGTCACGCGTACCCATGCCGTTTGGCTGATCATCGTATGTATTGCCATAATCGATCGTGATCGGATCAACAACGAACCACTGTGAACCGTTTGATTGGTCAACGGAGTCAACAAGACGGAACGAAGGATTTGCAACGTTTGTGAAGGACAAACGTGGCGAGATATCCGTTACTTCAAGCCAGATCATACCAGGCTTGGAAGGACGAAGTGGGTCACGAATTTGCTCTTGACCAATACCATCGATGTAGTAGTTGTCTACGCCACCAAGACCTGCAAACTCACCAGGAGCAACGTCACCAGGGAAGGTGATTTCCTTGCCCATTTGGAAGTCGTTGTAGAAGAGAGTGTCGTTGGTCAGGATGATCGGTGTACGAGCACTTTCTTGGTTCAGATTCGGATTCGCTACAACACGGAAGCGCAAGTACACCAGTTCAGTGTATGGGCGCTGATCACAAGGTTGTGTTACATCACCGGTCTGCGGGAGTGGCTTTGCTGAAACAGCTGTCACCATCACACGCTTACCACGAAGGCGGTTCTGAATCGGAGCCGAGATAACACTTTGATACGTTGTGTCGCGAGCAACAAACGTTGTGTACTCGAAATCACGACCCAAGCAACCAAGTGGCGTGAATTGTGGGCCACGGAGTGGTCCATTCTTATCGATACCGATCATTTCAAGAGCTGTACTGTCGTACTGAACCTTGAATTTGAAGCTATAGATCGGGAAGGCGTCATAATCAGCAGTCGACCGCCAGCAGTTCTTGATGAAGACCGGAACAAGAAGTTCACGATCGCCATTTGCGCCGCGGCTTGACGTCCAGATGCGGCCGTCAGGATAATACGTTTGGTTCCAGCCTCCTCCAGAACCTGTCAGCGAGAGCGTCGGCAACTCGGGCTTGTTCGTTTGTGCATGCAGCACTTGCGAACCGAGGCCGATCAATGCTGCAAGCAGGATAACTACGCTAAGCTTAGCGCTATTACCCCAAAGAGCATATCGACGATTCATACGGAACTCCTCAGATGAGTTGATCAAGAGATTCTTCATTTCATTTTCAGTGTTACTGATTTTTTCGAGCCACAATGCCCAACAATGATGTAGGCACCATGTGGAAGACCATCAATCGACAAAAACGTTTCACTCTCCGGACGAATACCTGTTGTGGCAACGAGCATTCCGTCTATCGAGTATACGTTGATTGCGTTCGTCTGTCCATGATAACACTGGCATCTAATGCTCTGGTCAGCAACCAGTAGATCAGCAGTGTCTTCATCGGCAGAGGATGAAACATATACCATTGGGTTTTCACAGATCACATCTATTGTATCGACAAGGCCTGGCTTTACACAGCCACACGAATCGTTGATCTTCAATTCCATGTCGATCTTCGTTCGAATATTCTCAGCTGCCGTAACGCTTCGAAGGTTGATCAACACTCTAGGTCTAGTTATGCCCTGTTGCGAAAAATGGACGATAACCTTACCCCTGTTGATCCGCTCTATTTCGATCAAGTTGGCATCAGTGAGGGAGACGCTCTCAATCACTGCTACGTTGGTGTCTTGTATAGTGTATGTAGCACTTGCCTGTACACTGGAGAGATCAATCAAAGAGACCAGACTGCTTACAGATCCTAAACTGTCTTTTCCTCTGATCACTACACTGTCCCCAAGAGCAAAAACTCCTACGTTCGTCCGTGTTTTTGCATTTGCAACAGCGAGTATCGGCTCGATCGTATAGACAGAGATTGTTCTCTTGAACTCTTCATTAAAAGTTACCGGCCATGGAATTGAGAGTGAATCAAGATCAGAGCACGAACCTTTGAAGTCCCCAGAGATGGCAACGATCGGTTTGTCGCCAATCATCGGTCTCACAATGTTGAAGCCTGCTATCCTCATTTCTCCCGGTACAACCGTATTTAGAGTCGGCTTGTAGTCGAGGTTGGCAGATAGCGTGCCTTCTGTTAAGACATCGGTCGGTCGAGTGACCGCCGTGTCATACCCAATTGTAATGTCAAAGGACATAAGGCTGTCTTGAGATCTCACGATCCCGAGAGTTGGAGCGATCAACCATCGCCGTTCCGAAGAACACACATCAACTACACGATAGGATCGGATCGTTAATGTGTCCTGAGCGGTGAGGCTGCTGGCCGCCAAGACGGCGGCCAGCATACACATCACCAGAGATTTCAACGTGAAGGTCATTGACCGTTCGATCAACGAACGATTGTGACCATGTTTGAAGTATTGACACCTGCACCATCAACGCGTACAACGTATGTACCAGCAGCAACAGATGCGCCGGTTACGTCTGTACCATTCCATGATGCAGAGAGTGTACCAGCAGAAGCTGCACCGTCGAAGATGGTCTGGACAAGCTTGCCGAATGTATCATACACACGGACAACCACGTTACCAGCTTCAGGAAGAGTTACTGCCATCGACACATTTGACGAAGTAGGATTTGGGAACACCGAGACGGCTGCGCCGTTTTCGTTCTCAACCATATTCACCGTATGTGAACCAACGATGGCTTCATTAAAGCGCACGTTAGAGAACTCAAACGATACTTGTTCCTTCATTGTAACGTAGGCAACAGGTTGCGATGCATCGAACGAACCATTACCAGCAACAACAGCAATATCTGCTGTATTGTCGATAGCAACTGTGTTCTTATCGTTCATCACCGGTGTCACGTCAACAATTTCGCCGTTTGTCTCGAAACGAACACCAAATGCACCGTTGTGAACACCATTCATGTACACTGGTACACGAACAAGGCCATTACCGATGTTCGATGGGGTTCCGAACGAAACGTTGTCAGCATACTTCGTCTCTTTGACCTTGCCGAAGTCCGGGCCTGTTGTGTCGTTGTCATATACCCATGGGAGATACGGCAGACGACCCGAGATATAACGCATGATCAAACCAGCATCATACTCAGTTACTTCATAGTAGATCTGATTTAGGCTACTTACGTCAGGAGCCTTGCCACCAGTACCATAAAGTCCATCACCTTCGTACATCACGCGAAGAACTTGCTTTCCTGTGTTCGGACCAATGGTCTGACCAGGGAAGAATTGCTCGACGTCGATCGTGCGGCGCCAAATGATGACTTGATTGCCAACCATTGAGTCAGCAGAGAAGTCACGCTTCAGCTTTGTGAAGTAGTAGCGACCCGAGTGATTAACATCACCTTGGTATGCTTGACGCTTCCAAACAGAGTCGAGAGGGCGCTTAGTTACGATAGAACGCATGATAACGCGAGCATCGTTAACCGTAACCCGACGGTTCTGTGGAAGACCATCGTGACGCTGTCCACCGGCTGCAGATGTGTCTGCATCGCCAAAGCCCCACATATCAAACGTGAGGTAGACGATTGAACCGAAACGGATGCGTGCATCCGAACGGCCACCAGAAGGCTGCCAGATAGATGTTGAGTCCGTACGCGAATTTGCACCGGCTGCCGGCACCCAAAGAAGACCATTCCAGAAGTCAGAAAGGAAACCAGGGAAGCCGCCATTACCCTTGATACCAACTGTAGCACCACGAGTTACGACCGTTGTGTTCGATGTGTTAGGGTTGCCACCAACTTGCCCGTAAGCAAGTTCGATCTCTCCCTGATTGTTATTCGACGAACCACCGAGATAGAGACGTGCTTGGAAGTTGCCAACACTTGAATTGACGCTAGCGTCATTGATGTTGAGGTTCTTCCATTGAATGATGATACAACGGCGCACTGGCTTGATTGTATCGCAAGCCTCATTACGATCTACATCAACAACCCAAGAGATCTCAGATGGCATGTAGCCAAGGCTGATATCTGATGACGTACGGATACGGTGATCTCCCCAAAACGGAGCGATCACATTATCTGGATACGATGAAGAGTTGATGAAAAGACCTTGAGATTGCTTAGCTGGGACGAGCTTTGTGTTGTCAAAGGTGATGAAACCATTGACGCTGACATATACACCCGTGTAGTTGCGACCATTGTAGTTGTATACAATGCCCGAAGGGAACTGAACGAAGGCATAGCCGTCGTCCAGATCATTCACGAACGTAGGTGGCAGAACGAATTGCGTCGGCTGAATGATCGTCTTGTTCAAACGCGCTGTGTTGCAGTTGTCGATGTCCCGGTACGGGAGACCAACGATGAGTTCGGGTTGGCGGAACTGGTTAAAGATCTGTTGCGCCACACCTTCCACTGCACCGATCGCGAACGAACAGAGTACAATCGCCGAAGCAATTAATACCTGTTTCTTCATAGTTACTCCAAGATTTACGACTTGTTGTTTTTTCGGTGTTAGAGTGGGGCCGGATCAAATCCGGCCCCATCTGAGAAGCTTTAGCGGACGAACACGACTTGTTGTGTGGATGAGCGAACGCCATCTGTTACACGAACCGTGTAAAGACCGCTCGACATCATAACACCATTTGACAAGCCGTTCCACTCGATTGTATGGCTGCCTGCTGTGAACACATCGTTCGCAAGCGTTGCAACTCTTGTTCCAATCGCATCATAGATCTCAACTGCTACGTTCTTCGTTGTTGGAACGTTGAACGTGATCGCTGTTGACGTCGAGAATGGATTAGGAGCTGTGCTTGTGATCGACAGGTCTGTTGTTGGATCTTCATCGTCCACTCCGGAAGCGAAGTCATAGACAATGATGAAGCCGCGTACAGCATCGCGAGAGATAACAAGCGTGTAGCATGCACCAACCGTGTCAAGACGGATGTCACTTGCCGAACGACCTGCACCAGTCTTCATGTCATATGCGAACAATTGACCGTTAGACTGATCATCACGCAGGTAGTACGAACCCTTGTTGTCTGACAGAGCCGGAAGCTGTGCTGGGCACCAGCTAAGCTTGACAGGATAGTATGCTGAGCTCTGACCTGTTTCGCCACCAGCTTGGAAGCGAGCACGGTAGATAGCATCACCCGGCGTGTTCTTGAACGGGAAGATGTTGCGGAGGATACCGTTGCGTGTTGGGATCGTCCAACGAGCGTCAAAGACGTCGACGTACGGAACCGGTGGCAACTCATACTCGCAGTAGTTGGAATCAAGATTGCCGAACGAAGTGATTTCGTCACCCGTAGTTGCAATTGTCTTGCTTCCTGTACCAAACGTGAGGATCTGGAAGGCACCAAGATTGTTTTCAACGCGAACGTCGGCAACAAACTCAGTTTCGTCAGATACTGCCACTTGATACACGAGCGTATCCTTAACACCTTGACGGTCAGTTACAACGACCTTGATCGTGATACGACCATTCACAGGAATGTCTGTGAGGTTCGTCGTGCTGATAACAACAGTTTGTGTATCTGCGATCGGGCTGGAGAGACGCTCAGGTGTGAATGTCCATGTACCAGTTGATTCGATCACTTCAAACGTAAGCTGCTCGTTATCTGCTTGTGTACGGCGAAGATCGATGTCTGTCACCTTGAGTGTATCCGTGTATGGCTTACCCTGCTCAACGCACTTGACGATCGGCGAAGAGAACAGACGTGGATCGTGGTTGCGAGCACGGATGGTAAGATTATACGAACGGATGTCCTTGAGTTGACCGGCATCTGTAACAACAACGGTTACAAGAACAGTCGTGTCAGCATACGGCAGATCAGTTACGCGTGGTGTGCCATAGAGCAGACCGCTTGTTGGGTTGATCTTGAGCCACTTCGGTGTTGTCTTACGCGAACCATCAAGCGTGAATGAACCAGCTTCAGGGAAGTAAGGGTCAACAAGGATCGAGTCGCGCGATTCATCAATGTAGATGAGTTCGAATGACTGAGCCTGACCAAAGTTTGGATCGTAGACATTGATGCGGCGTGAAGAATCGATAAGTGCAACGTTGTAGTCAACGTCTTCATTCGCTTCTGCAAGATTTGCATCAAGAAGTTGCGGTTGAACATTAACGAACAGACGGCGGGTGAGTGTGTTAAGACCACCGTGTCCGTCGTTTACTACAACTGTCATCACTGTATCAGTGTTCAGATCACCGTTGATCGGATTTCCTGGATTGAAGTCATTTGTTGGCTTCAGGATCTCACGGGCTTCAGTACCATCGATACGGACTTCAATGCGACCGCGCGTTGTGAAGTCTTCAGCGAATTGGTCAACTGTTCCAGCACTTTGATAACGACGCATATAGCGTGTTGCGAGCCAGATCGGACGAGCCTGCAGAACTTCATCTACAACAACATCATCAGGATTCTGACGAATAGAAGTTGAGAGGAATCCGTAAGCCGTCTTACCGTAACGGAAGTCCCAGACACCATACTGCTTTACAACAGCACGATTTGTGTCAACTGCTGCAAGGTCTTCGTACTCATCATCCGTATTCACGTCAAGACGGAAGCGGAGCGAGTCTGTAAGGTTTGCAACGAATTGAACATTGAGATCATCAGGTTGCGGTGCTGCTGGATCATTGTACACTTCGTCGAGAATAGCATTTGGTTGGACCAAACGACGTCCAACGCGTGATTCCGTGTTGTACATGCGGAGTGTATCGAGGTACGTTCCTGTTGCAGCATCATACGAACCTGGGTCCGTAGTTGTTGGATCAAGAACGATCGTGGAATCACCCTTCAACATGCCTTGATACGTTACAGCCTGGGACGCGTTTGCACGGTAGTTCCAGAGGAAACGTGGCATTGAGTCTACAACGTGGATGCGGAAGCGATAAGCACTTGTGTCTAGCCAACCGAAGTTCACTGTGTCCTGCTGGAGGAAACGAGCGTTCGTGTTGTCTGGATTGCGCTGATCGAGAGCGATCGAGTTGTTATCGTATTCTTCTGCATGGAAGTACGAAGGATAGATGTAGAACCAACTCGAGATCACGTCTTCGCCAACACCCGACTTGCGAAGTGTATCAACGAGTTCCAATGAAGGCGGGAAGTTCTTCGTTACTACTTCAATCTCTTCACCACCCGGTACGATGTACGGGTTGATCGGACGACCGCGAAGCATACGATATCCTTGTGCACCCCAACGTGGATTGTTCGTGCTAGATGCTCTCACGAGGGTGTCGCGAAGCCAATAGCGAAGAGCAGAGTTACCAGTTGTGATGTTCCAGAAGTACGAAAGCTGCGAATTGAATGTTGAGTCGTTGATGACGCGTGGGTCATAGAACTTGTTAACATCAACAGCTGTGATCGTGAAGATCGAATCGCGCTCGTAGATGTCTTGACCAGGGATCGGTGTACCCGTAGCATCCGAAGGATAGCTCGGTGGCTCATTGAACCAGCTACCGCGACCGCCACCGCGAGGTGATTGTGCTGCAGTTACTGGTGTATAGAGACGATTCTCCGATACAAACACGCGATTGCGCATCTCTGGATGGATGAGAGGCGAAGTACCGAGTGTATCAGCTGCACCTGTGAACTGCGGCGGATTAGTGTTGTTGCCAACTGTGAACGTCAGTCCACCGTTGATAGCATTCACAACGCCGTCTTTCCAGAGGATAGTACGGGATACGATCGTTACTTGGTCACCTTCACGAACTGGAAGTGCACGATAGCGCTCACCACCGAAGTACGTTTCCTTACCACCGTCGCCATTCATAGCGTTCGATGTTGGAAGTGTAGGACGGTTGCCGAGACGGAAGTCGTTGCCGCCGAGTTCGCCAAGGATCGTTGAACCTTCCCACTTGCGACCTTGAAGTGCTGAAGAATCTTCTGCTACTGCATTGTCGGCAATGAAGGAAAGAAGTGTTGCACCCGTACCATACGTAGCAAGACCTTCGTAGGCGCGACGGATGTTAGGGTCACCACCGTTTGTTGAATCCGGTACGAGTTCCACACGTGAGCGGAAGATCGTGTCCGTAAGATTCTTCTGCTTCATGTTCGTACGGATGTAGTCACCTGTACGCTCATTGATCACGAAGAATACTGTTTCGTTAAGAGCACGTGGGTCGTTATTGCTGATCTCAGCAGTTGCACTGTAGTCGGCACGAGCCTCGAGGAACACCGGATAACCAATTGGATGGTTGCCAATGAACTCTGTTTGTACAGCAGCAATGTCAGCATACATCTCGGCATCGAATGGATTGCGAGTTGTGCGCTTTACATACTTGTTGTACGACGGCATCGTTGGGTCTGTGTAGACCTTAAGAACCGGTGGAATACCAACTGCAAAGTCTTCGATCGGTGACATGCGGCGATTTGAATAGTCCGCTGTCTTGATGTCCGTTCCCTTGTCGAAGATATCATAGATACGACCTTCAAGAAGGAGTGTATCTGGGATGGTCCACGTTGGGATCGGCTTGTAGTTGTAACGCCATGCTGATTCGAATGGTCCTTGCTCAGTTACATTGTTCGAAGCTTGGCGCATGAAGCGCATGTGCGTCTTGCCATTGCCAGCGATGAAGAACGTTTCTTGGATACGACCGAACGATGAATTGTTAGCCGATACCGGAAGGATCGTGTTGATGTTCGCTTCCGTACGACCCCAGTAGTTACCACGAAGTGTGTCAACGCCACCAAAACCGATACCAGTTGTGCCTGCAAGAACACCCTTGGTGTCTTGGGCATCTGGAAGACGGATGATGAAGCGAGCATCATTATCGTAGATGGAGTTCGCAGCAAAGCTATACGTTGTCCATGGAAGTGGACCAGTCACTTCACCGTAGAGAACTGCACCAGCGAGATCGCTTGATGCCGGATTCTCAGTGTTGACGAGTGGCCCGCGGATCGAATCGTTTGCACGACCGATATCGGACACAGCCTTGTTACCTGTTACGAGACAGCGAGCGAATGCAAGCTTGAGATCGTAGTTGTCAGAGTAAACAGCAGCACCCGTGAACGCTGTGTTGTTTTGGAAACGAACACGGTCGAAGGCAACTGTGTCTACACGAACGCGAACGCTATCAAGGATATAGTATGCTCCACCAAGACCCGTTCCGTTTTCACGGAGTGTTGTTCCTGGGTGAACCACCTTGATATCACCGCGCTGAGTTGTGCCACTGCCTTGACGGAGTGGGTTTTCAGTAGCGACGTTGTCATAGAAGCGCGTAAGCATGCGCTCATCTGCACGTGGTGTAGATGTCTGGAAGGTGAAGACTTCATTACGCGGCATGTAACCAGTTGCAACGCCGAGGCTGTTGTAATTGATCTCATCAAGGTCTGTTACAAAGAAGCGCTTACGTGTAAGCGTATCAGGTGTAACAACAGCAATAGCACCACCATTACCATTCCATACCTTGTTTGCACGGAATTCAACACCCTTAACAACGTTAAGATCGGCATTGATAGAGTAGATACCACCACCACCACGTACGCTTGCCTTCAAGCTATCAGCAACTTCACCAACACGATTGTTGAAGAAGGTACCACGTACATAGCGAAGTGTGCGGCGCCAGATCGGCAGGTTATTCGGGATATTAACGCAGATAGCGCCACCCGAGAAGTTAGCCGTGTTGTTCTGGAATTCTACACCATAGTTGGTTCCGTAGATCCAGAGTGGACCACTCGTTCCACCTGCACCGTACATCACCATGTTGCGAGCTGTGAAGACAGCACCGCCGTCTACGGATGCACGATTGTCACGGAACTTGATATTGAAACCATAATTGCGAGCATTGATGATACCATCAGAGCCACCGATCCACGGGGACACGAGTGTATCGTTCACACCAGCTGCAACATAAACTGCACCACCGCGAGCTGACTCGTTGCCGAGGAAGTGCGTTGGTGGGTTGTTGTCTAGGTTACCACGGATCTGGATCTGACGAGCTCCCGATGCAGCATAGATACCGCCACCTTGGGAGAAGTTGCCAACCGAGTTGGTTGGATCAGACGATACGTCCGTGATGAACGGTGTTGTTGTCTTGTTCGTCGTATAACGACCGGCGAAGATCACACTTGTTTGATCAGCAACGTGTACAGCACCACCGCGTGCACCAGAAGTGCGCACGTTGTTACCAACCGTTGTTGATGGCTGACGATTCTCGGCATAGTTGCTGTTGAATTCGATTGTGTCCTTGCCTTGGAAATCGTTGATACCGAAACCAACGATCATTGGGTTGCGACCCGAAATGTAAACAGCACCACCAAACGATTCGTTCTTTTGTGAACGTCCCGGTGTAGCAAATACTGTTGCCGGGCGATTAGCATCTGTAACTACACGAATACCACCGATACGGACTGTGTCCACATCGGAGAGAAGTGTGCGGTTCGAAGTGAATCGGATCTGGCGGATACGGCCGAGATACATCGCAAGACGTGCATCGTCGATCGATTGACGGTCTACATCTGTGAACGTTTCTGGAGCTGAGTCATAGATACGGTCTGTGATGCGGAGACCTTGATTGATCGGCTGAGCCGTCGTTGGGTCTGTCAAGAATGGATTTACAGTTGCCGGATATTGTGGCAATGCATTGATCGTAGCTTGAGAAATGATCGGCCAAAGTTGCAGGCTTGTGCTTGCGTATTGGTCAACCGGTGCTTGGAGAACCTGGAGAGCGCCACCACGGTAGCGAGCCATGTTGTTGCGGAATACGCAACCAATGATCCAAGTACGCGAAGAGAACGTTGTGATCGCTCCACCGCCACCATTTGAGGCGCGAAGAAGCAGGTCGTTGGCCGTTTCTGCCTGCGGACGCGTGAATGACTGTCCTGAATTGTTCGAAAGGTACACCGGCTCGTTGTCGACCGTTGTGTCCTTACGGAAGTTCAAGAAGTCTACATCACGGAAGAACGCTGCTCTCGAACCAGGAAGGACCACGATGTGACCCCACTCGCGCGAGAAGTTGTTTACGTCGCCAGCAACGAATGTGATCCGTGCTGCACGAACGTTGATCGCCTGACCCGTTGGACGGAACCAAGGATTCAGACGAATGGCTGAAATGACCGATCCAAGTTCGAGTCGGGCAGCCTTGTACATAATAGCCTTGGCTGGCGTCAAACCTTGAAGGTTCGGATTCGAACCAAGATCCACGTTGAAGATCGTAGGATACTTCGACGGGTGAATGGTCGGCTCCGTAGCGATCGTGGAAGCCACGACGCCTGGTGCTCCAAAGTACGTCGGGTCATCATAGCCCGTGTACGGTGGAAGCAACGGATTCACTGCATTTGGATCATACGTCGCAGACGCACGTCCATCAGCAATGATACGACCACCTGTTGAGTCTACCAGCCGACCGTTCGGCAGGAACTCAACACGTGTTCCGGGCTCGATCAGAAGCGTTCCACCTACGGTGTACGACCCACTGATACGATAAATGGTGTCACGTACGAATACGCGCACCGATCCCGGAGGAAGACTACCACGAACCTCCACGTAACTCTGAGACAGAGCCACATTAAATGCCGTGGTTAGCACAAGCAGCAAGCTGCTTAGACGAAACCAACGTTGCATACAACCTCCAGTTGTAAAAACCTTATGCTTTAATTCTTTCACTCTTTTTTCGCTTCAAATAGGGAAAAGGGCACAAAATGCCGAGGGTTCCTAATCAATTGCCATGCCAAGCCTTGCCAAACCCCCGCGAGCGGAGGCTGCAATCTCTGACATTTCGAATTTCTTCACCACTAAGGTGTATAATTCTATGGCTTTAGGCTTATTCCCGGCTTTTTCAAAACAAAGTGCTGCATTATAGTAGCAACGGTCCTCAAGGCCACTTTTCGCCGCCTGAGTACCTGCCTGCTCATACAATGCTGCTGCGCCCGCAAAATCCTTCGAAGCTTCCTTGCAGGACGCAAGTCCTTGCAAAGCACCAACTTCGATGATCTGAGCATCGGAAGACTGTGCACGCTCAAACTGAGACTGAGCCTCAGTGAACCTGCCCAAATTCAACAATGCATTGCCAGCCATGAGCGATGCTACGGATCCTGCGTCGGTCCCGGCATACTCCTCACTGATCTCAAGAAGCCCCTTAACCTTGTCGGCTCCCACAGGCGGAAGAGAATCTCCCGTCAATGCCTTCGAAAAATCACCCATATCAAATGCCATCCGCACGCGGGACAGTTGCGTGGATGCTTCTTGATTGCGCTCGGCCTTGTCATTGGTGTACCACCAATACGCACCTACCGCAAATGTGATAACAACCACAACTCCAACAATGGCTTTCCATTGTGTGCGTGCTTGCTCAACAAATGATTCTACTCCGGCTCCACCGGCACGTGGCTCGGTTGGCTTACCTAGTACTGTTTCTTGCTGTTCTGTGCTCATGCACTCCTCTGTTGCTCTCGTATGCACGCCCTCACATGAAGACGTACGTTCATTGTCGAAACTTCGTAATCCGTTGGCCATAGGTACGCAGGGGGCGTACCAAGCCCACGGAACGAAGAGTGCAAATATATCGCGGTTCTACGTACCCACCAAAGGGAAAGATGAGAGAGGTCAAATGTCCTAAGCCATACTTGCAAAACGGCTTACGGGCAATTGACCCCTTACACTGTCAGGAGTTATTCACACCGACCCTAGAAAGCCATGGTCTTTCTTATCGTCTCAACCACGTCATCCACGTTGATAAGAATGGCTTTCTCTAGACTCTTTGCAAAGCCCACAGGGGTATCCTTGGACCCTAGCCGCGCAACCGGGGCATCAAGGTATCGGAAGAGCTCTTCACTGATCGAAGAGGCGATCTCACCACCAAAACCGCCGGTCTTTTTGTCCTCGTGAACAACTACACAACGGCCGGTACGCTTTACGCTCTCAAAGACCATCTCTTTGTCCCAAGGAGCTAATGACCGCAAATCGATGACCTCTACACTTACTCCCTCGTTCTGAAGGATCTCAGCTGCTTGGAGACTCCAGTGAACCGGTGTGCCGTACGTTACTACGGTAATGTTCGTGCCTGGACGGCGGATCTTGGCCTTGCCGAATGGGATGATGTAGTCATCCGGTGGCATCGGAGTGGAGGTTGGACGGTAGTTATAGAGGAACTTGGGCTCCAGGAACATGGTCGTCCCGCGCGACCGGATGGCGTTCCGCATCAAACCGATGGCGTCATCAGCAAACGACGGGCACACAACACGGAGACCAGGAAGGGTCGTAAACGTGCCTTCTAGATTCTGCGAGTGATAGAGTCCGCCCTGGATGTATCCGCCGGATGCCAAACGGATCACAACGGCAGGTGAGAACTGACCCTTTGTACGCCAATAGTCATGCGTACACTCGATCAGTTGCTCCATGGCCGGCCAGAAATAGTCGGCAAACTCTGCCCCCTCCACAACAACACGGATGTCATCACGATACCGCGTCATGCCATTGGCCGTACCCACAATGAAGTCCTCGGCGATCGGGGCATTGAAGACTCGGTCGTTCCCGAACTCGTCAAGCATACCCTTGCAGACATTGAAGATGCCCTGCTTCTTCTCTGATGCTACGTCCTGTCCGAATAGGAAGGTTGCCGGATTGCGACGGAACTCGCCCTTCATGGCTTCCACAATGCCTTCGCGGAAGGTCAATACGGGGGCGTCTTCAGCAGGGACCCATCGTTGCTCCGACGTATCATCATACCCAACAACCGGCTCAGGGAGGAGGAAGTCTTTATATGATTCGGGTGCAGGGTCGGGAAGGGGCTCAACAGCATCCGCAGCAGCAAAGATCGCCGTCTTGTTGGCCTCTTCAATTGCTGTCAATTCTTCATCTGTTGCCATACCTGCCGCAATGAGGGTGGCCCGCATGCGTGGCAACGGATCGCGCAGCTTCATCGAATCAATGTCTTCCTTTGTCCGGTACAACTCATGATTATCTGAGTTTGAGTGCGAGCCAATGCGATCACAGTCTGCATGGACCATGGCAGGCCCCTTACCACTCAACGCATAATCACGAGCAGCCATCATCGTGCGGTAGGAGTCCATAGGATCTCTACCATCACACATGAAGATCTTAAGATTGGTGAACCCACTGAAGTTCTCTGCAACAACGGGGTTTGCAGTCTGCTCACGAAGGGGCACCGAGATGCCGTATTTGTTGTTCTGGATCACAAAGACAAGGGGGAGCTTCTCTCTGTCGGCACCGTTCACTGCTTCGTAGTAGTACCCCTCGGAGGTTGTACTGTCTCCCGTGGAGCAGTAGACCACCTCATCACCCTTGAACTTCTTGATCGACCTCGCAGTGCCGGCTGCTTGTTGAGAGTGATTACCGGTGCAAGAGGAACCGTTCTGTAGTCCGATAGAGATCTTTGCAAAGTGATTGCTCATGTGACGTCCGCCACCCGCAACATCGGCATCCTTGGATAGACCGTTTGCGATGATCTCTTCAACGGTAAGACCGGCGGCAAGAGAGGTAAGCATGTCTCGGTAATAACCGAACAAGAAGTCTTTGCCCGGACGGAATACCTTGCCCAATGCAAGCTGGATCCCATCATGTCCTGCAAATGGGGCATGATAGGACCAGCCCTTGGCCATCTTTAGGTAGTTCGCAGCCTTTTCATCCAGCCTGCGTCCAAGGTGCTGTGTGGTATACCAGCTCAGAAGGGTCTCTTTGTCGAATCCGGTTATATCAAACAGGTCTGTGCGCTGTGTCTTTGCAGCCCCATTCCCATTCGATGTACTCTTCGGTGCCGCGTTCTGTACCGTGTTCTTGTTCTTGGCCTTGGCCATGATGGTCTCCAGATTTTATCGTTCGTTTTGTTCTTACTTGGAACGCGTTTTCTTCACGGGAGTGAGCCATCCATACGGATCCTCTCCATCCACCGTGATCTTATGAAACGCTTGCTGCATGGCACGTGTGATCGTACCAACCTTTCCTCTGCCCACAGCGATCCTGTCCACCGAACGTACAGGCGTGATCTCCACGGCTGTACCGGTTAGGAACATCTCATCGCACGTATACAACATCGCACGTGGAATATCTTGTTCGCGAACATTGATGCCAAGTTCATGAGCCAGGGTGATCACTGTGTCGCGCGTGATACCCGGCAAGAGTGATGATGCTGAAGGGGGCGTGATGAGCTCGTCATCAACCACAATAAAGACGTTTTCTCCCGATCCTTCAGCAACATTGCCATAGGTATCGAGACAGATCCCTTCTGCATAACCATTCTCCACAGCTTCCATCTTCACGAGCTGTGAGTTCATGTAGTTGCCGCCAGCCTTGGCCATCGACGGAAGTGCATTGGGTGTGATGCGGTCCCATGAGGAGATACAAACATCAACACCGTTGTCCGAAGCATCGTCACCAAGGTAGGCGCCCCATTCCCATGCCGCGATGTAGACCTCGAGTGGACAACGCAGTCCGTAGACGCCCATATCACCAAACCCACGAAGCGCAAAGGGGCGGATATAGCAACGTCCGAGTTTGTTGCGTCGCACAAGGTCAACTGCTGCCTCCGAGAGCTCATCAACGCTGAATGGCAATTGCGTTCTATACACCTTCAGCGACTGATGGAGCCGCCGCATGTGTTCTTGCAATCGAAAGATGGCAGGACCTTCGGCTGTTTCGTAACAGCGGATCCCTTCAAACCACGATGAGCCGTAATGCACCACGTGCGAGAGAACGTGGATAGACGCTTTTTCAAACGGAATAAAGGTTCCGTTCTTCCAGATCGTACGTGTTGGCGTGATCGGCATTATTCCTCCACCGTGTTCGAGCTCTGTGATGCCTCAAGTGCCTCCTTCATCAGAGCGCTCACCATCGTGGGATTCGCAGATCCACCAGATGCCTTGAGTACCTGTCCAACGAAGAATCCAAAGAGATTCGTCTTGCCTTCGATGTACTTCTTGAGATTGTCCGGATTGTTCCGAACTACTTCATCTACCATTGTCTTGATAGCCCCTTCATCAGAGATCTGACGAAGACCGCGCTCTTCGATGAACTCTTGTGCTGTACGGCCGCTCCCAACCATATCCGGGAATAGCTCTTTCGCTGTTTTACTGCTGATCGAACCGGAGGTGATCGCATCAACGAGCGATGCAAGTTGCTGGGAGGATACCCCAACTTCATTGATGCTGCACTTCTTGTCACCCATGATGCGGAGCATCTCGGTCATCGTCCAGTTGCTGACAAGTTTGAATGCCTCTACAGACCGCTGCTCAAGGAGCGAACAGGTGGTCTCGTAAAACTGAGCAACCTCTCCGTCATCCACCATGATCCCTGCATCATAGGCCGGTATGCCATACTGCTCGATCAACCGACGTTTCTTGGCAAGTGCAAGTTCAGGAAGACCGGCTCGCAGTTCTTCGCGCCATGTCTCGCTTACAACAACCGGAACAAGATCCGGCTCCGGGAAATAGCGATAGTCGTGTGCAAGCTCTTTGGACCGCATGACCTTGGTCTGCTGTGCCGCGGCATCCCACATCAAGGTCTGCTGGATCACGGTTCCGCCATTCGTAACGATATCGATCTGAGCTCCGATCTCGTATTCGATGGCTTTTTCGACGTTGCGGAACGAATTGAGATTCTTGACCTCTCGTCGCGTCCCAAACTTCTCCTGTCCGATCGGACGAATGGAGATGTTGGCATCGCAACGGAGGCTACCTTCCTCGAGATTTCCATCACAGATGCCGAGGTAGACAAGGATCTGACGGATCTGCTGGAGATACTGGTAGGCTTCGTGAGGAGTTCGAATATCGGGCTCACTTACAATCTCGATAAGGGGCACACCTGCACGATTAAGGTCCACCAGCGTGTCGATGTCCAGATCATGTATGCTCTTCCCGGCGTCCTCTTCCATATGGATCCGGGTGATGCCGATGTGCTTGACCCCATTGTCTGTTTCGATCTCTACGGAGCCACCATAACAGATCGGGTCCGCGTATTGCGTGATCTGATATCCTTTGGGAAGGTCCGGATAGAAGTAGTTCTTCCGAGAGAATGTAGACGTTTCCCGAATGGAGCACTGCGTTGCAAGCCCCATCGTAACAGCAAATGCCACAAGATTCTTGTTGAGAACAGGAAGGGTTCCGGGATGTCCAAGACAGATCGGACACACGTTCACATTTGGCTGAGCGCCATATTCTGTTGGGCAGGAACAAAAAGCCTTCGACGCAGTTGTGAGCTGCGCGTGTACTTCGAGTCCGATGACGGCTTCGTAGCCTGACCGCATTCTAACTTCCGTAAGGTCTAAAGGGCCTCAAAAGTACGGAAATCAACGGTGGTCATTTGCCGTTTCGCTCAAGCGCATTCATCTCCCGTGCAACTCGCTTTCTGAGAACGTCCTCAGATGGGTAATCTTCATACTCCAATACCCGTGCAAAATGCTGTTTGGCCGTAGCTGTTTTGTCCTGTTTTACGAGGGTCATGCCAAGGCGATAATGTGAATATGGATGTATCCACGCGTCTGCTCCCTGCATCCCCAAGACGGCAGTGAAACACTTGTCGGCGCGGCCAAAGTTTCCGGTCTCATAACACGCAACTCCTTGCTGGTAAAGCACTTGCGCTAGTGTTTCATTGTCTGAGATCGCTTTTGCTCCAACCACAGAGTCTACCAAAGAAATAACTCGATGGTATAGACCTACACTATGTGCCCAAGAGACTTTTTCAATAAGAAGCTCCTTGGGAGTTCGCATTGTTTTGAGGTTGCGCTGAGCCACCGAATGTGTACCGGCTTTACGATACCATGATATTGCTTGTTCACGGTCGCCGAGAAAGTCATAGGCAATGCCTATCGAGGCGGCCGACTCATGGCGCCGCTCATCCGTAGTTGCAACGTTATACGCCGCCATGTAATACGTGATCGTTTCCGAATACCGTTCTTTTGCCATTGAGATATAGCCAAGTCGGAAGTTCGCCAGCCATCGAACGTAGGATACATCACCATTGTTGATAGGCATCATGCTAAGGGTTTTGTAGGCTGGTTCAGCGCTCGTCGCGTCTCGGATCTGATACAGGGAGATGTCTGCGTACTGTTGAAGAAAGTACCAATTCCTCGGGAATGAGTCCTTTAGCCATCGGATATGCACAATAGAGCGTTTAGGAAGGTCTTCCGCTAGGTAGAAGCCATAGAGCCACCTTCTGGCCTCTTGCTTGGCATACACGCCCTTGCTTGCAGCCTCCTCAAGCATGCGAAGTCCGCCCCAGCGGTCTCCGGTAAGTCCGGCGAGCTTGATCGCTGACTGAAACTCACTGGGCGCCTGTGAGATCATGTATTGGAACATGCCAAGCCCCATCTTGGCGTCCATGTTCGAGGGGTCCTTCTCAACAGCCTCTTCGAGCAGATTGTACCCTTTTTTACCATCCCAGATCGCCTTTAGCGTCTCGCCTCTGTTCACGTAAGCAAGCCCCTTAAACCCGATCGTTCCACCCATGTAGAACATTGCCTTGGTGTCGTTCTCGTTCTGATCCAAGAGCTGTTCGCAGACCTTCGTGACCTTGTCCGCGTGGTAGATGAATGCCCAAAAGGCAGTATCGTTCTTCGACCCACCTTTGAAGGACATGCGGTAGTAGTAGGTCATGGACTTGAAGAAATGTCCGCGAGGGTCGCCAGGCGCCAGACCGATCACTTCATTACACTTCTTCTCCGCTGCACCAAAGTCCAGATTGTACATGAGGTCGATGGCCTCCATCGTACGGTTGTGTACGAGAGTCCAGTCAGTTGCTGCTCGAAGAGGGAGCACGATCAAAAGAAGGGCGACTACGAGTACCGAGCGACGCATGATTCAGATTCGAAGAAGATTGCGTACATCGAGATTACCACCACAGACGATGAGGCCTACCTTCTTACCCGCAACGATCTGCGGATCTTCGATGATCGCACCAAGCGTTACTGAGGCACTAGGTTCTACCATGATCTTCAGACGCTCCATCATCCTAAACATTCCTTCAATGATGGATGCCTCCGACGCTGTCACGATCCTCACGTTCATTTGCCGAAGGATCGCAAACGTGATCTCACCAAGGGAGGTGCGGAGTCCGTCGGCAATGGTCAGTGTTGTGGGAGGGGGCTGACGTATCCCTGTTTCCAACGATCGTTTCGCATCATCAGCGATTGTAGGTTCTGCACCAATGATGGTAATTGACGGATCCATTCCATGAACCGCTATAGCTGTACCACTGAGGAGTCCACCTCCCCCAACGGGAGCCATCACTACGTCAAGGTCCGGATGATCTTCGATGAGTTCAAGTGCTGCCGTGCCCTGACCCGCTATCACGCGGGCATCATCATACGGCGGAATAGGGTGTGCGCCGGTTCGGTCGATCACATCCTGCATAGTATCGAGTCTGGCACGGAGTGTGGGCTCGCAGAGTACCACCGTTGCACCATATTCAGCAACCGCATCCTGCTTCACCGCCGGTGCGTTGCTTGGCATGACAATGGTGCACGGAACACCGCGAAGTCGAGCTGCATAGGCCAGTGCTTGACCGTGGTTTCCGGAGGAATGTGTCACCACTCCACGTCGGGCCGTTTCTTCGTCGAGCATGAGCACGGCATTGCAGGCGCCCCGTGCTTTGAACGCGCCGATCTTCTGAAGGTTCTCGCATTTGAAAAAGAGCTCTGCTCCGACCATCATGTTCAGTGCTTGCGAAGTAAGAACGGGCGTACGATGAACGTAGGGTTTGATCCGATCGGCTGCAGCTTGTACATCAGCGAACGTGGGGAGCGCGGCTGTCACAGGCGGATAAGGTCCATGTTCGTGTAACTCCTTCTGCGTGCACACACCTCGTATCCTTCGCGATCACCGGAGTCGTTGGTATTGCCTTCGATCGTTTCAACATACTCGTCAAAAAATGCTGTTACGATGCCGGTATGGGTCCAATCGTTTGCATTGCGCTTGTTTCGAATAAGGAAGATCGCGCCATTCTTTAGAGATGCACGGTCAACAGCGCCGGAGGAGAGTTCTTTGTCTGATACGAATCTTGCTGCTTTCTTTGCTTGCGCCGCCAAGACATCACATGACAGCGAACCTTTGATCGGTGAGTGATTGGAGTCGGGTTGACCTTCTTCGGCTGCTCGCAATAACGTAGTAACGAATCCGGCACACCATGCCCACGCAGGACCTTCTTTTCCTCCGGTATATAGCCGAACCCATGGACCCGCGTTGGCACCGCCTACTTCACGCGGATGCTCTTTCAAGTGAATGCGTGCCGCTTGTACAACACGTTGAGCAAATGAAGTGCTCGTAGTTGTAAGGGGCGAGGTGGCTCGCACGATCGGTGCAATGAGCTCATCGAACGTTGCTCTATCCACACGTCCGCTCGTTGTGATCCGCCGGGCTGTCTGATATTTCTTAACTGAAGCTTCTGTGGCAGGCCCAAAGCTCCCATCAATAGTAAGCCCCACCCCTTGAAGCGAAAGCCATTCCTGCACCAGTTTGACGGCCTTCCCCTTGGCACCGCGTTTCAGCGGCAGATCGAACGAATACTCTTTTGGCAAGGTCATAGAGCCCCCTGTACTGTGATCTCACATGTTGCGACGATACTGTCCGCCAACCTCATACAATGCATGTGTCATTTGTCCGAGCGAGCAGACCTTGGCGGACTCCATCAACGCGGCAAAGATGTTCTGATTGTGAATGGCCTTCTGACGCAGATCTGCAAGTGTCTCGGATGTGGTAGAAGCATTCCGCTCCTGCACCGACCGCACATTGTTGATCTGTTGCTCTTTCTCATCCGTTGTAGAACGGATCACTTCTTGCGGTATCACCGTTGGAGAGCCCTTGGAGCTGAGAAAGGTATTCACGCCGATGATAGGATATTCCCCTGTATGCTTCAGCGTCTCGTAGTACAAAGACTCTTCCTGGATCTTGTTGCGTTGGTACATGTTTTCCATCGCACCAAGTACACCACCGCGTTCAGCGATACGCTTGAACTCTGTGTACACCGCTTCTTCTACGAGGTCTGTTAGTTCTTCGATGATGAACGAACCCTGAAGCGGGTTTTCATTCTTAGCAAGCCCAAGCTCGCGATTAATGATCAGCTGAATAGCAACAGCTCTGCGGACACTTTCTTCCGTTGGCGTTGTGATAGCCTCATCGTAGGCATTGGTATGCAACGAGTTGCAGTTGTCGTAGATAGCGTAGAGTGCCTGCAGCGATGTACGAATGTCGTTGAAATCGATCTCCTGTGCATGCAACGAGCGACCTGATGTTTGAATGTGATACTTCAACATCTGCGAACGTTCGTTACCGCCGTACATGTTCTTGATCGCCTTAGCCCAGATCTTGCGCGCAACTCTACCGATCACACTGTACTCAGGATCCACACCGTTGGAGAAGAAGAACGACAGGTTCGGCGCAAAGTCATTGATGTCCATCCCACGCGAGAGGTAATACTCAACGTAGGTGAAACCATTCGCCAGCGTAAAGGCAAGTTGGGTGATCGGATTGGCGCCGGCTTCGGCAATGTGATAGCCGGATATCGAGACCGAGTAAAAGTTGCGCACCCCTTCGTCGATGAAGTACTTCTGAACATCACCCATGAGTCGCAGCGCAAACTCCGTTGAGAAGATGCAGGTGTTCTGCGCTTGATCTTCCTTGAGGATGTCTGCCTGAACAGTTCCTCGTACACTCTGCAGCGCACGTTTTCTGCATTCCTCATAGATGTCGGCGGGAAGTACCTGATCACCGGTCACGCCAAGGAGCAGAAGACCGAGACCGTTGTTTCCGTCGGGGAGTTCTGTTGAACCATCGCCGTGACGGTAGATGGGTCTGGTAAGCCCCTTTGCCGCATAGATAGCATCGATCTTTGCTTCAACATCATCAACAAGACCACGTTCGCGGATGACCTTTTCACATTCTTGGTCGATGGCGGCATTCATGAAGAATGCAAGGAGCATCGGTGCCGGACCATTGATCGTCATCGAAACAGATGTGGTAGGAGAGCAGAGATCGAAACCGGAATACAGTTTCTTCGCATCGTCAAGAGAGGCAATGCTTACACCGGAGTTGCCGATCTTTCCGTAGATGTCGGGACGATGATCAGGGTCTTCGCCATAGAGGGTTACACTATCAAAGGCAGTTGACAGACGTGCTGCCGGCATTCCTTTTGAAAGGTAGTGGAACCGCCTGTTTGTACGCTCTGGACCACCTTCGCCCGCGAACATGCGCGTTGGATCTTCATTCGTCCGCTTGAACGGATAGACGCCTGCTGTGTAAGGAAACTCACCAGGCACATTCTCCTGCATACACCAACGAACGATCTCGCCCCAATCTTTGAATTTCGGCAGAGAGATCTTCGGAACCTTGGTATGGCTCAGCGACTCTTCGTGATTGGCAACGCGAATGTCCTTGCCACGCACCGTATAGGTGTAGTGTTCACCTGTGTATGCAGCCTTCTTGCTCTCCCACGAAGCGAGGATCGCACGAACCTCATGATGAAGTTGGGCTTCAAGGTTTAGAGCGGTTGCCTCAAGCGCGGCGATCGCATCCGTGTGATGTTTCGTGGTCATACGTCTCAGTTATGAGTTACGGTATAGAGCTTGGCAGATGCAGCCAGTCCACCGATCCAGATCGTAACGATCTTTCCTGCTTGCACGGTGACCGGTGTTGAGGCCACGACAACCTCTGTTGTACCGGCCTTCTTGAATACCATGTTGTAGGTTGTTGGAAAGCGGCTGAAAAAGGCACCCTTGAACGTGTTACTGTAGCTGGTCTCGCGGAAGGAGAGATCCTGACATTCCACGATCTTCTCTTCACCTGTTGCGGTAACGATATACCCATCAAGATTTGGTGCATCAGGCGACAGATTCACCACGCGGATGCTTGCCTCACTCGTGGAAAGGGGCTTCTTGAGATCTACCAATTCCAACGGCGCAAGGTTGGCCGGAACGATAGAGCCAGAGAGGAACATTGTTGTTCTTCCGCGCTTCACGATCGAAAATGGTGCGTTGGAGATCACTGGTGTACCGCCAACCGTTACAGTGGCTGTATGTGGTCCGGCTGCTAGGTCGATGTACGGAGTCTGAAGCGGAAAGGCAAGGTTGTTGATCGTTGGAGTGGCAGAACCATCGAGGTTAACGGAAGCCGGAGGAGCACCCGGCACGGCGTGGACTACAAGGATCTTACCGCGGTCAGGGGCAACACTCAGATCGCGATACGTGCTACCGTCTCCGTTGTCGTTGTAAAGTCGAGCAATGAATCCCCAACCATCTGCATCAGAAATCGTGCCTGTAAGTACCAACGTATAGGCATTATCAGGTTCGATGCTCACACTATCAAAGGCGAACAACTCATTGGTCGGCGATGCATTCTTCCAGACAGAGAACGTGTATTTCCCTGGATTGATGTCTGAATAGCCTGTGAGTTCGGTATAGGGCTCAGGACCGAGGAGTGGATTGAGTTCATCGGTGATTGCCACAGAAAGTGCACCACCGTCCGGACAGCCATTCACCATTTTGATGCGAGACTTACCGGGTTGGGTAGCACGAACATCATCTCCGAACGAGACAGAGAAAGTACGTGCCGGTGGGAATGCGTAGACGGAGAAGTTTCCGCCGGTATACATCCGCTGCAATGACTCGATACGCGCTTTGGACGAGTCGGCATAATGAACGCCGACCTTAACACTATCACCGCTGGTGCCGGCTAGGACGTAACCACTACTCTTACCCGACTTCACACGTGATGCTACCTTCTTGCCAGCTACATAGAGGTCAAGGCCAAGTGTGTCATCATACACGGTGTTAAGAAGTCGGATCGACGTTTGGTTGTCCGGTGGAGTTGTTGGCTCGTCATCGGAGCAACCAATAACGAATAATGAAGCCAGTATGGCCAGCGCGAAAAATTTCATCATAAGTGCCCCCTTGAATGATCGTCTGTGGAAGGTGGTGGTCATTTGGCTGACGTGAGTTGTTCTATCGCTCCCTGAACGCGCCATAAGGCACGTGCGAGCTCTGATTGTTTTTCAACGAAGGCGTCGTACCGACGGTTGTTTTCAACGATCTCCGCCAGATATCGCGTGCGTTCCGGTGGAATGATGAATATCTTTTCGCTCATCTCGTCGGTGATCTCAAAGTTGGATGTCCATGAGAGGTTGCATCGGCTTGTGAGCAGATCATTCAACGCTCTGTAGAGAGTGTTTGTACCTGGATCGTTGAACTGCGAGGCTATCGTGCCATAGACCGGCATCTCGTCAATCTTTGAGGTAAAGAGCTGCCTGCTTCGCTGATACTGCTTGCGAACATCACGAAGCGCATCAAGGGCGCCACGCTTGTCGAATTTGTTGAGCGCAATGATATCCGCGTAGTCGATCATATCGATCTTCTCGAGTTGTGTGGCCGCGCCGTATTCCGGCGTCATCACGTACATCGAGACGTCTGCCACATCCGTGATCTGCGAATCACTCTGTCCAATACCTGCTGTTTCTACAATGATCAGGTCGAAGCCAGCGTAGGAAAGGATATTGATCGCATTGCGGACATGCGGATTGATAGCAACATTTGCCTCACGCGTGGCGAACGAACGCATGTAGACGCGCGGGTCGCTCACGGCATTCATACGGATGCGGTCTCCCAGGAGCGCACCGCCGGTCTTCCGTTTTGAAGGGTCAACGCTCACAACGGCAATGGTCTTATCGGGGTGATCCAGAAGGAATCGTCGTACGATCTCATCGGTTAGAGATGATTTACCGGCTCCGCCAGTTCCTGTGATCCCAAGTACGGGCGACCTTTTTCCGCCTGTTGTAAAGGCGATCTGATCGGTATCTCCACGTTCAGCACAGGAGATCGCCTGAGCGATGGCCATGGCATCCTTCTCGCGAACGCTTTGAGCCAAGCCGTTGGCGTACACGAGAGGTGTTATGAAGTCGCTCTTCTCCACGAGATCATTGATCATCCCTTGGAGCCCCATAGACCTTCCATCGTCTGGGGAGTAGACCCGAGTGACACCATTAGCATGGAGGGTCTCGATCTCTGTCGGCAGAATGGTTCCTCCACCCCCGGCAAAGATCTTGATGTGACCAGCGCCCCGTTCTACAAGCAGGTTCCGCATGTAGGTAAGGTATTCCACGTGACCGCCCTGATAGGACGTCATGGCAATTGCCTGGGCGTCTTCTTGGATAGCACACTCCACCACATCCAGCACGGAACGGTTGTGGCCCAAATGGATCACTTCACATCCGGTGGCCTGAATGATCCGCCGCATGACGTTGATCGCCGCATCATGCCCGTCAAACAGGGACGCTGCGGTAACGATCCGAACCTTGTTTTTAGGTACGTAGGGGGCTGGTGATTCCATAGACCGATCGGTTGACAGTGTGGACAACGTAGCAAAACTACGCATGTTACCCACGTAAGTGACCTAACTCACTTTAGTGGCGGCGAGTTCTGTGCTATGTTTGATGCGTGTTCTCCCACACAAATGTCACGTTTTCTCACAGTTTTGTTGAGGCGTATATGACAAAGAACATGGGTTCGATCGACCGTGCCTTCCGGGTTTTGGTAGCTGTTGCCATAGGCATCGCTATATACATGGACGCCGTCACAGGCACGTGGGCCTGGGTATTGGGTAGCCTCTCCGTTGTGTTTGTCCTTACGAGTCTGGTGTCGTTTTGCCCCCTCTATACCATCTTCGGTATAAAGACCTGCAAGACTGCCTCGTAACTTCCGCTCTGTGAATGCAGAGCTGATCATGTTGGGAGGCGCCGAGGAGATCGGCGCGAACTGTTGTTATCTGAATCTGGATGGAACGGGCATCTTTGTCGATGCCGGACTCCATCCGAGAGATCGGACGGAAAGGGCGTTTCCGGCGGTTGACCTCATAGGCGACCGAGAGACGGATGTGCTCCTGACCACACATGCGCATACCGACCATATCGGCGCGTTACCCTATGTGATGCGTCGGTTCCCGCATCTGCGTCCGATCATGACCCACGCCACACGCGACCTCAGTCACGTGATGCTCCCCAATGGCGCTCGATTGCTCAAAACAGAGATCTCGGATCATGTTCCGAAGGAATGGCTGGAGTTCTACCACCGAGACGTGATAGAACAACTACGATATGCGTTCGAAGCAATACCGTATGGTGAGCCCCTTACATTTAGGGGCTACAACGGAAGATCGGATGTGAAGGCTGCCTTTCATTGGTCGGGTCACATTCTTGGTTCTGCAGGCATCAGCCTCGCAAACAAGGGCTTCAGCATTCTCCACACGGGGGATGTGCAGTTCGATCACCAAACCGTGATCCCAAAGGCCACACTACCCAGACATCACGTGGATGTGTTGATCACAGAGGCAACAAACGGGGCCTTGGAAGAAATGCCCACCATAGCCGAGGAGACCAAACGTCTTGCTGCCTTCATCAATAGGATCAGTGAACGCAACGGATCCATCCTCATCCCGTGCTTTGCACTTGGGAAAATGCAGGAGATGCTTGCCCTGCTGTATGCAATGATGCGGAGAGGCTCCATTCCGTATCTGCCTATCCATACCGGGGGAATGGGGACACGTATCAGCAAGATCTACGATCAGTATTGCTACAGTGACCCGATGAGACGTCCGGGCTTTGAGATCTCTGATGTTCCCCAAGAGCCTATCCATCGTTTCGATCTTGATACAGGTTCCTACATGAAGACACCTTCGATCGTGTTGGCGTCTTCAGGGATGGTAAATCCGGGTACGATCTCCTTCAACCTCGCTCAGCGATGGATGGCAAAGCCGAAGTTTGGGATCGCCTTCATTGGGTTTCAACATCCAACGAGCCCGGGATATCAATTGATGAATTCAAAACCGAAGACGCCGTTCGACCTCGCAGGCGCTCGTGTGAGTCGCACATGCGAGATCGAACGGTTTCGCTTCAGTGCTCATGCCTCCAGAGAAGGCCTCGTCTCCCTTGCAATGGATGTTCGGCCATCAACGGTGGTTATCATGCATGGTGAACCGGAAGCGTGCGACGGGCTCGCACTCGAAATTCGGGAACGACTCCCGGGTACACGCATCATCATCCCTCGTCTCGGTGTCCCCTACGCTCTAAACAAAGAGCCGGAGTATCTCAGCGTTTGATCATAAACGTCTGCATAACCGTCTGACCTTCTTGTCGATGCAATACGAGCGTATACGCTCCACTTGGCAGACGCTGCGTGTCTATCTCGATCGTTGATGTTTGCGGATGCGTTATCTGATCCCAGTGAAGCTGACCTGCCACGTCTCGAATCTCGAGTTGTGTTACGCCGTCCACAGACCACGTTGCCCGCAGACGGTCGGTTGCGGGCTGAGGTTCGAGCGCGATCGCGAACTTCACCGGCGGCTCTGATGCCACAGTGCTTGTGATGGGATGCGCTCTGACGATGGAGGCAAATCCGTGACTGTACACTGCAATACTCGGACGCGATTCGTCGCGGACCACAAAGCGATAGTGGTTTCCGGATGGTAGATCAGCTGGGATCGTCCATTCATATTGCCTTTCCACCGAACGAATGTGAGTAGCGATCTGCGTCCGAGCAGCTCTCTCTCCGTCCCAAAGTTCGAGGCGTACATGCTGGGAGGAGATAGCGTCATCCCAGGTTATCGTTACCGGCGTTCCGGCGATAAGGGGCTGTTCAGTAGCCCCACCTGACGGCCAAACGTGACCGTGCGCTGAATTGAACATCAGAGCGATAATGCTGATCAAGAGAATGGTTTTCATGGTTGGTTCTCCGTTGTAATGATGATCGGATGAATTGTTGTTTGATGTGGGTCTTGAATGACCACTGCATAAAGTCCACACGACATATGCCCGATATCGATCGTGGTCTCAGCACCTACCTCAATGGATTCATGGGTGCTCCGACCTTGAAGGTCATAGATCGATACTGTATATGGACCACGGCTATCGGACCGAATTCGAATTGCGGATGAACGATGTTCCACCGTCCGTTGTGACGCCACTAAGGGCGTTACTCCCGTCGCTGTCTTTTTGAAATGCCCGATGTATTCCACTGAACGTCCAACCGGCCAACACAGAGAGTCGAGGAATTGCCTGCTCGCCAAAGGATCCGGAAGCAGGTCGACATCTGTCGTTGTCCATCGTTCAAAGGCGTATCTCTGACCATAGAACCCCGTGAGCATCATCCCATCTTGGAGTGAATGATCCTTGTTCTCAAAGGTGGGCTTTACAAGACCAAGCTCTGTGATATCCTCTCCGGTTTCGCTATCCACGGCACGTGCGTAGGCTTTGAACCCATCTGCCTTTGCAAAGAACATCCGTGTAGTGTCGTACTCGCCTTCACCATGCCAGTAGTTGCAATACATCTGGATCATATAGGTGATTGGAACTCCATCGTTGTCCGCTGCAGGAAGGCCGGCCGTCGGGATCACTGTCAGCTGTGAAGGCCCAACACAGGTGATCTGCGCTTGCACTTCGTCATAAACAGGTTTACCATTTATGCGCTGCATGCGAAAGAGGCTTGCACAGACTGTATCCACACTTGATGTGGATCGCTGCATAGCTCGGGTATAGCCAATGCGAAGTGTGTCCATACACCGGGGGATGTATCCGCTCCAGCTATCAACGGGTCGCAGATCGATGAAGGCTTCGTGACAAGTGATGTGATCTTCCCACTGACCGAACGTTGTCTGTGTGGCCGTGCATGTGATCGCCAGAGTGATAATCCGTAGTCCGATGTATCGTGTCATTGTTTCCTCTGTTCGGGTAGATGGTGTTATCGAACAACCGCTCGAGACACGAACCATTGTCCGCGTAGTCGATACGTCACGTTTTCGTGTCGGGCTTCAATCCTTGGCGCAATGGCACTCCGCATTCCCCAGAGATTCTGCCGGTCTTCTAGGAACGATGCCTCGCCTAGCGGTTCATCTTGTTCATCGGGAGGCAATAGAGCAGCGATGATATCCACACCTGTCTTTACGATGTCCGGAAGGATGGTCTTCCAATCGAGGTCCTTCTTTGATCCGGTGCTTCCATACTGCTCTGTACGCTTCTTTACAGCATCGATCACGTCACCAAGTCGGTTCACGAGACAGTCATTTTCATCCTTACAGTCTTCGTCCCATGATGACATGGACCACCAAGCCAGATCGGACTCGCCCATCCATGCGGTTTGAAGCCACACAACTTTGTCGCCGAAGTTCAAGGGGGCTCCTTTATCACTGTGCTCCGTGGTACATTCACCTTGGGCCCCTTGCTGCTGACCACAGTCGGGGATGCGGGCAAAGCCTTGAGTCGTTAGGAGTGCAGCATCTTGTGCCAGATCGGCTCCATACATGGCGTGGTATACTTCACCATCATTTTCAAACGGCCAGAAGTCCCAATCGCCGTCATAGGCGAACTCCGCTTCTCGCAGTCGAAGACCAAGTCCCGGCAGTTCCATCCGGCGGAGGGAGAAGAGGTGGCTATTGCGTAGATGTTCTCCGGAGGCAGACATCAGTCCGGTTGTACACGTGATGTCGATCAGTCCACCATGAAGGGCTTGTTTGATCGGAGTGGTGGTGGGATCGCAGATGAAGAACTCAACGATGTCGGCAGACTGACCATTTGTGGGGAGGAAGTTTGTGTTCCCATTCGGTCCGGTGGTCACGGTAAAGTCCAATCCGGTGGCGTGCGGGTCGGTCACAAGGATGTTGTCCACGCTCTCTGCACTGATCCCGCCAGCCAACACAGATGGACCGTCGATGGGCATAGTGAACTTGAGCTTGACGCTTGTTCCTTTACGTGCGACGTATTCAAGGTGTCTTCCGCTACGGGGCTCATCGGGATCCAGATCGAAATAGGTAGCTGGGTCATACCAGCGTTCTTCAAACTTCGAGCTGTGGCGTTCCCCTTTCGCGTTGCCGCGGACGCGGAGTCCGATGGAGGCAATCCCGAAGTACTGCCGGAAGGCTGCCTGTGTTCTGATCTCACGCAGTCCTGTTGGCTGACCAAGGCAGTTCATACCATCGAATTGAGCCATGTCAAAGTCGACCACCATGGTATATGTCTGCACCTTATCGGTGATGTTCTCCACAGCGGGAATGGCATACCTATCCAACCTACTCCACCAGCGCCATTCCTCACCGCGCTTGGTAGCCGCGCGCACAACAAAGCGAATGTTGTCTCCGCATTTGAATGCATAACGTCCGTACTGATGAGCCCCCTGACTACATGTGATCTGCGACATTGGTTGCCAAACGTACTGTCCGTTGATCCTCTTGCGTAGCTCCACGTCGACTCGTGTTTCGGGATGCGGTTGCCTTCCAACAAGAATGTTGTTGGGATCTTCAGAGCCAAGCAAGACGCGCTCCAGGCGGAGTTCTATCTGCTTTCGCCTGGCATAGATCACCACGTTGTTCTCCGGATCGAGCAGTTTGGAGGTCAGGCAGAGATCGGCTCGTCCTCCGTCAAACCATACCAGCGGGCCAGACGAAGGGTCGTGGTAGCCGATGATCTCCCAACACCGTGAAGCCTGAACGCAGATCGTGCGTTGCCCTTCAACTACATCTTCAAACTCATCCTCGGTTGTGAATGCCACTCCGTCTGCCACATTGAACGTCTCATCCGGATCGGCGTCTGCAATGCGCGCAACAAGCCTGAACATCTCCGTTCGCTGTGGGTTCAATGGTGTGAACCGAGGATTGACATAGGTGCCGGGAACTGCCTTCATGCTTTTTGTTGGGACAACGATCGTTCCGGCTGTGGACCCGTTGATCGACGGCATAGATGACGTCCAACCGGAGAAGGTGTGATGTGCTGATGGCGTAGCGATACAGCTGATGCTCGTAGTTGATGTTGTCACTCCGATGCTTCCGGAAGTAGCGATGTGTCCGAGATGTCTTCCATCCTGATCATAGACATCCACAGTACCGCCTGAATCAATGGTTACGGCAACGTTGATCGTATCGATGTGTTCAACGATCGCTTTTATGGATATCGTTTCCGAATACAAATGGCAGGGTATTGTTTCATCGAGTCGGTGCGATGTCTTTCCATTCACCTGGGGGAGATCCTTGCACTCCCACCGCACAAACCGCCAATGATCCGGGAGCTGAGCGGGGATGGTTGCTACAAGGGGCGTTCCATGGTGTAGCACCCTATCAAACGTTGATGTCACAGCCTGCACTTGTTCTGGTATCGGACGTCCATCTGTAGCTTCTACAGACAAGGTAACCGTGCTTGCACCACGTACAATTCCCGACTCTGTGCGGTCATCATAGTCATCGCCGGTGAGGGTGGACATCATACACCGTAGCCGTATCGATGCTGACGTAGGCCACGAGCCTCGTGGTGAGATCACGATCTTCCTCCTGTCATCAGACAACCGCCGCGCCGACTCCAACGGTTTCCACGTTCCGTCGTGATGAAGTTGTTCGGGAATGACAACCTGATCAATGAGTCCGGGAAAGGGAAGGGGCTCCGTGAATTGTACAAACAGATCTCGCGAACAGGGGAGTACTCTAATAGTGTCGAACGTTGTTGCAGCAATACGTGGTACGTCAGCGGCCGTACGGAACGTAAACTCCAATGGGGCACACATCCGGCCTCCTGCTCGCTGATCGAGCACAACGCCGCGTACGATACAACGGTAGGTTGTGTTCTCCATCAACATGGCCGGAGTCCATCGCAATGTTCGCTGGTCTACGTACTCCGTTCTTCCAATGATTGCCTGCTCTGACAGTCGGAGCGGATCGGTACGCTGCGCAATGGACTCACGCACGACCATGATCGTGGGCTCGGTTGGTCTCCATCCTGATATCTCTGCGTCGGGCGATTGTACTGTTACACTGCGAGCATCGATCGCTGTTGGTGCCCTGATCACGATCGATGATGAGATCGCTACACTGTTCTGTCCGGGCTGCGGAAATACGGGATGGAGGAGAGGAACATTCTGTGCTTGAGAGTGAAGACTCAAAAGCACGATCAAGGATATGACAATACGATACATCACAACCTCCGTTTGTGAGAGTGAAACAAGCCCCTTTCATCATTGAAGAAAGGGGCGTAAGGAGGTTGTGCTTTTGAGCTGACGAAACGTGACGCGTTCCGTGAACTAAATTTTCGAACGGGATCTACTTGCTACTGTATCCGTATTTGGAACATCGAGGGCCAATTCTTTCCCGTAACGTAGATGGCCTTTGCAGCAGAGTCATAGGCGATGCCGTTGAGGACATCCGTGGTGTTATCTCGCGATGAGTTTGGAAGAATTCCTGTGAGATCTACAACACCCGTGACCTTTCCGTTCGCTGGGTTGATGCGAACAATGCGATCAGATTGCCAGATGTTCGCCCAGATCTCGCCGTCGATCCACTCAAGTTCATTGAGTTGATTCACAAATGAACCATCCTGAGTAACGGAAATACTGCGTACCACAGCAAATGTTTGCGGATCGATCACTGAAAGGACATTGGAACCGTTGCTCATAATGAGGTTCGTCCCGTCATTCGTCAGACCCCACCCCTCCCCGGCATAGGAGAACATGTCGAGCTTCTTTAGCGTTGCCGCATCGTAGATAAATCCCGTTTGGTTGAGCCACGTGATCATAAAAGCCTTGCCGTTGAGCACCGTCATACCTTCACCAAAGTACCGGTCATCCAATTTTTCGAGTTTGCGGACCTTCCCGGAGGAGATCTCAACGATCCGAATGCTTGATTGGCCGTTCTGCCCCGTACTCTCCAGAAATACGCCTTTATGAACAACAAGGCCCTGGGTGAAGGCCTTTATGTCATGAGGAAGAGTGCGCACGACCTCAAATCCAAAGGTTCGAACGGTAGGTTCTGATTCTACTTTCGGAAAAGGGGCTTCTGGTATGCGTTCGGTTGCCGGACGTTCTGTTGAACATGCCGCAAGGCTGGCACAAAGAATGATTGGGAGTATTCGGCGTGTCATGGTTTGATATCTCGGTGTGCAGCGAATCTACTGAACACCTTTGGCACGCCGACGTTCTGTAGATTCGAAACTCATCATGCAGCTCAAGACCCGTTCGAAAACACGCAATCGCACCATCCTCTTTTCGATGGCTGCCTCACTGTTCCTTGCATCATGCGGTAAGGAAGCCTCAACGGAAGACGTGGCTGAAAAGCACCGGATCGATTCGGTTCGGGCTATCGAAGAGCAAAGAGATCGCCGTGCAGATTCTCTGAACTCGCGATTTCCGAAGATCACCTATCACAGATTGCCGGTGGACTCCAAGGAAGTGCTCGACAGTATTCGCAGGACGTTCGCAAAGTCCAAGGACACGTGGACGAACTACAGAGCACTGACGCTCCTTAACCGGAAGGACATTCAATACGTCCGCATCGGTGATACCCTAGTACTCCCGGATACAATCATCGAAGACCTCAGAGCATATTCTGTCTTCCCTCAATATTGGCCGGAAGGGGATACGGTCAAGAAGGCTGTCTTCATCAGCAACACGTGGCAATCCTACGCCTGTTATCAGAATGGCGAATTGGTTCGTTTTGCAGCTTGTAACTCGGGTGAAGAACGCAAGCCAACACTTCCCGGTCGCTATGCCGTGAACTGGCGAGATCGCAAGCGCATCTCGTCGCTTGATAGTACGTGGATCCTCCCATTCACTGTCAATTTCCACCTACAGGCCGGGAGCGCCTTCCACCAATTTGACATGCCGGGCAGACCGGTTTCGCACTCATGTGTTCGGCAGTTTCTGTCTGATGCAGAGTGGCTGTACCGTTGGGTTCGCACGGCACGCGTCGACACCGTTCAGCACCGATTCATCCCATGGTCCGGCACTCCCGTTGTGATCCTCGACATCTTCGACTTCAGACGTCGAAGAGGGGGCCCATGGCTTGAGCTCACGTCAAATTCCGATGTTCGAGTTGAAATGCCGAAGGATCTCTATGCGATAGAGGAAGCACTGATCCCGATCTCGCAGATCCCGAAGGAAGTTCGTGGATCCCTGCGAGACAAGAAGCGGTACGTAACGGCTGACAGCGTCTTGCGCGAACGCGGGATCATCCGAGAAGGTGTTCATCTCCGCGAGAGCATCAACTTCAATAAGCTGCGCCAAGAGAAGAAGAAACGTAAGCTTGAGGCAAAGAAGAAGGCCGAATCTCAACAGCCAACATCCTCATCAGCTACGAACTAGCCGTCTAGGAATAGCGCTCTGGCCAGAGATCTCGTAGTCGCCGGGCTATCTCCACTTCACCGCCTTGATCATCCGGACGATAGAATGCCTGAGGTTCGAGCGCCTCAGGAAAGTACCTTTCTCGTACGAAGTGTCCGGGTGAAGCGTGTGGGTAGACGTAGTCCTTACCGTGACCCATTTCCTTCATCAATCGAGTTGGTGCGTTGCGAAGGTGGATCGGAATGGTCACATCTGCCCCTTCCCGAATCAGTGCGAGTGCTGCATCGATCGCCAAGTAAGAGGCATTTGACTTCGGCGCAGATGCGAGATATGTAACACCCTGTGCAAGTGGGATACGCCCCTCCGGCATGCCGATGCGCTCTATGGACTGAAACACGGCCAGGGCTACTTGCAACGCCATTGGATCGGCATTGCCGATATCCTCGCTCGCAAAGATCACCATACGTCGGGCGATGAATGTTGGATCTTCTCCGGCTTCGATCATTACGGCCAAGTAGAGAAGTGCGGCATCGGGGTCACTGCCTCGCATCGATTTGATAAACGCAGATACGGTGTCATAGTGCACGTCGCCTGCTCTGTCGTAGGCCAGAACTCGTCGCTGTACCGTTGTTCGCAGTACATCACGTGTGATGTGAACCATACCATCTGCATCCTGCGGAGCAATGGAGGACGAAGCTTCGATGGCATTGAGGGCGGTACGTGCATCGCCCCCTGCAATACTCAACAAGGCTTCCCAATCATCGATGAGGATGTTTCTGCTCTTCATTTGATCATCGATCGAAAGCGCGCGTTCTAGGATCGAACGAATGTCCGAGTCGCTCAGAGGTTGAAGGCGATAGACCTGGCAACGTGATAACAAAGCGTTGTTCACTTCAAACGACGGGTTTTCGGTTGTTGCGCCGATGAGCGTCACGAGTCCGCGTTCAACTGCGTGGAGGAGAGCGTCTTGCTGCGCCTTGTTGAACCGGTGGATCTCATCGATGAACAGCACGAGACGCCGCCCCATTTTCCGATGGCGTTCAGCTCGCTGCATGGTTTCTCGAAGATCCTTTACTCCTGCTTCTACGGCGGAAAGGCGTTCCATCGGACTTCCGATCGAACCCGTAAGAACACGGGCAAGTGTTGTTTTTCCCGTTCCCGGAGGACCCCACAGAATCATCGATGGGAGTTCGCCTCGATTCACAAAGACGCGTAATGGACACCCCGATGCCAACAAGTGTTGTTGTCCGGCCACGTCGTCGATCGTTCGTGGTCGCATCCTTTCCGCCAACGGTGCATCAGGCGGAGGCACTTCTTGTTTCGGCCGTTCGTCGTCAAACAGACTGTCCATGACTATGTTGCTCGGTATGTTCCTCCCAAACTACTGTATTGCCGGCGTTCTCTTGCTTGTACTCCCACTTGCATGGGGATATGAGTTCGATGCATCTCGAGCAAAAGGCAGGGGGCTTTCTGAATGGTCGGGCACTGCCCCTATCGTCATCACCACAGCCAAACGATCCTACCTTGGACCGTTCGGGAACGACAGTATCAGGCTGACCGCAACAGACCTTCCGGAGCACGATACCATCGTGATCGACCTGTTGCTGTACATTCTTGGCTCTTGGGACGGCGTTGAGGATGACGACCGAATGCTCATTACGCTCGACACCCGAGATACCGTATTCTTCTCAACCTTCAGCAATACGTTTTATCAGCAGAATTTTCCGTCGCCGAGAGGCGGAAAGCAATATGCTCGCCGGACCGGAGCGGCAGAGATCGATGTTACCGGATGGATCTTTTCCGAGCCGAAAGTATTCAACGGTCCACTTGATGCAGCCTATTCTCTCTCGTTTCGAATCCCGCACACGTCTTCCGTATGCAGACTTGACCTCATCGGCGCTCTCAAGGACGTTCGCCCGATCCCGTCCAACGAGGCATGGGGAGTGGGCAGTGCCCGTATTGGTGTTGTGGCAAAGGAGAAGCCCCTTACTCAACCGGAAGAGCCAACGGTTTACCCCGGACGTTAGGCGCGCTGGATAGCAAACGACCCGCCAATGGTTCGAACTGCGAGCTTGGTGTTTGACCGTTCGATGGCCGTGCGAAGTCGATTCATTGGATCGGAAATAGGCTCTTCACTCTGCCGAAACGTGGAGTGATGAATAGGCATCATCGATCTCGCACGCATCATATCCACCATGTTCAGTGATTCTTCCGGATTGCAGTGGGTCTCGGGATACGGATCGTACGCGCCAATGGGCATGATGGCTAGGTCTACCGGTCGTCTGATATCTTGAAATGTCTTCGTGTAGGCGGTATCGCCGCCGAATACCACGCTCACGCCGTTTCGTTCGAGGAGATAGCCATTATAACTCCGCCCTGTACGGGGCTGTCCATTCGCTCGACACGGTTCACCGGGCATTCGCCATCCATTATGGCGCACCTGAAGTGCCGTAAGTGACACTCCGGCAACTGTTGTTCTATCGCCCCAGTCCATTTCGTTCACAGAGCGCCAAGGCAGATCATCGATCACATCCCGAGTGTTTGCAGCTGTGATCACATCGAGTTCACCGGACCACCGCTCACTTATCGCCCCGAGTGATCTCCGATCCATATGGTCGAGATGAGCGTGTGAGAGCAGAACAAGGTCCGGTTTTGGCAATTCATCAACGGACATCGCGGGCGGCGAGATGCGTCGTGGCCCGATCGTGAGTCCTAGCATGGACAGTCCGTATGCATCAAAGAGGACGGGGTCGGTGATGATCCACGACCCTCCGATATTCATCAACACCGTGGAGTGCCCCAACCAGCAGGCCCACAGGCAACAATCATCTGCCTCAGCCAGCGTCAGCTGTGAGACGGATCTCCCGATTCTTCCTTGCGGCGTTAGCGATAGTACCGGAAGCGGTGCTGTTACGATAGCACCACCTACCAGCACCATTGTGCGAAGTAGTTCCCGTCGACTCTGCATGTAGGTTCCCCCCGGAACTGTTTGGTCTCAATCTAGAGTCTACAGACCACGCCACCGAGTTACCATCGCGTTGTAAGGAGATCGTAACTTTGCGAAACAATGTGCGGCCTGTCTCGTATGAGGCGTGTATTATGAAGACAACCCTTGCCAGTTTTCTGTTTGTTGTAGCCGCAGTCACTGGGCTTGCGCAGGCAGATACTTCCTCGCCGTTGCTCACAGCAACAAAACAGACCGACACCGATCAAATGATGATCGACCGGATCAAACAGAACAGTCTGCCCGCTCAGTTCGGCCTCTACTATTCACAATCCATTCCGCAGTCTTCGTTACGGCAGGCATATGATAGCCTAGGCGGACCGAACGTAGGGTATGGCTTCGCTCTCAATGGTGGGTATAATTTCGATCCTATCCCGCTGGTGATAGGGGGCGAGTTTGCCATGCACTTCTTTGGAACACGTGAGCGCACGTTCGGTTCAAGTTCGCTCTTTAGTGATCGCGTGGAACTCTCAACACAAAACTTCACGATCCCCATCCTAGCCTTTGCACGCTTCCAGGCGAACATCGCTACATGGGTCTTTCCTTATGCCGAACTCGTTGGCGGTACCACGATCTATTCCTCCGTACTCACAGCGAAGAAGTACAAGGATGGTGAAGAGATCCCGTCAGAAACGGAAAGCGAAGGAGGGGCGAATCTTACCTATGGAGTTGGAGCTGGCTTTGCTGTGAAGATCGCTGACGTTATTACGTTACCGAATTCGTTGCAGCGGACACTTATCGACGTTCGGATGCGGTACCTCTGGGGAACAAGTGTGGAAGTTCCTCTTGTAGAACCCACGGCCAATCAATCCTTTGCGATCAGGAACGTGTCAGTTGATGCACCGGAACAGATCGTGTTCCAATTGGGCATCATGATCCAACTCTAAATCTTCCATCGACATTTCGGAGACATTACAATGCGAACACTCATGATCGGCGCTGCTGCAGTGATCCTGCTTTCAGTAGGCGCATGCAGAACGGCCCAGGACAATCAGCGAGACCTAAAGTCAACACAAGACCGTGAGATGACGGTTGGTGTGGTGCAACGCGAGATCAAGAAGGGTATGGCCGGCGCGTCTGTTGTTGAAGCACTTGGGTCGCCAAACATCGTTACCAAGGACGAAAAGGAACGCGAAACCTGGGTTTATGACAAGATCGCTACGGAAGCATCGTATTCTGAAAGTCAGAATGGACTCTTTCTGATCTTAGGGGGCTTCAGTAATCAGTCTGGTGCATCCAGCACAACACAGCGTACGCTCACTGTTGTGATCAAATTCGATGCGAATGGTAGAGTGGAATCATTCACATATCATTCAAGTAAGTTCTAATCCGTCGCCCCAATGAAATCAATCCTTCTCATCGGTATCGTGTCTCTTGTTGTATCGTCCTGCACGATCATCAACCAGGCGCCCCCTACTGCTACTCCTCAGACGCAATTGCAGACGCGTGAGTTTCAGACGCGGGAATTTGATACGAACGACGTAAAGCTCATCATGAAGGCAATGCTGAACGTATTGCAGGATGATGGCTTTGTCGTTAAAAATGCAGTTACCGATCTCGGGCTTCTCACAGCAACAAAGGAGATCCAGCTCTCCGGTGGTACGAGTTCTACAGATAAGTACTGGACCGACGTGTTCGAGACCGTTTTTCGGTCATCCACAGGAAGCAGATCCAAGACCACAACGGACCGCCAGGAGCAGCGGTACAATAAATTCAAGCAGATAGAGGTCAGTATCAATGTCTCGGAGTTGGGTCGGCGTAGCAAGGTTCGAGCTAACTTCCAGGCAAAGGTGATCGACAATCTTGGTAACCCGGTTGAGGTCTATGTGATACAAGATCCCAAGTTCTATCAAGACTTCTTCTCAAAGGTCGATAAGGGTATTTTCATCCAGAAGCAAGGTTTCTAAGGGCATATGTACAGAATGTTGATGGTGGTGTTGATCGTTCTAGGGTTGTCTATTGCTGGCAGCCCACTCTCAGTGTATGCCCAGAATCTGATAGAAACGGTCAAGACCGGTAATCTTCGTAGCGTAAAGAAGATCCTTACTAAAAAGACCACGAACGTCAATGAGGTGGATCAAGACGGTCTAACATCGCTGATGATCGCCACCATTGCCAATGATAGTGCCATGGTGGTAACCCTCCTTGAAGCCGGAGCCGATCCAAACATCCAATCCAAAAGCGGAATGACGGCCCTTCATGCTGCAGCCTTCAATAACCGCGATCAGCTCATGCAGTTCATCATTGCAGCCGGAGCAGATCCGAATAGGATCGATAGCAAGGGTCGCACGCCATTGCTTGTAGCCGCGCAAATGGGAAACACCAACCCCATCACCTACCTGATTCAAGCCGGGGCAGTGGTCGAGTTCAAGGATCTAAAAGGTAATACACCATTGATGCTCGCATGCGGTGGTAGGCATCTAGGGGCTGTAGATGAGTTGCTTGAAAAGGGGGCTGACCCAAACGCGAGAGATCTTCAAGGACGCACCCCGCTTATGCTCCTTTCCTTATTGGGAGAGGATGAAATGGTGCGAATCCTGTTGAAGTACAAGGCAGATCTTACCCTTGTTGATCACTCTATGAAGACTGCTCTTGCCTATGCGAGGGAATATCGCCGTAGGGCAGTTATTGCATTATTAGAAAAGGCCGGCGCAAAATATTGATGTTTTAGACCTATGTTGGGCGGTCGTTAATAGACGATAGTTTTTCGTTACTATCTCCAGTTAGGAGCTGATATGGCCCTGTTAAACACCTCTAAGCTTACACGCATTGGGGTCTTTTATGACGGGAATTACTTCCTTCACGTGAGCAACTACTACGCGTTCAACCACCCGCGTAACAGTCGCATCAGCCTCAGAGGCCTCCACGAATTCATTCGTGCACAGGTAGGATTGAAGGAAGCAACCGATACAAGACTTTGCCAGATCGTAGACAGCCACTTCTTCCGCGGACGTATCTCTGCGAATGAAGCCCAAACACGCGGCAATCTCCTGTATTATGATCGCGTCTTCGAAGACATCCTTATGTGGGAAGGCGTTATCACGCACTATCTCCCGATCCGAAACTCCGGAGGCAGACGCGAAGAGAAAGGTATTGATGTGTGGATGGCTCTCGAAGCGTATGAGCTAACACTGCTCAAACAATTCGATGTGGTTGTTCTCATTACGTCTGATGGCGACTACGTTCCACTCGTTCGTAAGCTCAACAACCTCGGTGCCCGTGTGATGGTTCTTTCATGGGATTTTGAGTTTGATGACAACGAAGGCAAACACATCGTAACCCGTACCTCTCAGGAACTGCTCGAAGAAGTTACGTATCCGATCTCCATGCACGAACTCATTGAAAATCGTGCCATGCGAAACGATCCTATCATCCAGAACCTCTTCGTCAAGCGTGACGAAGCAGCCACTCGTCAAGTTGTCTACAGTTCCGATGTTGTGGGTGCCGCCCCCCGTCGCGAGATCAGGGAAACACCGCTCATTAGTGACGTACGCGAACCACGTGCTCCGCGTGTTTTAGCAGCTGATTCGGACGTAGCCATTGAAGAACCAACTGGTGAACGGTTTGACAGCTATGTTCTTAGCCTCAAGAATGGGTATGGCTTCATCAAATATCCACCGAACAACCTCTTCTTCCACGCAACGGATCTGTTGAATGCGGACTTCCCGGAGCTGCAAGAAGGCGATCCGGTTGAATTCAGCATTGGCTTCAATCGTGATGGTGATGAAGTTGCAAAGAGCGTAAAACTTATGCTCGACGATGATGTGGTGGAGGACGACGAACAGGGCATCTAAACATGTTCTCATCAAAGCTCCCAGACGTTGGGACCACGATCTTTTCGACAATGACGGCACTCGCCAATGAGGTGGGTGCCGTCAATTTGTCTCAGGGCTTTCCTGACTATCCTGTAGACCCCAGTCTAGCAGACCTTCTCGCCAAGGCAGTTCAGGATGGATTCAATCAGTATGCACCTATGCCCGGCTTACTGTCTCTCCGCGAAGCAGTGGCAGCAAAATATTGGTCGATGTTCAGCATCACTGTTGACCCAGTTCATGAACTCACCATCACTCCGGGAGGTACCGCTGCGTTAGCCACCGCAATTGCTACGGTAGTGAGACCAGGACACGAAGTGATCGTGTTTGAGCCGTGTTATGATTCGTATGCTCCTGCAGTTCGACTCAATGGTGGCATTGTGGTACCGTCCGTACTTGCCGCCCCTTTGTACCGACCAGATTGGGATCACGTACGATCCCTTGTCTCAGATCGTACGGCGATGATCATCGTGAATTCTCCTCACAACCCTTGTGGTTCTACTCTCACATCGGACGACCTCAATGAGCTCGCCGATATCTGTGAGGGATCGAACATCATCGTCCTTAGTGATGAGGTATATGAACTCATTACCTACGACGGAGCTGTTCATAACTCCGTTCTTGCTCATGCTCGACTTCGTGAACGCTCATTCGTCATCACCTCGTTTGGTAAGACGTTCCATATCACGGGGTGGAAGGTTGGATGTTGCGCAGCCCCGCAGCACCTCACGTCGGAGTTTCGGAAGGCACATCAGTTCATTTCCTTCTGCGTCAACACGCCTGCACAGGCGGTCTTAGGAACCTATATGCAAGATCCGTCTTCATATACAGGTCTGAGCACGTTCTTTCAGCAAAAACGAGATCTGTTCAGGGGGCTTCTCAGCGGTTCCAAATGGACTGTACGGCCTTGTACGGGCACCTATTTTCAATTGCTCGGATATGAACAATTCAGCGACGAGCGAGATGTGGATCTGGCACTGCGCCTAACACGAGAGGTCGGCGTGGCATCAATTCCGATATCACCGTTTGTGAGTGATCATCGAGCTCACTCTGATCGTGCCCTACGGTTTTGTTTTGCAAAGAAAGACGAAACGTTGGAACGTGCTGCAGAACGACTTAGGGCTGTGTTAGGCTGACTTCGGAACAACATCGAGTCGTACGGTCTTCGTCGGATCAGCACACTGCTCAATGATCTTCTGCACTGGCTCCATTCCGATCGCCGTATACCTATCGAGCATGGTGTTAGCATAGGCCGGATCGTTCCAAAAGAGCGTAGACCAAGCAACTGTATCGGACACCCCGTTTACTTTTTGCAATTCTGCAGCGAGATTCGTCTTAAGCCGGTTCACTGCGGCGGAACGTCGCTCTTCAGTGAGAACCAAGCCCCGAACTGCCTCATAGATCGCGTCAACAAGTATCTCGGCAGAGGTTTCTTCTTCGGAAGCATACGCATACATCGTCAACAAGGAAGAATGTGCTCTCCTGTCAATGAAAGCACCCACAGTTGAGGCAATACGCTTTTCAGATACTAAACTCCGGTACAATACAGAGCTACGACCCGAACCCAGGATCGTTGATGCGATCTCGGCATCAAGGAGTTCGCTATGTAGAAATCCGGGGAGGTGAATACTCACATAGACCGCAGTCATCGGAACAGCATCGGCAACTACCTGATGTGTTCCATACCGGCGGTAGTTCTCGTCGAAGACCGTACGCTTGATTGGTTCCATTGAATCGCCAATATCACCGTAGTGTTTTTGTGCGAGTTCGATCGCTTGAGGAACATCTACATCACCCGATACACAGAGAACAGCATTGGAGGGATGGTAGAAACGTTCAAAGAAGCCCCTTGCATCATCCATTGACACACCGGAGACATCATCTGCAGATCCGTAAACATCCCAAGAGTAGGAAGACCGAGCGTCGTACGCAATTGCCTGCTGGGCCTTACGCCAGATACCATAGGGCTGATTGAAGACGTTCTGATTGATCTCCTCAACAACCACGCTGCGTTGCGTCTGAAGCGCATGATCCGTGATCCGGAACGAACGCATCCGTTCTGCCTCCAGCCAATATCCCAGCTCGATCTGGTGGGAGGGGAGATCGATGTGATAGGCGGTATAGTCGAAGGTGGTGTAGGCATTGTTTGAACCACCAGCCTTGGTGCAATACACATCATATTGCTTCTCACTCTCAGGCGCTGCGTTGTCGAACATCAAATGCTCAAAAAGGTGTGCAAGACCAGTTTTGCCGGAATGTTCATCGTGAGAGCCCACGCGATACATCACCGTAACGTTCACAACGGGAGCGGTCCTATCAGGACAAATGATCACACGGAGTCCATTGCTGAGACGTGTGTCGTGAATGTCAATGTGTGCCATGTGGTGATAGCCCTGGTGGTCAGTAGTTTCGAATTACGAGGTCGATGTCGTAGGTTGTTTTTTTTAGACCTCACAAACCTACGACACCAATCGAATAGTCATGGACACTCTTCATCTCCTCGAACAACTCATTGCGATCGACTCTCCCACCGGATTCACATCATCAGCTGCTGATTTTATCGAGGAGACGCTGAGATCCTATGGATTCAGCCCCATTCGTACCGTGAAAGGGGCTGTGAGATGCGGATTGGGTCCCGCACCCACACTTGCCCTGGCTGCTCACACAGATACACTTGGGGCCATCGTTTCCGGATTTAACACCAACGGTACTCTCCGTTTCTCACTACTTGGCGGACCACTACTTCCAAGTTTTGAAGGGGGCTACGTACGACTCCACACCCTCGATGGAAAAGTCGTCACTGGAACTCTCCTACTGAATGACCCTTCTACCCATGCCAATAACAAGGCTGCGTCTCTTGAGAGGACACCGGATGGCATGCATATACGGCTTGATGAGTCGGTGAAGACTGCAGATGAAGTCAGAGCACTTGGAATACGAATTGGCGACATCGTTGCCTTCGATCCAAAGTACCAAGCACTACCGAATGGCTTCGTTAAGAGTCACTTCCTTGACAACAAAGCAGGTTGTTATGTTCTCTTTGAGGTGGCGCGGCAGGTTGCTTCTGGTGGTGTGCCCGTTCCTGTTGAACTTTTCTTCAGCACGTACGAAGAGGTTGGTCACGGTGGAGCCCCTTCCTATAGTGAGACTGTGAATGAGCTCTTGGTGATCGATATGGGGGTAGTAGGAGAGAAGCTCGAAGGCTCAGAACAGAAGTGTTCGATCTGCGCCAAGGACTCGGGAGGCCCATACGATTATGGATTTCGGAAGCGGCTGGTTCAACTGGCAGAGAACCAGTCTATTCCGTTCGCTCTGGATGTCTACCCGTTCTATAGCTCTGACGGAACAGCTGCGTGGCGAGCGGGCGTTGATGCTCGTGTGGCACTTATCGGTCCAGGTGTCCATGCATCACACGGCATGGAACGTACTCACGTTGATGGAATGAAGGCAACCGTGGACCTGTGTATGGCCTACATCAACGATACGTTTAAGGGTTGATGATCGTTCGGCACGTTACAGTTCCGTTCGGCTCGTGAACGGTTACAAAGAGTATTCCACGCGAGATCTCGCTGAGATCCACACCGTTGTTGTTGACATTCGTTTCAGCCGAAACCCTTCCGAGGATATCGGTAACACGAACTGTACTTTCAGGACCGAAACCCCTGCAACGCAGAATTGATCCATCAAGAAATACGGTTTCACTGAGTGGGTTAATGTCTTCGTCAACACTCGTCAAAGATTCTGTTTCGAAGGACCATGTAACGGTCCATGGACCGGACTCCGGGTGTCTGACAACGCGAACATGCCAGTAGTAGGTGGTATTGGGATGTAGTCCAGATATGACTGTATCTGCCAGTTGAGTTCTCATGAACACTTGCGTGGTCTTGAAGTCTGGTTCTGTAGATACTTCGATCTCATAACCATCGGCTCCAAGCGCCGTAGTCCATGATAGATCCACCGACCGTGATGCGACGTCGCTTCTGTTCATTGGGCGCGTGAGTGCCGGCTCCTGACAATACTTTGTTGCGATCATGTACTCGCCATATCTGATCGGCGATATCACAAATGTATTTGAGTTGGGAAGCACGGTTGCGTCAACAGCTGAGAATGGCTCATCACCTTCAATGGCTCGGTGGAACAGCTCTACATCTTGCATCTCGATGTTACCGATAAGACGGGAGACATCCAGACGAAGCGAAGCATCGATCGCCGTTGGATCTCCAGCACGCACGGTCCACCGTGTAGGATAGATCAAACAAGGCACATCGGTGAAGAAGAGTAGATTATGGGGCTGGTAGGGATGCCGTTCGATGACCACGGTAGTTGGTGAATAGACCTGCTGTACGTCTACTCTAGCCTTAGTAGTGCTATCATACCACGCGAAGTTGTATGATCCGGCACTATCGATCGTTCTACGATATCCCGTCATACCGGCAGTTGCCTTACGCACTCGATAGGGAATAATGAGGGGCACATCAGTTCTGATCTCTGCATGGATCGTGTTCGAACGATCAACTTCTGTTGCCACCAACCCTGTTGGAGTTGATCCCCATCCAATAAGAATGTTTCCATCAAACAACTCTTGCACACTTCCCATTGTGGGGGCGAACTGCTTCTGTTGTGGCTGAAACTCCCATTGTTTTGTGGCTATCATCTTCTTCTCGTCGAGCTTGTACGAAACAGCGCGAGAGAATGGATAGGGACGCAGGTTTCCATTATCGAACATCATGATGTCGCCATTGCGAGCGCGAAACACCGAGTGTTGATGAGAGAATCCGGAGAAGCCATTCACGTCATCTCCAATGATCGTAAAGTCGCTTCTCTTCGCTGCCTTACCGCCTAGCCGCCACATGATAGCGCCGGTCTTACGATTGATCTTGATTACCTGATCTGTATTGCGACAAGAGACCAAGAAGTTGTCATCAACATCTTCAACAACCGAGTTCACGTGGATATAGTCAATACGTTTATTTCTTACATCAACATCGTCCGTTGATTCATTAGGTCCTACATGGTCTATGGATTTCCATTCAAATGTCTTCCGACCATAACGGTCGAACTCTTGGATAACGGCACCGATCAGGATCGCATAAGGATCTCCACCTGGAATCTCCATCGACATGTCCTTCTGTCGATCTTCGGTCCCGATCACAATAAACCTTCGTCCACGCTCCTGGTAGCCTTCATGAAAGTCCGTCTTGTAGGGGGCGTGTGTACCAAATGTATCGATCGGATTGAGCCTGTCATCGAGAAGGACATACTTCTGGAGGTTTCCGTTGAAATACGTTACGCCACCATACGGCGTAGGTTCAAGGTTCGTTGTTGGGCCAGTCTGAATGGCATGAACAAGAACACCGGCATTATCGATAAAGCCGATAGAATCCGGGTCGATCGAGCTGATCAGGAAGTACCCAGGAGACGGGGCTCCGGGAGTTGCTACATGAACGCGCGAATTAGGGGCATAGATCAGCCGGAGGCTATCGTCTTGGGGGCATGCAAACGATATGAGCAGGGCGAGTGTTGCCAACGTCATCATGCCCGATTAACTGTATGAAGATCAAAACGTTACGGGTGCAGAAGGGGCTGGGGCTTGTTGTTAACAGTGTTTTTACCATGTTACCAACAATCCACATCAAGGTAAGTTGTTGGTATGTAAGGGTATAATGGAATTGAGACCTTGCAAGTACTTGTATGAACAGATCTATCCACGTTTCGTGTGTTATGGTATGAATAAGTGAAGGAAAGATTTGTCTCTCATACATCGGATGTGGACATCAAGAAGAACATATCCCTTGTTATGAGAAAGGGGGGTGGATTACCACAGTGTTATCCCCTCAGCAACGTGCATTGGGGACGGTGCTGCAAGTAGTAATAAATGTTGATGGTTAACGATCCATAAGAGGTGTAAATATCGTTCTGTCCACCGTTTCCACATCATATTATCATCATCTCCTGTCTTTTCTTCTCTTAAAGAAAAAGAAGAAGAGAAGAATGATGAAGAGGTGTTGTGAATTTTGAGTTCTAGAGAATTACCGATGTTCGCATCTCAGATCACATCGAAACCACAGTATTTCTGCAGGCAAGGAGGGATTTGGATGTGACCGTCTTCCGTTTGGTATTGTTCTAGCAACGCCACCAATACACGCGAGGTTGCAAGTCCACTACCGTTGAGAGTGTGAAGGTATTCTGGCTTTGAAGACGCTGATTCTTTATATCTGATATTGGCCCGACGGGCCTGGAAGGACTCAAAGTTTGTGCAAGAGCTCACCTCAAGCCACTTCTGCTCGTATGGAGACCACACCTCAAGATCATATGTTTTGGATCCACCGAACGTCATGTCTCCGCTGCAAAGGAGAAGCACACGATACGTTAGTCCTAATTGCTGAAGGATATACTCTACATTTCCAACCAAACTCTCCAGTTCATCGTAAGAGGTTTCAGGTCGGACAAACTTTACCAGTTCTACCTTGTTGAATTGGTGAACGCGAAGAAAACCTCTTGTGTCTTTACCGTGACTTCCCGCCTCGCGCCGGAAACAAGCTGAATACCCCGCGTATTTCACCGGAAGGTCTGTTCCAGAAATGATCTCATCTCGGTGGAAGTTTGTGATCGGTACTTCGGCTGTAGGGATGAGGTATAGGTCGTCCTTTTCGACGTAAAACATATCATCTTGGCTCTTCGGTAGCTGACCTGTACCCCGGCAAGAATCGGAGTTCACAACAAACGGAGTCATGATCTCCTTGTATCCGTGTAGTTCGGTGTTGGTATCAACAAAGAAGTTGATCAACGCACGCTCCAACCGAGCCCCCTTCCCCACATAGAAGCCAAATCCAGCACCTGTCACTTTTGCCCCACGTTCGAAATCTAGGATGCCGAGTCGACGAGAGATCTCGATGTGGTCTACGTGCCAAGATCTTTCCAAACACTCACCACTACGACGAACCTCAACGTTATCGTTTGCGTCTTTTCCGATAGGCACGGTTGGATGAGCGATGTTCGGGATCATTAGCATGATCGATGAGATATTCTCTTCAACCTCCCGAAGGATCTCATCGAGCTCCTTGATCTTATCTCCAACCTCTCGCATGGACGTTATCATATCGCTAGCATCCGCACCGCTTTTCTTCAGCGCAGATATTTCAAGCGTAACCGCGTTGCGTTTACTTTTAAGCTCTTCTACTTCTTGAATGATCGCTCTGCGTCGTACATCCAGAGCTACCAGCGCATCGATATCGCTGTTGTCATTCTTGTTGATACAGTTTTGCTTAACGAGTTCTGGGTTCTCGCGAACGAGTTTGATATCGATCATGGCGGGGCGTCTAGCGGTTTGATTTGTAGGGAATTGCTACAAATTTACTGTTTACGCAGAGCCCACGCCTTAGCTACCTTCACGAACGGGTAGAATGATGATAGAACGGACCAGATAAATCCGTGCGTGCCATTGAGAATGTTACCCCATACAACGTAGTTCTTGAGAAAGTAGAAGGGGATCATTAGCCCTGTTAAAACTACACTTCTTGATTTACCGGAATTCACGATCTGCTCGGCCGCAATACTCGTGTACCGATTGAATTTCTCTAGGTACTGGGCAAGATCGACATAACTTTCGTGAAGCATTTCACCATCTACTAGACCGATCTCTCCCTCTACCTTGACAGATTCATGCACTTCCGCATCGTCGAATCTGCAGTAATCTGTTCGGAAGAGTCTGATCGGTAGATCACTCGCTCCGTGACCATGTTTGAACGTCCGTCCCAGAAATCGAAAGCGTCGGGTTATTCTATATGCCGTAATGGTAGACGAGCCTTGAAACTCTTTCAGTTCTTGACCAAGTTCTGGGGATATCACTTCATCGGCATCGACTGACAGTACCCACGGGTTGGTGGCAAGAGAGCAGGCAAACTGTTTCTGTTTCCCATATCCCTCAAAGGCGTGGAACACTGGTTCCAGACCTTCCGAACGCACTACATCGAGCGTTCCGTCCGTACTACCACTATCGACCACCACGATCTCGTCCACGTGCCCCTTAAGAGCCCTTAGAACCGATCGTATGGATCGCACCTCGTTCTTACAGATGATCACTGCAGATATGGGTTGGAAGGCTGAATTCATAGAGTTGACAAAACTACATCGCCCCTTGTCACAAAATCCCGAAATTGAAGTTTCTATCTCACCATCCAACACCACTATGTTCCGCCTCACCATATTCCTTTGCCTTTTATGCGGCATTGTTGTCCGCGGTTTGGGTCAGACCCTTACCCCTGTTGAAGTTACAGTGAACACCACACCTTCACCAGGGTTCATCTATATAGCCCCCAACAGCCGTGTTCCTGCTCCTCCCTATGCCCCCTCACTCATTGTCTTAGACAAAGAGGGCGCAGTGGTCAAATCGAGGTTCATACCGGAATACGCTTTTGACTTTCGTGTATTGCCGGACGGTAGACTGGGCTATTCTGTGTTTCAGGCAGCTGGTTCTGGACCACGCGCGTCATCCTCTATTTACCTGGTTGATTCTACTCTTGCCACTCGGGATTCGATCAACGGTGGAAACGGCTACAACCTCGCAATGCACTCCTTCATGGTGTTGCCCAACGGAAATCGGCTTGTGATCATGCAAGAAGATTTGATCGTTGACATGAGTAAGCTGGTGCCTGGTGGCAACCCCGCTGCCTCAGTTCAGCAAATGATCCTACAAGAGGTTGACATTACAGGACGAATCATCTTTCAGTGGAGAGCGTTGGACCATTTTCCCGTGACCGTATCATATGAGTCACTAACCGCTGCTGCCATCCGGTATTTCCATTTGAATGCCGTGGACGTAGACACGGACGGAAACTTCCTGATAAGTGCCCGTCACGCTTCCCTTGTCGCAAAGATCCATCGCACCACCGGAGAGGTGATGTGGGTGTTGGGAGGAAAACTAAATCAGTTTACGTTTGGTGCAGAAAATGGGATCTCAGACCCACCTGAATTCTCTTACCAACACGATATCCGTCGGCTATCTAACGGAAATATCTCGTTGTTTGATAATGGATCACAACGCACTCCACAATGGTCGCGGGGTGTTGAATATCGATTAGATGAGGTCAACAAGACGTGTACTCTCGTATGGCAATATCGTCACACTCCTGATGTGTATGCCGGTGTACAAGGGTCACTTCAGACATTGCCTGATGGACACCGACTTATGGCGTGGGGCTCTGCCTTTGATGATGGAAAGACATTGATCACAGAAGTAGACGCAGCCGGATCACTTGTTTTCGAGGCAAAGCTTCCCAACATGATGTATCCCTATAAAGCTGAGAAGGGGGCATATCCAACAGGTCGTTCTGCTGCAGATGTCCTCATAGACGAGATCCTTCCAACGAACACCTACACCTATACGAACTCAACAGACACAGTTGGTTTAACGGTAACATACCACACGCTAATCTCCTTCTTCTACAACACAACCACGGCAACTCGTTACCAGTGGTCACCGGAGAGTCCGAGATTTGTTGTCAGGCGTGGTGACACCACAGCCCCTTCTTTGCCACCGAAGACCGTTCAACGGTGTAGGGTTACGCTCACTCAAGAGGGAATGGTTGAACATGCCGGCGAGTTCCGTTTCAAAGTTGATCAGTTAGGTATCATCGGTCCGGAACAGACCGTTGTGTTTTACAGAGATTCGATCGGCAAGGGGCCCTTCCGTCAACTTCGTACTCGCTTTAATCCCTCGTCACGTGAACTCGTTGTGGATACAGCGTGGGCTGGTGAGTTCTGTTTTGGTTCTCCTCTAGAAGGACTACCAGGTACTCTTCTCGCGCCACGTCCGATATCACCTATCGCTGGTAAGGCCGTTTTAGCCGGACAAGGTGTGCCACTCCAGATCTCTCCACAGGGAACAGCATCTAGTTTCACATATGACGTAGTAAGTACAGTCAATGGTCTCACTGTGCACGCATCGCAACGAGCGTCAGACAAGGATACTACAGTTGCGCTGATCCCTGGAACATATCACTGGAGAGCCTCTTCCCATTTCAATGCCCCCAACGACACTCTTTCGGTTTCGAGTGAGTTCTCAAACACGGACTCGTTTGTCGTTCGTACTCCCTTTGTTGAAATGGTTGAACCAGCGAGTTCGGTCGTGTGGACACATGACAGTTCATATGTGATCACATGGAATACCAATCTTGTGGGCCTTGCTAGGATTGAGCTACTCAAGGATGGTTCGGTAGTATCTGTCATCCGTGACAGTGTTAAAGCTTCGTCGGGTGGTTTCTTATGGCGGGTTCCTGTTACTGTTCCGGTTGGAACGGGGTATGTCATTAAGGTCCGTACGTTGGATGGTGACAACATTGCAGCAGATGATGTAACGGCTGCGATCGTTGAGATCAGGGAGATCTCAACGAGTGTAGAAGAGGATGTCATGCTGACGAACATCTCTCTCGCACCAAACCCCGCAACCACTACGTTGTTCGTTGGCGGTTCAACTCCAGTTTCACGTATCCAGTTGTTTGCGCTTTCCGGAGAGCTCGTTCGTGATCACGAACTTGTGGGAACAGGCACAACGTTGAACATCTCGGATTTTTCTATTGGGACGTACATCGTCAGACTCTACACTCCACACGGCGTAGTATCAAAGGTACTCTCAATTACACGGTAAACATATTTACAAAATAAGCGGAGGTATGGGGCTTCCCGTACCTCCGCTTTCTTTTTCGAATGCGATCAACGCAGATAGAGTGCTAGGATCGAAACATCGGATGCTGATACACCCGGGATCCGCGAGGCTTGCCCAAGAGAGGTGGGCTTTATTCTCATAAGTTTTTGACGGGCTTCTGTAGAGAGGCTATTGACTCTGGCGTAATCGAACTCACCCGGTATCCTCATCTGCTCTTGTTCCGAGAAACGTTCAACATCTCGATGAAGCTTTTGAATGTACCCTTCATATTTAACTGCGGTCTCTGTTGCGTGAACTACACGCGGGTGTTCTTCAAGAAGTGTGTGGTCTGAAGCTCCTACGAGATCAAGCAGGGGAGAGAGTCGCACCGCTGGCCGCTTTACCAGGTTGTAAAGAGTTGTGGTCTCTGAGATGGAGTCCTCGCCAAAACCATTCAAGAATGGATTGGCAACCTCAGGAGTGATTTTTGCGGTACTCACCTCGTTCGAGAGTCTCTCCGTTAAGCGTCGCTCCCGTTCAAAGCGCCGGTAGATATCCTCTGATACAACGCCAAGTCTCTTTGCATATGGCATGAGGCGATCATAGACTGTGTCAATTCGCAGCAGGAGTCTATACTCGGCAAGTGAGGTGAACACCCGGTATGGTTCTTCTGTGTTCTTGTTTACAAGATCATCGATCATCACGCCGATATACGCCTCAGAGCGTTGCAGTGAGAATGAACCTTCTCCCCGTACGTGAAGTGCTGCATTGATACCCGCGATCAAGCCTTGAGCCGCCGCCTCTTCATAGCCAGAGGTACCATTGATCTGACCGGCAAAGAAGAGCCCCTTGATGGCCTTTGTCTCGAGTCCGAAGGTCAGTTGGTAGGGAAAGAAGAAGTCATATTCAACAGCATAGCCGTATCTCAGAACATTCGCTTGTTCAAGCCCCTTAATACTCTTCAATCCGGCATCTTGGATATCTGTTGGAAGGCTGGTCGAAAACCCGTTCACGTAGACTGTATCAGTGTTCAGTCCTTCTGGCTCCAATACGATCACATGAGAGTCTTTATCTGAAAAACGGAAGATCTTGTCTTCGATAGAAGGGCAATATCTAGGTCCGGCTCCTGTGATAAGCCCCGTGAACATCGGTGAACGAGAAAAGCCATCTCGCATCATGTCATGGGTCAACGATGAAGTTTTCGTTGCAAAACATGCCAGGCTATTCTTCACCTTCTTTGTGTGGAGCGAAAACGGGGTAGGGAATTCATCTCCCAGGTGGGGCTCAAGACCCCTGTAGTCTATGGACCGCTTGTCGATCCTTGGCGGCGTGCCGGTTTTTAGCCTGCCTTTTTCGAGTCCGTGTGCAGTTAGAAGATCAGATATTCTCTCGGCAGGCCGTTCGCCAACACGCCCACCGGCCGTTGCGTCGGTTCCGGTCCACATTACAGCATTGAGAAAGGTCCCAGAGCACAAAATCACTGCCTGGGCTGTGATATGTTCATTCGACTGTGTTCTGACGCCTTTGATGCGGTCGTTTTCGACAACGATCTCTACTACGGTCTCTGATATCACCGTTAGGTTTGGAGTTGACTTTATGGCGTGCTGGGCAAAAAGAGGGTAGAGGTCTTTATCGTTTTGTGAGCGGGGGGACCATACAGCCGGACCCTTAGATGTGTTTAACATCTTGAACTGAATGCCACTCGCATCCGCTATTCTCGGCATTACTCCCCCAAGAGCATCTATTTCCTTGGCAAGATGACCCTTGGCACTTCCCCCAATAGACGGATTACACGATAGGCGACCTATCGTGTTGAAATCCATCGAGATACAACCAACTCTCAGTCCCATTTTTGCAGAAATGATCGAGGCTTCTATGCCGGCATGACCACCACCAATTACGAGAATATCGAAAGCTGAGGGTGAGGAATGTTTCACGTGGAACATTTCATAAAATGGTGGTTAGTGTTTCGTGAAAAACGGCTCAATATGTTTCACGTGGAACACTATACGAGGAACTTGACCATTAGATATTCGTCGACGTAGGAATTGTCAACCTTCATAGCGCGCGACTCAGTGCCGTAGACCGTGAATCCAAGCCGAAGGTAGAGGCCGTAGGAGGCTTCGTTACGAGTGCTTACAGTCAGCTGGATCTGTTCTACTTCTAAAATGTCCCTAGCTGTCTCTATCAGGGAGGAAATCAATTTGGAGGCAATTCCTTGTCCTCGATATTCCTCAAGGACAAATAGGCCCCAAAGTCGGCCCTTATGGCGCAATTTCAACTGTTCTTGACCAGAATAGCCTATCATTCCGATGATCCGCCCACTTGGATCCACAGCTCCAAGTAGGTACTGATAGGGATAGTTCATGTACTTTTCGTACCGTTGTTCCTTCGAGAGCACCGAAAGACCCTCAAACCAATCGTGGTCAGAGCCAAACACCTCAGGAGCTTGTAGCAGTGCCTCCTTTTGGATGTCGAGAAATGCGGGGAAATCGTCGATCTCTAGAGGGCGAATTGTGTGATCCGTAGTCATAGGATGGTATTCCAAGCGTTGTTATTTACCGATGCAGAATCTGGAGAAGACGGTGTCCAGAACGTCTGGATTCCATGATTCTCCTGAGATGTCACCCAATAGGCGTATTGAAGACCGGATGTCAACTGAAAGGAGGTCTGAGGACAGGCCCGAATCTAGCCCCGCAACAGCAAGGCGTAGATGTCCGGCAATACTTCGTAAGAGTTGAGCCTGCCTGGCGTTGACCAATACATCGGAGATTCCCGAAGTACTGGATCTTACCCGCTCTGCAAATGCTGTTTTGAGGTATTCAAGACCGTATCCGGTAGAAGCAGAACAGAGCACAGAATTCGGATCTTGCACCGGATCCAGCTTTGACGTCACCATATCAACCTTATTCTGAACCGTTAGGACGGGTGTGTAGGGAATCTGGATCCGATCTCATGCACTAGCGACTCGGAATGTGCTTCACCGATGGATAGGTCGTTTACAACCAGTATCAGGTCGCTTTCTTCCAATAGTGAAGTTGTCAGCCTGATTCCTTGTAGTTCGATCTGGTCATCGGTTGGGCGAAGCCCAGCAGTATCGATCAAGTGAATGGAGTATCCGTCAATGAAAAGCGTTTCCGTGAGGTAATCTCGGGTGGTTCCAGGTATGTCACTGACGATCGCTCGCTCCCGTCCCAGCAACGCATTGAAGAGCGAGCTCTTCCCGGCGTTGGGAAATCCGACCACGGCAACGTGAAAGCCAGACCGCAGAACCTCGGCACTATGGGCAGATGCCGCAGTAGCATCAACATCATCGATGATCGTTTGGAGAGTGGAACGTAGAACCGTACGGTTGACGAATTCTACATCCTCCTCGGAGAAATCAAGCTCCAACTCAAGGAGTCCGATTACATCGAGTAACTGTTGACGGAGACCAGTCAAACGGCGCGTGAAGCCCCCTGACAGCTGTCGTGCAGCCGTTTGAGCCCCTACACGGGATCCTGCATGGATCAGGTCCGCCACGGCCTCTGCCTGTGTAAGGTCGAGCTTTCGATTCATGAACGCCCGCTTGGTGAATTCACCGGGTTGGGCAAGCCTTACGCCTGACTCGAGAAGAGAGCCGAGGATCTGTTCCGTAACGAACGAACCGCCGTGACACCCAATCTCTACAACATCCTCCCCAGTATAGGAATGTGGGGCGCGAAAGACCGACGCCGTAATGGAGTCGATTCTAGCGCCCTCGATGATCCACCAACCATACGAAATGGAATGATCAATCGCCTCTGATAGCGTAACAGAACCAGAGAAGAACCGATCTACCGCATTGAATGCAGATGGACCACTGACTCTAACAACGGCCAGTCCGGCAATACCCGGGGGAGTTGCGAGGGCGCAGATAGTATCGGTTAGATGAGGAGTCGTCATAAAGCAAAATATGCAGACGTTGCGGCTATTTGGCGTGAATGTTGAGGGAAGAAGTATGACAGCGAGTCAGCACTTAATAAACAGGTTTACTATCATCGAACCCATAGAATTCCATCTGCCCGTTGTGACATCAACGAACGACTATGCGAAAGAGCTCCTTTCGACGTATCCGTATGTGTTTGTATCAGCACAACACCAAACGGCGGGACGTGGCAGAAACGGACGTACCTGGGTAGGTGATATGCAGGCCAATGCATATTGCTCCATCGGCCTTCTCCATTCACACGAAGAGACGATCGAAGAGCTCTCAGCCTATATGGCAAGGGGCTCCTTGGCTGTCTTGGACACGATCCGCAAGCTGTACCCTGCCATTGAATTGCGGCTCAAGTATCCAAACGATGTACAAGCACGCACCCAACATGGATGGGCAAAGCTTGCAGGGATACTTGTGGAACATGAGTTTCAAGGGCAGCGTTGCACCACGTCTGTGATCGGCATCGGGGTAAACATCAACCAGATGGAGTTCCCGGAGACTATTACACAGCCTTGCACGTCACTACGACTACTTGGGGTGTCTGCCGATTTAGGAGTAGTGATTCATTCACTTCGTAGTTGTTTCTCATGGTGGCGATCCAAGCCTTGGATGGAAGTGCATGAGTTGTGGGTGAAAGAACTTGACCTAGCATCAAAGAACATTCGGATACGGGGCGCTGACGGTGATTGGAAGTTGAAACGTGTACTTCCTGACGGTCGGCTGGTTCTTCAGAATGATGTCACACATACGGAACGGACAATCAGCGATGGCGACACTCTACGATACCAAGATTGAGCTCAACGGTGTTGAGTATGGCATTGCCGGGATCGATGTAGGTAATAGCCGCGTAAAGATCCATCATGATGATGTGTTCTTGTCCTTCCCGTATGACAAGGACTGGAAGAAGAATGTCCAGCATCACTTCCGTGATCATGTTTCCAAACGATATCTGATCGGACTGTCCAGCGTAAATCCAAAACAGACAACTGCAATCGTTAAGGTACTCCAGCGCATTCCGGGTCATTTGGTTCTTAACGCGCATTCGCTGCTCATGAGAAACGATGCACTGCTGTCGCTTGGACGCGTTGAAAACGCTGGTATAGATCGAATGCTAGGAACGATCGGTGCGATGACGCGTGTACAGCCCCCTATCATCACTGTTGATTGTGGCACGGCGGTAACTGTTAATGCCGTGTCGTCCGATCATCACTTCCTAGGCGGTGTGATCTTTGCCGGACTATCAACGCAACTCTTCGGACTCGCAAAACAAACCGCAGCCATTCCAGAGACCAAGTATGCTCCGCCTACCAGCTCCCTTGGCGTGAATACAATGCAGTGTCTGATGTCGGGAGTAACAGCGTCCGTTGTAGGCGGTGTACTCCGTACGATTGCTTCTATCAGATCCAACGATCTTGTAGATACGAACGTGCCGGTTGTGATCACAGGAGGCGAGTCGCAGCAGGTACTCGACACTCTCTTAGCCGAAGGGATCAACGCCGTCTATCACCAGCACATGGTCACCGATGGTATCCTCGCTCTGTTGTCAAAAGCCACTCTTGCTGATCTCCAAGATTCTATCATCGGTAAGATCCTGAACTGATCCATATGCCGAATCCGATCGCACTAGCCATTCATGGCGGAGCAGGCAACCTAGCTCGATATGCCGGCACCGGACGACTTGAACAAGCCGAAGAGATGCTCCGCTGTCTCATACAAGACCTGCATCAGCAATTGAAAGGGGGCTCTCCAGCAATCGAGATCGCAACACAAGCAGTGATAGCGATGGAGGACTCCGGACTTTTTCACGCCGGCAAAGGATCGTCACCGAATTCAAAGGGCTTCGTAGAGCTCGATGCTTCTATCATGCATGGCAGGCATCGCACTGCCGGCTCTATAGCTGCAGCCACCAGCATCAAGAACCCCATCATAACTGCACGATATGTGATGGAGCAGACAGAGCAAGTACTCATCGTTGGTTCAGAAGCCGACTTGCTTGCGGAGTTGTCAGGATCTGAGATCGTAGGACCGGACTACTTTGTGCCATGTGACGAAATCGGTGCGGCATTGCCATCCATGGGTACCGTAGGTGCTGTTGTGTTGGATGTGCGGGGTGACATTGTAGCAGCAACGTCTACAGGTGGGACGCTTCGTAAGCGCGCCGGCAGAGTAGGGGATGCACCCATCATTGGTGCCGGAACGTATGCCGTGAACAACATTGGAGGGATCTCCTGCACAGGTGTAGGTGAGTACTTCCTGCGCGTAAGTGCAGCTTCACGTGCGATCGCGCGAATGGACCTACTCGGTGAGAGCGCAGGGGCGGCTTCCGGTTCGATCCTCTCTGAGATAACCGAACTCGGCGGATCCGGAGGAATGATCGTGATCGATCAGCGAGGCACCGTCTCTATGCCATTCTCAACATCGGGGATGTATCGTGCATCTGTTGATGCCACCGGCCGGGTTGTTGTGGGTTGTCTCTAGCCCCTTCTCAGAATGCCTGGCCGAGACCGATACTGAGTTGCCAGTTTCCTGAGTTCATTGTTCCACGCCGACCGAAGATCCATTTATCATTGGCTCTTGTTGGGTCATAGATACTGGTGGCATAGTCGATACGGAAAGGTCCAACTGGCGTATCGAAACGGTATCCGATCCCGGCAGCAAGCACACTTCCCTTGTAGAGATCTTCGAGACGCATCGAACCGTACAGGTCCGTTGTGAAACGATTGAACGAATTGCCGATGTCGGTGAAGAATGTAAACCCACTTCGTTCCACGATCGAAGCCCATAGGTCATCAACACCACGCGGTCTTTCGAACGTATACCGTACTTCAAAGCCCAGTTCAAGAAGAGAAGCACTGCCGATAACATTCGAATAGATGTATTGATTGTTCGGATCGGGATCATCGATCTGACCAGAATGCGGATCGTGGAGCGTACGAGAGGGAAAGGACCTGATACTTGCCGGACCGCCGGCAAAGAACTGACGCTCAAGCGGAACATAGGTGTTGTCTTGCGTGGTATCTCCACGGACAAACTCTAACAGCTGAATGTGACCGAGTTTGATCTTCGTGGCCCCTACAATTCGGTTTCCTAGAGGAAACGCCGTGGAGAGGAAGGCCTGACCACGAAGGTATTTACCGGCACCCCAACCCCACTCTAAAGACACGCTAGAAAATGTTCCACGAGTTGGGTTGATGGGGTTGTTTCTATGGTCACCACGGACCGTCACACCAAGATTGATACCAGTGAAGAAGTTGCCGGTCTCTTTGAGGTAGGTATCGAGGACAAGAAACTGATTGAAGGTGCTCAGCACATAGGCCGTGTCTTCGGGAGTGGTTGCCTCTGCAAGAGCTGCATCAAGTGCACCGTCAAAGTTCCGAGGTACCTGACGTTCAAGCCCAGCATTCAGATCAATGCCGTTGAAGAACGTGTATGAATAGAGCGAGATAGGGAGTCGGCCATTGATCCCCGCAGACTCCAACCTAAACGAACGCACAAGTTCCCGCACGGAATAATAGGTAGACGTTTGAACCCCGAAACGCTTACCGAAGAGCCGGCCAACATTGGGCCAGGCAAGAACTATAGAGGCCAGTGCTTCGGTCTCCAGCTCCTGTCCTTGTGCGAGGCGGCTAATGTCTTGCAGCACATATTGCAATGTGATCGACGCAACCTGGGCTCCACCAAACACGTTGCGGTATTGAGCGGTAGCACCAACACCAAGATTGAGGTAGTTGTCAACGGCGGTCTGGTAGAACAAGAGGTTCATACCAACATCGTATGGCTTGCTGTTCCTCGTGAAAACACGAATGCCAACTGTTGAATCGCTGCTTCGATACCCGCTGCCAGAAGTGTCGTGAGCCATCGTGTCGATAAGAACGATCTCAAAGGTGCCGAGTGACATTAGGTTGGCACGAGACTGTTCTAACTTTTGTCTACTATACCACTCTCCGACTTCGAAGTCCAACTGACGCATCCTAGTGGATTCGTTCACTGATGGAAACCCTGCTGCGTTTTCCAGGAACATGATACTGTCGATACGTACGCGCCTACCTGGTTCGATCACTACAACAACCGTATCGTGTTGACCGTCCTCAGAGATGCCAACAAGAGGGGGTTGGTAGATCGCACGGTAGTATCCGTTGTTATACAGGACATTCACGACCGAACGAATGCTGCGTTCGATACCCGACTCCGTAAAGGCATCATTCGATCGGAATGTTTGCGCATCCATGGCAAGAGCACGAACAGTTGAATCAATTCCTTCCAATCCCGATATGACAAGGGTGTCAACCTTAGCGCGCTGCCCCTCGTTGATATTGAACGTAAGGGTGTTCTTTTTTGAGGACCGATCGTATTGAAACGAAAACCCAACTGTGGCTTTGTGGTATCCATTCTGATCGAGATAGGTAAGAATGGCGATGCTATCATCGTGGGCAGCGGCAGGATCGTAGTACCGAAGTTCATTTGCTAATTCGTTTCGGATCTTCCCAAGCCGATCCAAAACAACAAGTGGGGTAGCCGGATTCCTTCGGAAATTCTCTTCGTAGTAAAGCGTAAGCTGACGAGTTATCGATAGTTCGCTCGGCAGAGATGATATAACACCGATAAGCTGTTCAGGTGTGGTTTCAACACAACCAACAAACACCACGGCCTGCAACTCCTCGAGTTCCAAGGCGCGAGATCGTTCACCCGACCGCACAACACTATCTGTGTAGTCAGACTGTGCAACAAGGTACGGGGCTCCTGTTGCGCACATAACGAGCACAAAGGCAAGGCGTAGAATGAGGGCTTCAGTACCGGTGCGGATCATCACAGTTTGCAAAATACCGCCATGTATGCCCATGAAACGAACAACGCCCTATCAACATCGGTCGATAGGGCGTAAAAGATCGTTACCATGAAGACGATCTACGATTCGTACGTATCGTCGTCTTCACTGAAGAACATATCATCGGAGGCAGCCTCATATTCAGGCCAAAGGTCCTCGATACCTTCATAGGTGATCTCATCAGAGTCATCGAGTTCACCAAGGTTATCGAGTACTTGCAACGGAGCTCCGCTGCGATTGGCATAGTCAATGAGTTCCTCCTTGGTGGCCGGCCAAGGGGCGTCCTCGAGATACGAGGCAAGTTCGGGCGTCCAAAACATGGGAGGATCCTTGTGAGTGGTTTTCCGGAATTCGTAAGCGGCGCGAATATACACGCGTGAGGCAGTAGACGCAATAACGAATCGTTTTCGGTACAATTGTTACAGCGCGGAGGCGGTCCTTTGGAGGATGAACTCCGCAACGTCCAGATCATAAGAAGTGGTTACCTTAAAATTGGTTTCCTCTCCTGGAACGGTGAACACCGGATATCCGATGCGTTCCACGAGCGAAGCGCAATCTGTGGCCACTAAAGGGCTGCTTTGGGCCGAAGCATAGGCAGCACGGAGGACTACAGCATCAAAGGCCTGTGGGGTCTGGACGCGAAACAGGGCAGACCGATCCACCGTACCGCACACCTGACCAGTCGCATCTACCTGCTTCACGGTATCGGCTATGGGAACAACAGGTACCACTGCTGGGCGCTCCTGAGCCCCCTGAGCCATTCTTTCCCACAACCCGTTGCTTGTTAGGGGGCGAACCGCATCGTGGACGAGAATGACCCCTGCCGTGGCCAACGCCGGGTGAGCCAGGGCGGCAGCTACAGAGTGTTGACGTTCCGAGGAACCAATAACGATATGCAGTCGAGGGTCAGAAAGCCCCAAACGGCTAAACATCTCCGCAACGTAGGCTTCATCTTCAGAATGAATGGCCACCACTACGGCTAGGAGATCGTGCAGCATCAATGCGGTTCTGATGGACCGGACGAGGAGTGGAACGCCCGAAAGTTCAAGGAACTGCTTCGGTATGGCACCCCCAAACCGTGTTCCACGTCCGGCGGCCGGAATGATCACCCCCCGAGATGTACGTCCGTTTATCATGCTTCAAAGATAGATGTAAGAGGGGGCTTGGCAGAAACAGAAACGGGGTACCCTGTTTCCAGGGCACCCCGTTGAAGGGTCGAAATACGAGAGTTCTTTACTTGACGATCATGATCGGCAGAGCGATCACCGTATCGCTGTAGCGAATGACCATTGTGTAGGAACCCGAGGAGACGGAAGCACCAGAAGCATCGCGTCCATTCCAGCGAACCGAACCACCAGCATCAACACCTTCATTGGAGAAGGCAGCTACGGTGCGACCCGTAGAGCTGACCACAGAGATCTCCATGGCTGGTGTTGGCTTTGCGAAGCGGACCTCTACACGATCTGTCATCGGATTAGGCCAAGCTGTAACGCCGGCTTCTGTTGCATCCACAACACCGCCTGGAGTTTCGCCCGAGCCGCTAACAGACATTGACGAGTTACCACCATTCGATGAGCGCAGATTCAGTGTAGCTGTCTTTGCGCCCGGTGAGCCTGGTGTGAACTTCACACAAAGATCAGCAGACTGGCCAGCAGCAATCGCAAGTGGAAGGGTGGTAGTTACCGCGAACTGTCCAGCATTCGCACCAGTAAAGGTTGCCTGTTCGATCGTAATGTTCACGGCCGACGTGTTCGTCACAGCGATACAGCGATCAAGTGATGCGTCTGTAAGAACCGTGCCGAAGTCTTCAGTTGCCGCGTGATCATAACGAAGGACATACGCAGCAGCGAGAGCCACTGTAGCTGTTGGATTAGATGGTGAGTTCGAGGCAATGCTCAGCGAACCGGTGAGTGCACCCTTGGCTGTTGGTGCAGCTTTAAGAGTAACATCTGCCGTCTGGCCAGGTGCCAGCGTTAGTGGCAGGGCTGGCGCATTCGAGATCGTGAAGTCGCTCGGCATGATGGTCATACCAGAGACAAGCAGCGGAGCTGTGCCAACGTTCTTGATAAGACCGCTCACGAGAAGAGTTTTGTCATAGCCCACAGGGATCTCACCGAAGTCTATGCTCTGCGTCGAAAGCTCAAGTGCGGGCGTAGGAACAACCTGGTCGTTTACAACAACATTGCTGTAGGCCGAAGAGGCGCCGCCACACGGGTTCGTAACCACCGCGTTGTAGTATCCGGCGTCACCCTTGCCAACCTTTTCGATCACATAGGTAGCACTTGTAGCACCTTGGATCGGTTGGTCGTTTTTCTTCCACTGGATCGAACGAACATCAGTGGCGTTAACTGTCAGCTCGAGCTTATCGCCAACCGTGAGTGTCTTTGCCGTTGGTTGTGCGATAAAGGTTGGCTTTGCGATAGCTGTAACCTTGGCAACGTTTGAGGTTACGTTGAGTCCGCAAACTGCTGTAACGCGAACACTGTAGTCACCAGTTGTTGCCGGTGTCACACTTGTAAGCAGGAGTTCACTTACATCAGAGTTAGGAATGGCAACACCATTCTTGAACCACTGATAGGAGATACCACTTCCTTGAGCAACAACCTGAAGTGAAAGACGGGAGCCAACGCAGACATCCGTTGAAGTTGGGTGTGTTGTGATCGTTGGTGCCGGGAAGCCCGTGAGTTTTACCTGACGCGACTGAACAGTAAGCTGGCAGTTGTTCGGATTAGGGATGTTCGACTTAACAGCGCAGTAGTACTGGCCGTTGTTATTGTACGAGTACTTTGCGATGGTATACGTTGGGTTGATGGCATCGGGAATGATCGCGCCATCCTTGTACCATTGATACTCCAGATTCAAACCAGTCGCAACAACAGCAATAGTTGCAGGCGTGCCAGGGCAAACATCTTGATTGTTTGGCTGGGATGTGAAACGTGGGCGCATTGCAGCGGTTAGCTGACTCGACGTGCTCGTTACTGAGGGAGAGCAATACCCAGACACAACACAGTCATATGTGCCGTCCTTTGTATTGTCCATGTTGTTGAGGATGTAATCAGCGCTTGTAGCACCCGAGATGTTTGATCCATTCACGCGCCACTGATACGTTACGTCAGTTCCCGTTGCACGAACACGCAGAGTATCATTTGCATTCTCGCAAATGACCTTACTCGATATTGGTTGCGTAACGATCTTCGGAGATTCTGCAACGGTGAGAACTGCTGCTGTACTCTGCTTAAAGGCAATTGCAGGATTACAGTTATCAGCAACGATCACATCGTAGCTACCAGCGTCTGCAAGAGTAACTGCAGGGATCGTGTAAGTGTTCGATGTATTCTTAACGAGTGTAACGCCATTCTTACGCCATTCAAATGTACCGTTTGTCATGTTCGTCGTTACACTGAACGTGACCGGTGAACCAACACAGATCTTTTGGCTTAATGGGTTGGCCGAGATCGTTGGTACAAGACATGGCGGAACCACCGTGAAGGTAGATAAGATCTGGCGTGTGTCACAGGTAGCTGTTGGACCCGGGCACGCCATCGTCTTTGCGCATGTTACACCCGTACCGATTGCGGGGAGTGTAGCAGCGTTTACGAGAAGGATGCCACTTAACTGATACTTGATAGTGACGCTGCACCCATTCCAGCCATCACCATACGAGTCCCAACCGCGCAATTGATACGTGCCTGCAGGAACGCTTAGAGTAACGTTGTTCTGCATTGTTCCAGCGAATGGCTCACAATTGTACACAACATTGGTGCCGGTGTTAACGATCTGCCAGCCAACTTCCGCAACAAAAGATCCTGTTACAGTGGTGAGAGTGAGATTGATCTGCGAACTAGCACTATTAGATGCTAACGCGATCAGAATTGCCAAAAGAGAGACAAACAATCTCCCGGAGTAGAAACGTGTCATACCGAGTTACCTCGTAAGTGTGAATTCTGAATATGTTGTCGAGTGAAATGCCGACGATTCGACAACACCCTTAGATCATTCAGCAGAAGATTCCACTGACCCCCTCTAAAAGCGCAAACCGCTGACACTATTGCCTGTCTCAAGTTATAGTGAATATGAATTCATAACAATCGGTAATCTGTGCGGGCGGCAAAAAAGCACAAAAAAAGGCGCCCCCTATGTAGGGGGCGCCTTTGAGTCTAAATCTCAGACTACGTAATAACTACGTAATTACTACCTGATCACCGTGATCGGTAGGGAAACAGCCGAACCGCCGTAGCGGATGACCATTGTGTAGGAACCTGAAGCAACTGCTGCACCGGATGCGTCGCGTCCGTTCCAGCGGATCGTGCCACCGGCATCAACACCGTCGTGCGAGAACGAGGCAACTGTACGGCCTGTTGAGCTAACAACAGAAACCTCCATAGCCGGGGTGTTCTTTGCAAAACGAACTTCTACGCGGTCGGTCATCGGGTTTGGCCATGCTGTAATACCAGCCTCGGCTGCGTCCACAACGCCACCCGGTGTTTCGCCAACTCCCGAAAGCGAGAGGGACGAGTTACCACCATTGGAGGAGCGGATAGTCAGAGACGCTGTTTTGGAGCCTGCAGAACCCGGGGCAAATGTCACACAGATATCAGCGGACTGCCCGGCAGCGATCGTAAGCGGAAGAGTTGTAGTCACGGTGAACTGTCCTGCATTCGCGCCGGTAACAGTTACCTGTTCGATCGTGATGTCCATTGTTGAGGTATTCGTTACCACAATGCAGCGATCACGAGTTGTGTCCGTCAGCACCGTGTCGAAGTCCTCAGTGGCAGCGTGATCGTAACGAAGCACGTATGCCGCCGAAAGTGCGAGGGATGCAGATGGGTTCGATGGCGAATTCGACGCAATGTTCATCGTACCGGTGAGTGCACCCTTTGTTGTAGGTGATGCCTTAAGAGTAACATCTGCTGATGTACCCGGGGCAAGCGTCAACGGGAGCGTCGGACCGTTTGTGATCGTGAACTCGCTTGGCGTAATGGTAAGACCAGAGACGAGCAATGGTGCTGTACCAACGTTCTTGATCAGACCGTTGAGCTGGAGTGTCTTGTCATAGCCAACTGGGATCTCGCCGAAGTCAACACTTGGGGTGGACAGTTCGAGGATCGGCTCTGGGATTGCCGGGTCAACTACCGAAACGTTCGCGTAGGCAGAAGAAACACCGCCACAATCGTTACGGACAAGGGCATTGTAATAGCCAGCGTCTCCACGACCAACCTTTTCAACAACATATGTTGTCGAGGTTGCACCACTGATCGGCTTATCATTCTTCGTCCATTGGATGGAACGAACGTCTGTTCCTGCTACGGTAAGCTCGAGTCGATCACCAACTGTAAGTGCAGCACCCTTTGGTTCAACAGTGAGCTTCGGCTTGGCAAGCACAGTGATCCTAGCTGAACCGGTTGTTGCACTAAGACCACAAACACCGGTTGCTGTTGCATAATAATCACCGGCTGTAGCAGCTGTTACTGGCGAGATCGTGAGTGAGTTCGAACCAGCATTCGGAATAACAGCGCCATTCTTAAACCACTGATACGTGAGACCCGAACCTTGGAATTCTGAAAGCAATGTTACTGCAGAACCAACACAAGCATCCGTTGTGTCAGGGCTATCCTTCACCACAGGGGCGCGGAAGCCTGATACACGAACAGTGGCTGTCTGGACAGAAACTTGGCAGTTGTTTGGGTTTGGAACGTTAGAGGTAACGAGGCAATAGTATTGCCCATTCGAAGCGTAGTCGTAGCTAGGGAAGTTCAACGTAGCACCAAAGCCGTTTGGAACCGGCTGGCCATCCTTGATCCACTGATACACAACGTTCGTTCCCACAGCAGTAACCGAGATAGAGCCGGCAGTACCAGGACAGATATCTAGGTCTGTAGGTTCTACGGTAACACGAGGACGACCAACAACAGTAATCACACAGGCAGTACTGACAGCCGGCGGCGTGCACGTTCCGGTTACAGTGCAGGTATACGAACCATCTGCAGTAGCAGTTGTTGCATACGTGATCACGTAATTCGAATCAACAGCACCAGCGATCGCAACTCCATTGCGACGCCACTGGAATGTACGACCAGCGCCTGTAGCGCGGATACGAAGTGTGTCGTTTGCATTTTCACAAATACCGCGTGTTGCTGGCATCTGCTGTGTGATCGCAGGAGGAAGAATTGCTTGCAATTCCCAGGAAGCGGAAACTGTGTTCGCAAATGCAGGATCACAATCGTCGCGAACGATCACGTCATAGAGTCCTGCGCTTGAAAGTTGAACCGAAGGGATCGTATATGAATTCGACTTTGAAGTAGTAAGCGTAACGCCGTCCTTGCGCCATTCGTACGTGCCCGTTTCAACATCTGAGATAACTGTGAAGGTCGTGCTTTGACCTACACAAACCGCGCGGCTCGAAGGTGTTGAAAAGATCGTTGGAGGGAAACATCCCTTCAAGACTGTAAATGGTCCGCTAACACCTGGATTGGAGAAACCGCAGCTCCAGCTTGGTCCAGGTACTTCTGAAACTCGGATGTACCAATCAGATCCGGGAGTTACGGTAGCAGGGATGAGCCAGTTATAGGACTGAGCATATCCATCGATGTTGGTCGCGATCAAGTTCCATGTGTATTGTCCATCTGACGAATACTCGATCATGTACTTGCCACCATAGTTACCAATGGTATAGTAGGTACCATACCAGTTGATCGTCATTGTGGTGTTGCGAGTGTACTGCTCTCCGGCTGATGGGCTGGTCACATTGTCGTAACCCCAACCGTAGTAACACTGTGAAGATGCATCAGGTGCAACTACCAGGAGCGCAACCAACGCCATAAGCGTTATAGCCCAACTCTTGGCGTTGTCCACCCACTGTGGCAAAAACTGTGTCATTCCTGACCTCCGTGAAACGTTGAGAAACATTCAAGTTTTCTAAGCGATACGCTTGCGTCATGCAATACAAATGATAACCCCACTCGTAGAAACTCTACGAGCTTAGCCCCATTCAAACCGAAAATATAGTTTTCAGTTACAGAAAAACGATTTTTTTACGGTTTCGTGAAAGCAATTGTTTGCCGACCTCCGCCCATGAACTCAACAATAAGGTAGTAGGATCCCCTTGCGATGGTCCCTAGAGGGAGTCGAAGGATCCGATCACCCGCCGATTGCGTTGAAGTGATCAACTGGCCCTGGATGGTGTAAGCGCTTGCTTTTACAATAGGTTGCAAAGATGAGCCTGCTTCGATGATCAGGTCTTCGCCCGAGACGAAGGCATTTGCGCCGGCAGCAGCAATGGTCTCTTCATCCACATCTGAGACACCAACGGTGGTAAACGACGCTGCAGAGCCATATTCATCGGGTTTCCCAATGGATCTGCCGGCAACGCGCCAGAAATACCGTGTTCCCGCCGAAAGTCCGGTGTAGGCGCAGGTGCCGTTGATCGATGAGAAGCTGTGCTTTGGTGACGTAAAGGATGGGTCCGTATCAAATTGCACTACATACTGACCAAAACGAGGTGCAGTTGTATAGGTCACAACGCCGGTAACGGGAACGTCGATTGATCCCGTGACTGGGCTGATCGGAGTCAATCCCTGGGATGGGCTAGCAACGGTGGTGAACGTGGCGGTGTCCGACCACCTACCCGTTGTTGAATTGTTGTAACCGATCACTCGCCATCCATACGTAGTGCCTGGCTTCAGATTCGGCACGGTCCAGCTTGCACCCGTGATCTTGAAGAACTCAAACTCCGGCTTCGAGAAGTTCGGTTTAGAGGTGATCTGGAGATCATAGAACGTAGCCATCTCCACAAAGCTCCACGAGAACTCTGCGTCAATGGTATCCACGTTGCTCGTGAACTTGGGATCGATCGTTGACGGTGGATGAAGAACCGACGTGGAGATCGTTGTAAAGGTGAACGGATCTGCATCTGGTCCGGGGCCATACTTCCCAACGGCCTTCACAACCCAGCTTGCTCGCATTGCAACAGGTAGCGTTGAGATGGTAAGGGGCGGTGTGGTTGCCGAGTCCACTTTCACGATCGAACTGTCCTGCATCCGCTTGATGGTAATGATGTACCGAAGTGCCCCCGGTACCTCTTCCCACGTGAACACTGGACCGTCGGTTGGCACATTCGTTGTATCGTCTGCAGGATCAAGAAGAACCGGTGCAGGAGGAGAAGTGACGAAGAAGGCACTCGTACTGGATCTCCCAACGATGGTGTCATTGATCGCGCGAACCGTCCACGTATACTTTGTATTCGGACGAAGAAGGGAGTCGGGCACGAAGGTTGTCCCCGTAAAGATCGTATCAAGCGCTGGTGTTGGCGACTGCATCGGCATCACAACCAGACGATACTTCTGAGCACCGGTAGCGGCATTCCATCGGAAGATGTGCGACGGTAGGATGGCGATTGTATCCTTCACAAGCACGGGGGAGACAAGTACGGGCAAACCCAAACGCGTTGTGAACTTCGATACCGTTGACCACGGTCCGTAATCAGAAGTACGCTTTACGCGCACTCTCCAGTAGAGCGTAGTGAAATCCGGGATCGCTGTTATCGTTGTATCCAGTCTGCGAGTTGAAAAACGGGCGTAGACAGTCTGGAAGGTAGGGACGGCGGATAGCTCAACCTGAAACTCTCCAATTCCAACGGCACTGGTCCACTCAAGCTTAACGTCCGGTGCGAGCTCGGTAGCAAGATTTGCAGGGGCAAGAAGGCCTGGAGCAAAACACTTCTCATAGGCGATCATGAACTCGCCCATAAGCAGCTTTGAAACGGTCAACTTCTTGGTTGTTGAACTGTAGGTGGCATTGACGGCACTGAATGCCCCCTGTCCTTCCTTAACCCGATGGAAGAGAGTGATCTGATTAGGAAACTCAACTCCGGGAACGGAGCCGATGTCAAACACCATTGAACCGGCAACGAGGGCGGTATCCTTTACACGAACAACCCAGCGAGTTGGGAGAACGCCGCACGAGACATTGCCCACATAGGATATTGCATGGGGCTGATAGGCATGACGTTCAACGACAGCTTGTGTGGTGTCATCAACTCTAGACCATGTGATAGCAACGTGTGTAGTGCTGTCTCCGCGAGTGAATGATGTAGTTCCCGTGGCGGTGATGCGCCGGAACGCTCCGGTCATGGCAAAGACATCCTTCAGAACACGATAGGATGTGAACCCATTGGCCGTTGGATTATCGATCTGTACCTGAACAACACCGTCTCTGTCAACCTCGTGAGCGATGGTGAAATTCGAACCATTACCCCATCCGATAAGGACGTTCCCATTTTCAAGCTCCTGAACACTGCCCATGGTGGCGGCGTACAGGTCAGGTGTTGGTCTGAACTCCCAGACTCTCCGAACGGTCTTCGCATCTTCATCGATATCAAGCTCGATAGCTCTCGACCGTTGCGGGGCGGGCTTTAGGTTGCCGTTGTCAAAGACAAGGAGTGTTCCAGAGCTTGTGCGCACCGCAGAATGCTGGTGCGAGAAGCCTATGAAATTATCTGTGGTATCGTTGAGCCAGGTGAATTCATTGTGCTTCGATTTCGACCCGCCTAAACGCCACATGATATCACCGGTAACACCATTGATCTTGATGATCTCATCAAGGTGTCGACACGAGGCGAGGTAGTTCCCGTCTGTGTCCTTCCAGATCGAATTGATATGCAAGTAGTCTACAAGTGCCTGTGTAAGCTCAACGCCATCAGCAGCATCCGTCACCGGAATGTGATCCTTGGAATGCCAGCTGAAGAGTGTACGGCCTTCAAAGGTCTTTTCCTGGATGATGTTATACGTGACCTTGGCATCCACTCGTCCTCCCGGTACGATGCCGGAGAGGTCTACGATTCTATCTTCAAATCCAAGGACGAGGTACGACGTGTCAGTAAGGATCCGTGCCTCATGAAAGTCAGTAGTATAGGGGGCGTCTACCTTCATGGTATCGATCACGGCCCGGTTGATGTCACGCCGTATGTAACACGCTACTCCCTGACCGGCCGTGAAATGGGTGATCCACTTCCCCTTGTATGGAGCAACGTTTGCGTGAGGACCGGAACGCGTCTTGAACATGTTCTTGCCGGAATGGTCCATCATGGCAAATGAGTCCATGGCGTTGGGGGCCACAAAAAAGTACCCGGGAGAAGGGTTTTTAAGAACCGAGAGATTCATTTCCCTGAATGCGATCTGACCCAAACTCTCAACAGTAAAAGCAGAGAGAAAGACTGCAAACAGGCTGGTCACGACAATTGTCGATATTTGACGTCTACCCATGAAAATTCTCCGATTCATCACGTTTTCGCTGTGTTTTTGGGTGCTAGCGCACATCAGCGTAACAACTCTTTCAGCGGGTGTTTTGTTACAACCCGATGAACCGTATGCGTTTACGCGTGTGGGTGTTAACACGTTTATTGGTGTGAACGTAATCTACGCTCAAGAAAAGACACTTCTTCTTGCCACCTTTGAGGATCTCTTCAGATCCACAGATAAGGGGGCTACATGGAACACGGTTGCAGAGCCCCTTTCCTACCGACACGTAACATCGATCGATCCGCGTGGGGATACGGTGTTTGCAGGGATGGCCAATGGGTCCACCTTCCGAACAACAAATCATGGGCTGGATTGGAAGTCATATTCTCGGGTAGCTAGAGACAGTGCCTCTGAGCCGACCAGCCTACCCGGAATCCATGCAAAGGGGAACACCCACGTCTGGGTGGGGATCAAGGACAGCATTATGACCATAGAGTACTGGTATGGTGTATCGAGATCGATGTCCCGACCGGAATTCTCCCTGGCTTCGGCCTGCGCTACGGTGGATAGTCTCGTCTTTATTGCTCTGAAACGCTACGGGATACTCAGGCTCAATACGAACAATGATGTTGTTGACACCCTTCCGCTTGGACATTTGAATGGGGCGTTTTTCTCGGCTCTCGCCGTCCAGGATGGATTCTTGTATGCAGGTGTGAAGTTGGGGAGAGGGGGCTTGCATCGCCGTCCACTCTCAGGAACGTTGTTCGAGTCCGTGATCAACGACCGCGAATCTGGCATTATTGAGATCACCTGCCTGCAGCCTTCTGCTCGAGGCATGTATATCGGCACAAAGGAGAACGGAGTTCTTTTTGCGGGTCGTTCATCAAGGCTCATGCGATCGATCAGCGATGGAGTCTACCGCGGCATGGCACAGAACATCGTTGTTATAGATTCAACGGTGTTTGTTGCATGTAGACTTCGTGGTGTCTACGTCATGCACGGAGTTTCGGATGAGATCCGCCCCCTCCCAACCCCGATCCCCCAAAGTCCGGAGTACATTCTTGGCTCATTGGGAACATCGGTGGTTGTGGGATTTGCTGATGGGCGATTGTTGCGAAGTCCGGACAAAGGAAGGACGTGGGACTCTATCCCAAGTCCATTCAAACAAGCCCATCTCAATGCCCTTACAAGCAGAGGCAACACACTCTATGCCGCTACCTTGAATGGAGTTTGGTGTACGAGTGATACGGGGCGAACGTGGCGTCCGCTTGATCCTTCACTCAACAAAGAGAACGTGCAGAAGGTTGTGTTCCACGATAGCGTGATCGTCGTGATCGCTTCATCGAACGCATTCTTCCATTATCCTTCCGGAACAACGATCGCATTCGATCCGAAACTCACGCTGGATCATCTGCCGCGACTTGTAGACGTGCTATTCTATAACAACAAGCTCTATGGTGTTGGCTATCCCGGACTCTATGCCAGCGACGACAACGGCAGGACGTGGACCGTGTACAAGATGCCTCCCAAGGTGATGGTTGTTCGAACTCTTGCCATCACAAACAATACGATGTACATCGCAACCGATATGGGGCAGATAATGTCATGCCCATTGCCATGAGCTTTCTTCCTGCTACCGTCGTCATTTTCCTTGTCATGTGTCTGTCCGCTTCGGCTCAAAAAAAGCAAGACACAACCGTCTACACAAAACCTGAAGTGGTTGTAAGCGCGGTGCGTGCAGAGGAGAACATTCTCGAGATCCCGCTGGCGATCACCGTAGTTCCGGAAATGGTACTGCAGACCCAACGCGGTTATGGCGTGGACGGACTGCTCACTCTTGTTCCAGGAGTGATAGGTCAGTCGAGAACCGGAGGTATGGACTCGCGGATCCAGATCCGCGGCTTCGGCGCACGTGGAGCCGGACAACGGTCCAATGCAGGCACGTCGCGAGGAATTCGGTTCTATACTGATGGTATTCCAGAGACAGAGCCAGATGGCCGGACCTCGTTCGACCTGATCAATACGGTTCATGCATCGCGCGTGGAGGTCATTCGTTCAAATGCATCAACGCTGTGGGGTAATGCCTCCGGTGGTATCGTCTCGGTAAGCACAGTACCAACAACACGTAACGCCTTCACAGACCTTAGCCTATCGGTCGGAAGCTTTGGCTTTCTCCGGCAATCGCTCCTTGCCAACACTCCGATGGGTGACGGCCAGGCATATGCATCGATCACGAACACAGCTATGGACGGATGGCGCCAGAACTCGAGCGGATCGCAAACACTTGGAACGATAGGCATCATTCTCAAGCCGGCACCGCGAACGAACGTCAATGTCTTCTTGACGGCCGCAACGAATGAGTATCAGATCCCAGGTCCGCTTACCCGTGATCAGTGGCTCGGCGATCCGCAACAAGCTCAGGGTGACTCAACGATCTACGACCCAACGTTTGTGGAACGTGATGAGCGTAGGGACAACAACCTCGTTCGCATCGGCACCACCGTTGATCACAACTTCGATCTTGAGAACGGGATCTCAGCAACAGCCTTCGTGCAGAGCAAGAAACTCGCTCGCTCAGAACGGAACACCTGGCGCGATTTCAATCGATATCACATCGGTGGTAATGCCATCTACCGTAACACGCAGTTCTTGAGTACTGAGTCGCAGAACAAGGTATTGGCTGGGGCCGACGTTCAGTACCAAGATGGATCCATTCTCTTCTACAACCTTGATCCCACAACAAAGAGTCGGGGAACCACACTGCGTCAGAACAAACGCGAAGGTGCAATGAACCTAGGTGGTTTTCTTCAGGATGAGTTCATCGCTGGTCCATTCAGTGTAGTGGCCGGACTTCGGTACGACGCTATCACCTACCTCGCTCAAGACTTCATCGAACCTACTGCGGATACAACGGCTACATACTCAAGACTCATTCCCAAGATCGGACTCACGTATCGGCTGGAGCCCCTTGCAAACTTCTACGCAAGTTTTGGAGGGGGCGTTGAAGTACCGGCAGGCAACGAAACAGACCCGCCCAATGTGATCGGCTCTACGGTGCCCACAAAGGCACTGAACCCATTACTTTCTCCGATCGTGAGCACAACGTATGAAGTTGGGATCAAGGGCATTCAGGATATGGACGAAGGATTCTTGCGTGCCTTCCAGTATGACATTGCCGCGTATTACATCAATGTTGAGAACGACATCGTCCCGTACAATAGTGGTTCGTTCTACACAACCGTTGGACAAAGCAAACGAATGGGTGTTGAGCTCGGCGCTGTTGCTGTGAGCGATGTAGGATTCACCCTGGCTACAAGCCTCACCTATATGTCCACGGAGTACGTAGACTATACCGTAGACTCCGGATACATTGACACGAGTTTGGCGGGAAGCACTGTGAGCTACAGCGGAAATGAGCAATCCGGTATACCGGCATTCAACGCCACAGTGCGACTACGATATGACGTCCCGTCCATTCCGGGTCTCTACGGAGAGGTTGAAAGTAGAACGATGAGTTCATACTTCGCAGATGATGCCAACACCATCACCGTTGATGGGTGGACCACTATTTCGGCTGCGATCGGGGCAAGCATTACCATCGTGAGAGACAGAATCACGTTGAACCTACTTGGCAGGGTGGACAATCTCACCGATTCAACCTACATGGCTTCAGCATGGATCAATCCGGACCGCACAGCGGGAGGAACGCCCTACATCGAATCCGGATTGCCTCGGAACTTCACCGGTACCCTTGGAATACGGTATACACCGTAACCGGCCTGTCCGGGTCATTCGTGCGAAGACGTACCACATACACCCCTGGGTCGAACGTTGTCTCGATCCGGGGGTCTATTGTTCCACCAGGCCACTCGTGCGTGAGAACTCGCTTTCCTTGGATGGAGTAGACATCAACAGACTGAACAGAAACGAGTTCGTTCATCTGCGCCACCACAAGTTCGTTGCCCACAAGTGAGACCGTGATCGCAAGATCGTACTGATCTGCATCTATTCCGGTTGTAGCATCAACCGTTGTGAATCGTCCGATTGCACCATCCACCGATGAACCGGAACTGATTCGCCCCCTAACCCGCCAATAGTAGGTTGTTGCTGGAGTGAGACCAGTGTACTGACAGTATCCGTTGTTGGAGACAAACGTGAGTGGATCAGTGAACGTCATACTCGTATCTACAGAAACAGTGTACATGGAATACTTCGTAGACGAGGTGTACTGGAAGATGCCGGACAAAGGCACATCTGTGCTTCCAACAACAGGGACAACAGGTGTTAGACCATCGGTGCCTCGTGCCTTGGTCGTGAACATTGAGGTGTCAGACCACGAACTGACAGAACCGACAGCGCGGGCTATAACACGCCATCCATAGACCTTGCCGGGCTTCAATTGTGGTGCAGTCCACGATGTCGACGTTAGATCGTACACCGTAGTATCTGAAGAAGAGAATGAGCTTTGTGAAGTGAGTTGAACGTCGTAGTGTGTGGCATTCACAACCGGTTCCCAAGAGAACCGCACGTCGATCGTATCCACGTTGTTCGTTGAACGTGGTCCAATTACGATCGGTGCTTGCAGTTTGATCGATGAAGTTGTGATGAAGAACTGAGGACTAGCCTGCTCTCCTCTTCCGTAGCGCCCCACGGCATAACACGTCCACTCATATCGTGTGCCGGCCTGCAATGCCGCTACTACCATAGATCCTTTGATCGTGGAATCACGGACCACCACAACCCCGTCATTTGCACGGATGACAGTGAAGACGTACCTGATCGCGGTGGCAACAGGCAACCATCTGAACGTCACATTCACGGTTTCGACATCTACAGCATCGGGTTCCGGCTTCTGTAGTTCTGGTGCTGCGAGTGCCGTGATGAACTTTTCGGTCTTGCTTGCAGCTCCAGTGATCGTTCCCTTTGTGGCAGCAACTGTCCACGTGTAGGATGTGTTTGATAGGAGGGCTACACTGGGAACAAACGATGAACCGACAACTGTGGTATCTAATACCTTCTCAGCCACTTCCGTTCGTTCGACTCGTATGCGATACCCATCAGCGCCCTCTACTGTATTCCATGAGAACGGAGTGGATCGAAGTACCGCAATTGTGTCCTTGGCGATCATTGGAGAGAGGATCTTTGGTACAAGCATCTTTGTGGTGAATCTGAACACGCTCGACCAAGGCCCGTAGCCTGTGGTTGTTCTGGCTCGTATGCGCCAATAGTAGGTGGTGCCCCTTGCCAACTTCGCGATCGTAGTATCAAGGCGGAAGGTATTCGCTCGAAGGTGGACAACGTTGAAATTGTTGTTCTTCGATACTTCCAGCATGTATTCGCCTGAACCCACTGCAGCGGTCCACGTGAGGGTCTGAACAGTATCAACTTCAACTACACCATCCAATGGAGTTACGAGTAACGGGGGGAAGCACTCCTTGTATGCAAGCATATACTCCCCACTGAGCAGCTCCGCTGTGGTAAGTTGCTTTGTAGCAGCAGAGTACGTCGCATTGATCTGTGTAAAGCCGCCAACACCCTCCACGGGTCGATGGTAGAGTTTGATCATATTCGGATACTCAACGAGCGAGATGGAGCCGAGGTCGAGGCTAAGAGTACCACCCACGCGGTTCAGATGCTTAAATCGAACCGTCCATCGCATCGGGATAACTCCGCATGCAGCGCCTTCGCCATGTGCGATGAGATGGGGCTCATAGGAGTGTCGTTCAACAACAACTGATGTCGGTGCATCCACCCGTGTGATGTTGGCCGACACGTACGTTGTGGAATCGTTTCGCGTGAAGGATATGTTACCAGGGGCGGTAATTCTCCTGAAGACACCCGTCATATACAGTTCACACTTCAGAACACGGTAGGCGGAGAAGTTCGCCTCTTCGTTGTTGGTGATCTGTGCTTGGACCACCCCGTCCCTATCCACTTCGTGGGCAACAACATTGGTGGAACCGGAACCATATCCAATGAGCACGTTACCATTTTCGAGCTCTTGCACATTGCCCATGTTGTTTGCGTACATGGGAGGAGAAGGCTTGTATTCCCAGACACGGGTTGCGGTCTTGGCAACTTCGTCGAGTTGATACTCCACTGCTCTAGACTCAGCCGTTGGTTTCGTGTTGCCATTATCAAACAAGAGCAACGTACCATCTGCCGTTTCGGCAGCACTGTGCTGAAACGAGAAACCTACATAGCCATCTTTCGTGTCATTCAAGAACGTGAACTGATTGTTCTTTGAATCGGAGCCACCGAGTCGCCACATGATCTCTCCTGTGGCGCGATTGACCTTTATAACCTCGCTCAGGTGTCGGCACGAGAGAAGCAGATTGCCATCGCTCGCTATTGCGATGGAGTTGATGTGAATGTAGTCGATCGCACTGGCGGTAAGATCGATAGTTTCAGATGCGTCGGTTACCGGGATGTGTTCAATGGAACGCCACAGAAATAGTGTATTGCCGGAGAAGGTTCGTTCTTCGATCACAGCCGAGACCACTTGCACATCGCGACGTCCGCCAGGTACCGTACTGGAGAGGTCTAGTATCACGATCTCTCGTCCGAGGACATAGTATGAGGAGTCCGAGACGATCCGTATCTCATGAAAGTCCGACACATAGGGGGGGGAAGATCTCAACGTATCAATGAACTCTAGATCGATGTTCCGACGAATGTACATCGTCTGACCAACTTCTGACGTGAAGTAGGTGATCCACTTGTTCTTGTAAGCAGAAAGATTCGATCGGGTTTCAAGCGGCGCCCGATACATATACCGGCCGGCGTTATCGAGTATGGCAAACGAGTCACTGCACGCTTCGCCGATCAGGTAATACCCCGGAGAGGTTTGGCCCGTGACGTTAACCCCAAGCGCATGAAAATCTTCATCTTGGGCAGTAGCCTTCGAGAAGGACATCACTGCCATTGCGCCGAACGTAATGAGCATCGTCAGCACTGCTGATCGAAACATGTGAACCCTGTGGTGAGCAACCCTCCACGATACATAACAACGATCCGGTCGTGGGGTTACATCAATATCCCGAGTTTCATCGCAAAAGCGGATTATCAGAGCGTAAGAATGAACCGGTGCGTAACACATCCAAAACATGATGATATCCAAGCTTTCGTCCGCGCAGGAAGCCAAGCCATGCCATGTCTGCGAACCGACCGTTCTCAATGAGATCGAAAAGCCACTCTGAGGCATACTCAGGCTTTTCCTGACGCATCCCGGCACCGATCTCCAGGAGCCACTTGCGATTGAACTTCTCCTGCGACCCGATGGTCGGCGTCATGATGATCGGCAACCCAAGACCCGCATAGAACGAGAGTTCGCTCGGCTTGGTCCAAAGAATATCTGTGGATCGGATAGCGGAATTGAATGCGGTGAAATATTCATCAAGCGTTTCACCGTAGATCACAGACACGCGAGCATTGGGCCCTACGATATCGTGCTTCTGTTGATCAAACCAACTTTTAACCTCACTGCGCGTGCCGGCCACAAGGTTTAGCTGCATGGAACCGTTCTGCAATCGATCCTTGAATGTGCGCAGTAACGATGCGCCGATCTCCTTCAGGGCACCGGCACCGCCTACGGCATAGGTGATGGTCAATACTCTATCGGCAGGTATTGGGTGCGATGTGTCCGGACCCAAGAAGTGTTCAACATTCTTGCCGTGCAGTGTATGAAAGCGACCATTCGGATCTAAGACCTTTAATCGTACTGAAAGGTCGTTCTTCAACGTTGGTAGATCGCGTCCGCCAAGCAATGAATCATCAAGCGGGAAGCCAGTGAGGAAGATCCGATCCTCCGAAACTCCGTACGACTTCAACCGTTGTGCCGCCTTTCCGCAGGGGGCAAAGTAGTTGATCGATGATTCCCACGGATCCTTTGCCACCCATACTCTGTTCAGATCTGCATCGCAGATAATGCAATAGATCGGCTCGTGTCCGGCCTTATCGGCTACCAACGCCGGTACATAAAACGATGTGAGAAGGGGCTGACGTTTCCCCTCTATGATCCGAGCGATACCAGCCCCTAGCCCCTTTTTCAATTGTTTATCCAGCATCTCCACTTGATACGTGATGTGTGAGAGATTGCGGATGGGGTAGAGCGATGGGATGTGCAGGAGCGAATCGAGCATGCCAAACAGTTGCTTTCCAACGAGAGGAACACCCTTGGCGCGCGAGAACACTTCATACAAACGAAGGTACCTACGCCACAGCCTTCTCTCTGATTCAGCGGCCAGTTCATTGTCACCAGCCGGGATCACTCCGCCGTCAGCAAGGCCACGAAACGGAAAGGCCGCACGCATGTGACCATAGCCCATGTCTGCAGAGACTACCCAGATCTTATCAAGAGATTCGTTCATGGATCCTGTTACCGAACCTTGAACGTGGCCATCGTGATGATGGCAAGCATGATGGCAACGATGTAGAATCGAGTGACGATCTTGGCTTCGTGCCAGCCGCTCTTTTCAAAGTGATGATGGAAGGGGGCCATGAGGAAAATGCGCCTGCCATCTCCGTAGCGCTTCTTTGTGTACTTGAACCAGAGTACCTGGAGGATCACCGACATTGTTTCGGCAAAAAAGACGCCCCCTACGATAGGAAGCAGGAACTCCTTTTTGATGAGGACGCAGAGAACGCCGATAGCGCCGCCGAGTGCGAGTGAGCCCGTATCACCCATGAAGACCTGGGCGGGGTAGGCGTTGTACCATAAGAAGCCCATGGCTGCTCCTACGATGGCCGCGCAGAAGATCGCGAGCTCATCGGTACCGCCGAGATGCATGATGTTGAGGTATCCGGCAAAGAAAGCGTTCCCACTGAAGTAGGCGATCACGGCAAGTGTGAGTGCGCTTACACCAACTGTGCCGATACAAAGTCCGTCAAGTCCGTCCGTGAGATTCACGGCGTTCGACGTTGCCGTGATGATGAAGATCACAAGGGGAATGTAGAGGATGCCGAAATCGAAGTTCGACATCTTCTGAAACGGTACAGTAGTGAGAGTCTTCCAGGGAACGAGTTCGGTTGAGTACCACTCGGGGAAGAAGTAGATGGAACCGCCAACAATGAATCCCACCACTACCTGACCCACGATCTTGTACCGTCCGATAAGCCCCTTAGGATACTTCTTGATGACCTTGAGATAGTCATCGAGGAAGCCCACTGCCCCTAATGCTGCTGTTGTGAAGACCGCCATCACAACGTACATGTTCATGATGTTGGCCCACAGCAGCGTAGGGATGAGTACGGCAGCAAGAACGATGAGTCCGCCCATCGTTGGTGTGCCAGCCTTGAGGGAATGACCTCCCACTTGTTGTAGTTCTGACTTTGCCTGTTCGCCGATCTGACGTCGTTTAAGCGCAGCGATGATGCTCGGTCCAAGCAGGATGGCGATGAGGAGGGCAAAGATCGCAGCGGCCGCTGCACGGAAGGTGACGTAGCCAAAGAGATTGATCCCCGGTACGTCCATCATGGACCGGATCCACAATGCCAGTTGATACAGCATAGTTAGCCCTCATTCCCTTGCAAGTGTTCGATCACACGTTCCATGTGCATGCCGCGAGACCCCTTCACCAAGACAACCACTCCGTCTCCAACATGATCCAGTAGGTCGAGGGCGCAACCGCGATGTGTTTCGTGGAAGATCACACGCTCGTCTTCCGTCGACTCAAGGGTTCGACGGAATTCTTCGCCCATAAGGATCACCATATCTGCGCTGTTCTCTGCCTCTGTCATGATATGCTGGTGCTCTTCCTCTGCGGCCTCACCCAACTCTCGCATATCTCCCAGCACGGCAATACGATGCTGAGCAGGGAAGTGCTGAAGGGTTCGCAAGGCAATGATCATCGACTCGGGATTGGCATTGTACGAATCGTTGAGGATGGTGAGTCCGGCAACACGTTCCACAGACATCCGACCATATCCGTGAGAGGCAGGGGGCTCATAGGTAGCAAGTGCCTTCTGTACATCTGCCGGATGAATCTGCATTGCCCAGGCTACAGCTAATGCACACGCTGCGTTATAGGCTGCCGCAAGACCGTGTGCACGCATTTGAGCACGGAACGTGAACGTACCGTGGACGATATGCACGGTTGGGCGAACGTCTGTATCGAATGAAATGGTTGGATGGATCTCTGCCTTTGACTCAATGCCGAACGTGATACATCTGATGAACGTTGTGGCGTAGTTCCTCAGTCGCTCATCATCCATGTTCACAAGTGCAAGTCCATTGTGCTCTCGAAGCCAGTCAAACAGCGCCGTCTCCTCCTTCTCAACGCCATCAAGGTCAATGAGCTTCTCAAGATGCTCCTTGCCGATGTTCGTGATGAGGCCCAGTGTTGGTTGTACCATTGCACAAAGCGTCTCAATCTCACCTGGCTCGTTTGTGCCGATCTCGATCACGGCCACATCGTGTTCATCTGTGAGTTGCAGGAGGGTAAGGGGCGTACCGATCTGATTGTTGTAGTTGGCCTGTGTCTTAAGAACGCGCATTGTTGATGACAACACGTGCGCTGTGAGGTCCTTGGTAGAGGTCTTTCCTGCGGCACCGGCGATGGCCACGATAGGAATGGTGAACCGTCTGCGATGATGCCACCCAAAGGAACCGAGACACTGAAGTGTAGACGGCACAACCAACCACGGCACATCAGTTGGGAAGTCAGCGCTTAGGCCACCATCAGGTTCATGCTCAGCGATGATGAGAGCAGCACCCTTTGCTATGGCCGTGGGAATGTGATCATGGCCATCGAACTGTTCGCCGCTCAGGGCCACAAAGGCGTTTCCGGGCACAAGGGTGCGCGTATCCGTGCTCACACCGGAGACAATGATTGAAGGCGGTAAATGTGCTGCCGCGCGCCCTGCAATGATCTGCAGGTCGTCGTAGGAAAACCGGGCGGCGTTCGTCATAGGTTCACTCGTTATGCTGCAGTGCAAACATAGTTATGCTCTGCGCTCGGCAACACGCAATCGTGCGCTTCGGGCCCGTGGATTTTGGTACACTTCTTCCGGAGCAGCTTCAACGGCCTTCTTTGTGATAGTGTTGAGAGTATCCGTATTGCCGCGGAAGACATTCTTCACCACGCGATCCTCACCACTGTGATAGCTCATCACTACGATCCGGCCGCCGGGCGCAAGCACCGGGATCATTGAGAGCAACGTTGATTCAAGGCGCTCCAGCTCGCGGTTCACGGCTATCCGAAGTGCCTGGAACAATCGCGCCATGGTCTTTGGCTGATGGTGAGGAGGGATCTGTTGGATCACCAGGTCTCGCAGATCGGCCGTTGTGGCGAAACGAGCGAGTTGACGTCGTTGAGCGATGGCCTTGGCCAGACGCCATGCTTGTGGCTCATCACCGAAGTCGCGAAAGATCTTTGCCAGCTCCGGTTCCGTGCGAGAATTGAGAATATCGGCGGCGGTCTCACCCTCGGGCATGAACCGCATGTCTAGGGGTGCCATGTGCCTGAAACTGAAGCCACGATGATGGTGGTCGAACTGGAAGGATGAAACTCCGAGGTCGAGCAGAATTCCGTTAACGGCATGACCATGTTGTGCGACCCGTTCGTTGAGGACTTCGGCCATAGTGTCGAAATTGGCATGGACCAGAACCAGGCGAGATGCTTCGCCCCTTGCAAGTTCTTCTGCGAATCGTACCTGACAATGTTCAATGGCCTTTTCATCTGCATCGAACGCAAAGATGCGGGACGCATCGGAAGCCACGGAGAGCATGGCAGCGGTATGTCCGCCACCTCCCAAGGTGCCATCCACGTACACACCGCCGGGCTGCATCGCCAGGTAGGTGATGCACTCTTGGAGCATAACGGGGATGTGGTAGGTTTCTGCGTCGAGGCGTGCCATTGTGGGAATTTGCTCATTTTATGGTGATGAATAGGAGTTCAGCTATGAAATGGAACACTGCACTGTTCCTCATACTTGTCACTACAACGGTAGTTCTAGCCACCCGTGACGGAGTTCGTGAACCACGTGCCGAACGTGGACGCGAGGTGTATGATCAATACTGTCTGCGCTGTCATGGCTATGATGGATCAGGCGGAAAGGGGCCGTACGATATTCGCGGTCGCGAGGTCTGGAAGAAGTCACCCCGGGAACTCATTCGAGTATTGGCCTTTGGTGCCAGCGGGCGTACGGTCTATGGCGAACCGGGTGTGCGACTAGGAATGCCCCCTGCACCATACTCCAATGAAGATCTTGCAGCTGTTGCGATGTATGCGATGCAGCACATCGGCGGAAGGACTGTGAAGATCTCGGCAAAGGATGTTGCGTTGGTGAAGAGCGATCAGAGAAAAACGCTCAAGGACGATACGGCAAGGGGCTCCACAGCGAGGTAGGCCTCGGCATATCGAACACCGATGCGACTACCAAGGTAGAGGGCCCGTGCTTCGATCTCTTCGAGGAATCCGGGACGGGAGATGAATGTAGTGGGCTCGTCGCTTGTGTAGAGATCAGGCAGATAGAACTGCGAGGAGAAGGCCTTAATGGAGGCCATCTTTGCGTCGAACGAATCGGTAATGTCTACGTAGACGTCGGGTTCACGAGGGAAGTCATACTGTTGCTGGAAACACAACATCCGATTTGGACGATGTGGCACCTGTTCCTGTCCATTGTGCTGCGTTGAGATCTTTGTGAGTCCGGCGAGGAAGGCAGCTGAACGAGCGAGCTTATGCACGGCTTCGTGATCCGGATGACGTTCATATGGCGGAGGAATGAGAAGGAGACTTGGTCTCCACGTTCTGATGGAACGAACCACCGCATTGATGTTCTCGGTGGTATGCATGATATGTCCGTCGGGCATATCGAGGCACTCACGATCGTTCACCCCAAGGATACGTGCAGCTTCTGTTGCTTCTTGTTCGCGAAGGGAGGCAGAACCTCGCGTACCTAACTCACCACGAGTACACTCAACGAAGACAACGGTCCGACCTTCATTTGTAAGTTTCTTTACAGTTCCGCTGCACGAGAGTTCTGCATCATCGGGATGTGCAGAGAGGACCATTACATCAACACTCATTGAACATCTCCAAGCTCATCGATCTTATCAACGCGGCGCTGATGCCTGCCCCCTTCAAACTCCGTTTTCAAGAAGGCGCGTACCATCTCTTGAGCGAGTTCGAGGGACACGATCCGCTGACCGACGGCGATGATATTCGCATCGTTGTGTAAACGAGAGAGTTGAGCCATTTCTACGCTCGTGCAATTGGCTGCACGAACCCCGCGTACCTTATTGGCTGCGATGGAGATCCCAATGCCTGATCCACAGACCACCACGCCGAAATCTGCATACCCATCACGAACAAGATGGGCGGCCGCAGTGCCAAAGTCGGGGTAGTCAACGGACTCGGCAGTGTATGTGCCAACATCCAGCACCACATATCCGTCATCCACAAGCATCTGCTTGAGTGCTTCTTTGTAGATGAAGCCAGCGTGATCCGATCCGATTGAAATGGTCATGGTTTATCTACCTACCTGTGCTTCCAAAGCCACCTTCACCACGATGTGTATCATCGAGTGATGCAACAACATCCCATTGGACGTTTTCATGTCGTGCTACGACGAGTTGAGCGATCCTCGAACCACGTTCGATGATCACGTCTTCGCTGGAGAAATTGGCAAGGATCACCTTCACTTCTCCGCGATAGTCACTGTCGATCGTTCCCGGCGAATTCAACGCAAACACCCCTTGTTTGGCCGCAAGGCCACTCCGGGAGCGCACTTGCATCTCATACCCTCTCGGGATGGCCACACACACTCCCGTTGGAACCATCACAACCTTCCCAGCTGCGAGGATCATCGGCTCGTTGACAGCAGCACACACATCCATTCCCGCTGCACCTTCAGATGCATAGGTTGGAAGGGGCAGATCTGCCGCATGAGGAAGGAGCTGGAGGTCAATCTTCATAAGAAGCCACGGGTAGTTACTAGTTACTGGTTACTAGTTACTGGTTACTAGTTACTAGTTACTAGTTACTAGTTACTAGTTACTAGTTACTGGTTACTGATTACAAATCTACCATTCGCTATTCGCTATTCACTATTCGCTATTCACTATTCACTATTCGCTATTCGCTATTCACTATTCACTATTCGCTATTCGCTGTTCACTTCCTTCCAAAGTCCGCCGGGTTCTCACCCCACTCCTTTGTTTCCCATTTGAGGACGCGATTCGGATAGGTGTTCTTTTCGAGCCACTGCTCTGCACGTTCGATGAGATCAAAGACGGGCTTATTACCGGCGGTTCGTAGAACGGTTGTTTTTGCCTTGCGGTGTCGGATCCATGCAAGGGCAGTGCGCGAGTCTGTGTAGATAGGCTCCACAAGTCCGCGTTGTTTACAGAAGGCAAGACAATGAACAATGGCAAGGAACTCGCCGAGGTTGTTTGAGGAGTCTAGGTACGGTCCCATGCGAAAGATCTCCGCCCCGGTCTCCACATCAACGCCTCGATACTCCATCACACCGGTGGTCATATCGCAGGCTGCATCCACAGCGAATGATGGGAGGATGCAACCACGTACCGTTGGGGTTGGGCGCTTTGCCGCAAGCCTTACTGGACCTGTCTCAAAGGCCTCCTTGGCCTCTGAATGTGATTCATACGACTTGTATTGTGCGCCGGCCACACCGTGGATCTGCTTCTTCGCTTCATCCCAGGTTGTGTAGATGCCCGGACTGTTTCCGGTCCACACCACATACCACTTCTGTTTTTTTGCTGCTGCCATAGTCTGCAAAGGTACCGCGTCACGTTTTGTCTGGTGTACGACACTTAGAACGTATACGCACAAAAGGACGCTACATGTACGCAAAGACGCATTCTGCATCGGTGGTTGGGATCGGCGCATTTCCTGTGGAGATCGAGGTTACGATCGAGACTGCTCTACCTGCCTTCCAGATCGTGGGGCTTCCTGATAACTCGGTTCGGGAGTCTCGGGAACGGGTGGTGGCAGCGCTGCATCACGCGGGGTTCGACTGGCAACCTCGACGCATCATCGTAAACCTTGCACCTGCCGATGTCCGCAAGGAGGGAAGTGCGTTCGACCTACCTATTGCCATCGGAATTCTCCAAGCTATGGGTTTGATCGAGGCAAAGGATCTCGAAGACATAGCGTTCTTGGGAGAATTGGCATTTGACGGCGTTGTGCGTCCGGCCCACGGCGTCTTGCCCGTAGCCATGATGCTTCACAAGCGCGGCGTGCGAAGACTCATTGTCCCTCGCAAGAATGTTGATGAGGGGGCTATCGTTCGCGGAGTTGAAGTGTTCGGGGTTCAAACCTTGGAAGAGGCCATTGAGCTCGTGACCGGATGTTCCGTGCAGAAGCCCCATACACTCGACATCGAGGCTGTGTTTGCTGCAGCCTCCTCGAGACATACCATGGACCTTCGTGATGTGAAGGGTCAACTCGGTGTGAAACGCGCCCTCGAAGTGGCCGCTGCCGGCGGTCACAACCTCATCATGGTTGGCCCGCCCGGTGCCGGCAAGACCATGCTCGCAAAACGTTTGGCAACCATTCTACCGCCCTTGAGCCTTGCTGAAGCTCTGGAGACCACAACCATTCACTCTGTGGCAGGCCTTCTCCCCCCTGGTCAGCCTCTTGTGACGCAGCGCCCCTTCCGCGCCCCTCATCACACGATCAGTGATGCAGCGTTGGTGGGAGGGGGCGTGGGAGTGGTCAGAGCAGGCGAGATCACTCTTGCGCATCATGGCGTGTTGTTCCTCGATGAGGTTCCGGAGTTTCAACGAAACGTGCTTGAGGTGCTCCGTCAGCCCCTTGAAGAACATCGGATACGACTCTCACGAACACGCATGACCGTGGAGTATCCGGCCAACTTCATGCTGGTGAGTTCCATGAATCCGTGTCCGTGCGGGAATTATGGAAGCATGCGACGTGAATGTCGATGCACGCCGCAGGAGGTTCAGCGTTATATGGCCAAGATCTCCGGACCGTTGCTCGACCGGATAGATATCCATGTGGATGTGCCGGCGGTGAATGTGCCCGACCTCGTTAAACTCGAATCAGGAGAATCATCCGCATCGGTTCGTGAGCGCGTGATCGAGGCACGACAAAAACAGAACGAACGGTTCATGGCTCATCCGCATCTGTACAAGAACGCCGACATGTCAACAAAGGACCTAGAAGTGTTCTGCCACTTGAGCGATCAGGCCAAACAGGCGTTGGGTATTGCGATGAACCGACTCCATCTGTCTGCTCGTGCATATGACAGGATCATCAAGGTCTCGCGGACAATAGCCGATCTGGCCTCAAGTGCAGAGATCAGCGAACATCATGTGAACGAGGCTATTCAGTACCGGAATTTGGACCGGCCATACTGGAATGCCTAGCCATCATGGCATGCCGCACAGAAGCGAGACCACTCTCTACTCCGCGCATGGTCATCCGTAGATCGGTCTCTGCTTTCAAGGAGATAAGTCCGCCGCGCATTGGCCTGCGCGCCGTTTGCGCCAATTCTGCAGTGCTTACCGGTCGGATGAGCGAGGTATTGCCCTTGAAGAACTCCGCGATCTTCACAGCAAACTCGAATCGACTCATGTAGTCTGCGCCACCAACATGGTAGATGCCAGTGCGCTTTCGTTGTACAATGCGCGAGATCGCATCGGCGATGTCTTCTACATAGGTCGGGTTGGAATATTGATCGTCAACAACACGGATCGGCGTGCCCGACTCTAGAGCGTCTATCACCCATCGCACAAAGTCTGGCCTCTCACTCGGCGGACCGTAGACTACGTTGGTGCGCACGATCGCTGCCGCATTGCTACCGCTCAAACACACATTCTCGCCGGCAAGCTTTGACTTGCCGTAGTAGTTGATCGGATTGGGAATGGTGTTCTCTGCATACGGACCCTTCAGTCCGTCAAAGACGTAGTCTGTTGAGACCTGCACCATGCGTGCATCAACGATCCGGGCCAGCCTGGTCAGATTCTCCACAAGCGTAACATTCACCGCCCAAGCCGTCTGCCTGTCCGACTCACACTTGTCTACGTTCGTCATGGCCGCACAATTGATAATGGTCTGCGGCTGCGCCTCCATGATCGCAGTCTTCAGCGCATTCCTATCCGTTACGTCAAGCACCGACATACGAACACGTTCATTCTGGTACGGAAGGTGTCGAGAAGAGACGAGATGCAAGGGGGCTTCTGTCTCCTCGATCAACAGAGGAATAAGTGAAGCAGCAAGCGTGCTGCCGGCGCCAACGATGGTAATCATTTCGAAAGTTACAGAGTTACGGAGTTACTCAGTTACGAGGTTACAAGGTTACAAGGTTACAAGGTTACAAGGTTACAAGGTTACGGGGTTACGGAGTTACGGAGTTACGGAGATACGTAACGTAGCAAGGAATACGGTAAATTCTGAAATGGAAAGAATCACCTCGATATGCTTCGTATTGCTGTTGGTGGGACAGTGCGTTTGGGCGCAACCGGCAGATCTTGCTCCGCTGAAGGTAACCACCAATGTATCGCCGGAGCCGGGGTTTCTGTATCTGGCTCCGAACTGCCGTATCAGTCCGCGACCGTATCAGTCGTACTTGGGTGTGTACAACGTGAATGGGGCGGTACAGAAGGTCGGAAGAACAGCGAACTATCCGTTTGAGTACAAGGTCTTCCCTGACGGACGTCTCGGATATTCAGAACTTGTTGTGTTTGCCGGGGCATCGGTTCCGGCCGGAGTGTACATCGTTGACACCAACTTTGTGACGCAGGAGTTTGTCTCCCAGAAACGTGGCTATCTCACTACGCAACACGACTTCCACATGCTGCCAAATGGGCACCGCATTCTTCTCGGAGCAGAGGATGTAACGGTGGACATGAGTGTTGTGGTTCCGGGCGGACATCCGGCAGCGAATGTTGTTGGCGCGGTGATTCAGGAAGTGGACTGTGATGGAAACGTTGTGATGCAGTGGAGATCATTGGATCATCTTCCGATCACTGACTCGTATGAGAATCTCACCGCCCCTGCTATACGCTATTGCCACAACAACGCTCTTTGGATCGATGACGATGGTAACTGGCTTGTGTCTATGAGACACTCGTCACAGATCATCAAGGTTGATCATACAACGGGTGAGGTGCTGTGGACTCTTGGCGGCAAGCGCAATGAATTCACCTTCATTGGTGAACATGAAGAGAATGCGCCAACGTATTTCAGCTATCAGCACGATATCCGGCGTCTACCGAACGGCAACATTTCGATGTTCGATAATGGAACGCAACGAACACCACAATATTCACGAGGTGTTGAGTATAAGATCGACGAAGTGAACAAGACGTGTGAACTCGTGTGGGAATACCGTCACGTTCCAGACTACTACGTGAGTATTCAAGGGGGCATGCAAACCCTTGACAACGGCCACCGACTTCTTGGCTGGGGCAGTGCTGCCAACGAGGGTTCTGCAGCCGTAACGGAAGTAGATTCAACAGGTGCCGTGGTCTTTGAAGCATCGTATCCAAAGCAGATGTATGTCTATCGTGCAACGAAGTATCCTTTGTGGCCTACCGGACGTGCAAGTGCGACCGTGCAGATCAAGGATGTGTTGTCGGGTGAGACATACAACTACCATCGTGGCACACAAGAAACCGGAATGAAGGTTCAGTACACCTCGCTCACGTCGTCCTTCTATAACACGTCGCTTGCTCATCGCTATCAATGGTCACCCAAGAACCCATTGTGGTCGGAAGAAGCCCCTTTGCTCCATCAAGCGAGAGTGGATCTAGCATTGGAAGGTGTTGCTTCGCATGAGATAACAGCGCGGTTTAATGTTGACACGTTGGGTATCGTTTGGGATCCGACGAAGGTGACGGTGTATCATCGTCCGACGATCGATACGGGTCGGTTTGTGGCGCTTCAAACGCGGTATGAGGCGTCCACTCGCGAGCTTGTCGTAGAAAGAACCACTGCTGGGGAGTTCGCATTCGGGATCGCGTCTCCTGCGCCGGATGCTCCGTTGACGCCGGTGCTTCAATGGCCGATCGCCGGAGAACGAATACTAGAGCTTGATACACATGCGTTGAGAGTGGCAATGAATGGTCGTGCGGACTCCTTGCATGTTCAAGTCTCTCGCGACCCATCATTCACCACAATCGTCTTTGAAGGCACAACACAAAGCGACAGGATAGACTACGTTGCAGGCAATGCCGAGGAGAAGTTCTTCTGGCGTGCTCAGGCGATAACCGGCGTCAAGTTCAGTGGCTGGTCTGCTGTGGACAGTTTCGTTGTGGCCTCAGCATACCTTACCATCCTTCGTCCGGATGAAGATGTGCGATGGACGCATGACAACAGTTATGCCATCTCTTGGAAGACAAACATCACCGGAAGCGTCCGACTCGAGCTGGTGAAGAATGATCAAGTGATCTCCGTCATTCGCGACTCCGTTCCGGCCTCAGCCCAAGGCTTTCTGTGGCTTGTTCCCGTGGCAGTACCTACGGGCACGGAGTATCATGTTCGTATCTCTTCAAGAATGCCGGAGTTCGCACAGATAACGGAGACCGGCACAGAGAACATCGAGATCAGCGGGTTCACATCCGTTGATGATCTGGCAGAAGCCCCTTCTCCTATCTCTCTCTATCCGCAACCGGCTGAAGATCATGTGACCATTGAGAACATTGGGTCCGGCTGTTCTCACGTATCGATCTATGCTGCCACGGGCGAGCAGATCGAGAACATCTACGTCAACGGTGTCCGTACTAGGATCTCAACAATGACGTACGCTCCGGGAGCATATACAGCAGTTGTGACCGATACAATGGGGCGCACCTTCCGCACGATGTTCATTGTGCGACGGTGATCAATATCCTGTTGGGTGACCGTTTGCCTTGCGCCATTCAAAGATCGGCTTGAACGGTCCGTACTTGTGCTGTTCTGGAGAGAACGGATCTGCGTATGGCGGGTGATAGTAGTCAAGGGGCTTTTCCTTTTGCACAGGATACTCCGACGTGAGATCCACAAAAGGTCTCGTGTGCATCTTGTCATCATTCACATAGGCCGCAACATCCATTGCCTCTTCATCTGTAAGCACAGGCTTGTCCCATCGAGCAAGATCGAACGGCATGTTGTATTTGATGAACTGCGCAGACTTGATGAGTCGGTGCATGGATGAGCCCGGCTGATACGACATCGGACCCCAGAGCGGTGGATAGACATAGGCTATTCCGTCGGGCTTAGCTACGCCCTGACCTTCATCGCCGTGACATCGCGTGCAGTGTTTCTGATAGATCACCTGTCCTTTTACCGGATCGGCAGGACGATCCAACAGGGTGATGTCCTTCAGTCGATCACCCGGTACGTTGCCCCCAACCGGCACATTCTTGCCAAGCCATTGCATATAGGCAAGGATGGCTACCATCTCCTTGCTATCGAGTGGCATTGGTTTGCCATTTAAGGGACGTTCGATACAGTTATTCACGCGATCACCGAGCGTTAAGATCTTTCCTTCTCGCGAGCGATACTGCGGATAGCGGGCATGTGCGCTGAAGTAGTTGAGACCATACGGCCGAGCCCCGGCATCAAGGTGACAACTCTGACAGCCAAGTCCATTGCCACCGAACTGTCCAACGGACCCCTTTGGACCAAGGTAGTACGGAAAGTTCACGAGCAACTCCCGCCCGTAGCGGACCATATCACCCGTTGCGTTATGCGGAATAGTCGACGTGTCAGGGGGCGTAAACAGTGAGTCTACCTTCTTCTCAACAACCACTTCCTTCTCATGCTTCGCACAACCAACACAGAGGAGCACACAACACAGCACTACACCGTAACTGCGTAACTGGGTAACTCCGTAACTCCGTAACTGAGTAACTGAGTAACTCAGTAACTGCGTAACTATGGCTTTCACTTCGTTGATCTCCGTTTTTCTTTCGACCACGCGTCAAATCCACCAAGCATGTTATATGCACTCGAAAAGCCCAACTCCTTCATCATCGCAAGAGTTTCCGCACTTCGCCTTCCGGACTTGCAATAGATAAGAACGGTCCTATCCTTTGGCAGTGTCTTGAGTTGATCCTTGAACGTCTTCTCGTAGTAGTTCATCAACCGGGCATTTACCAGGTGCCCCTTTGCATACTCTTCGGGCGTGCGAACATCGAGGATGAGGAGCCCCTTCTTCGATGAGATCATCGAGGAAGCCTTCTTGGTTGTGACGTCTCCAAAGCTTCCGGCATCAACAGATGCAGAAAACAGAAAGAGGAGAACTACTGTGGTGAGGAGGAGTTTCATTGGGAAAAATAGCAACGGAATACATTCAATTGGGTAGAGCTTCCTAACTTCACCCGATGCGAACAACCGCTATTAGTCCCATAGGTTTCATTGTCGCCATCCTTCTTGTGACTGGGAATGGGGCAGGGCTTATAGCCCAAGATCTGAACTGGGGTACCCAGCCTGATACCACAAAGGTCTTGAAGGTGCAGCTCGTAGGGCAGTTCTGGTTGCGGTATAATCAGAGCAATCCTGGGACGATGGTGCAGGGATTGCCGGAGAGCGAGACGTTTGATATTGGCATCCGACGTGCGCGGATCCAGGCTTTTGCGCAGATCACAGACCGCGCGTCGCTCTTTCTGCATTACGGGTTCAACAACTACAACACCAATTTCTCCTATGGTGGAAACCGCCGGATCCAAGCGTTCTTCCACGACTTCTTTGGTGAATACCGCGTGACGAGCGGGAATGAACTCAAGCTCGGTGCCGGACTTGCCTTTGTAAATGGACTGAGTCGGTTCTCACAGCCGGCCGTGATCGCAATGCCTACCATGGACATACCAATGTTCGGTCAGGCAACGGTAGAACAGACCGATGTCTTCGGTCGCAAACTCAGTTTTACGGCTAGGGGGCAGATAGGACCCATCGATTATCGCGTGGCGTTATCTGATCCGTTTCCGGTAACGACCAACGGTCAGACGCCACCGCCGATAAGTGCTTCCTCGAACTTTGCTCAGGTAGGCCACACGCTCCAGCAGCAAGCCTACGTGATCTACCAGTTCCGTGATCACGAACCGCACATGTTGTCGAATCTTGCAGGTACGTATTACGGAACCCGCAACGTCTTTAACATCGCCGCCGGCGTGATCTATCAACCTCGTGCCATGTGGCGCACGCTTGGTGCAGACACGTTGTACGAGAAGCTCTTGCTTATGGCTCTGGAGTCGATGTACGATGCACCGATCGACAGGAACGGAACCACCCTAAGTGCCTACGTCGGTTTCTTCCACAACAACTACGGGAGAAACTACATGAGATACAATGCCGCCATGAACACCGGCACATCCATGCAGGTCCCGTCCGATAGCACGCAACTCAAGCCCCTTACCCAATACGGACCCTCGTTCGGGAACACCTACCCGCTTTACGGAACAGGGAACACCGTGTATTCTCATGTGGGTGTGTTCTTCCCCAAGGTGATCGGAACCGCCGGCCTCATGCCATATGTAAGCACAACACTCTCTTGGTATGAGCGCCTCGATCATCGCCTGTCCGACCTCTACGCTATAGGATGCAGTCTCCTGCTCGATGGAATCAGAAGCAGACTTTCATTAGAAGTTCAGAACCGTCCTACGTGGGGGATCGATGTTGAGACGGATCCGTATGGTCAGTTAGCAACGGGTGTGCGAAGGTCACAAGTTGTAATGCAGTATCAGGTAGTGTGGTAGGGGTAAAAGAAAGGGGCCGACGCTAGTTAGGCGTCGACCCCGTTCATTTGCAAGGTTGTAAGAGTTACTTCGGAACGACAACGGCATCCACTACGTGTACCCAGCCGTTCGAAGCGCGGACAGAACCGACGATCTTAGCGCCATCGATCTTCCAACCGTCTCCGTCGATGGTCATGGTCACGGGAGTACCGTCAAACATCTTTACGACCTGACCGTTGGTGAAGTTCGATTGATCCATTGCCGACGTCAGGACGTGGTGATACAGGATCGTAGAGAGCTTGTCGATGTTCTCCGGCTTCACTAAATCATCAACAGTTCCTGCAGGAAGCTTCCCAAATGCTCCGTCTGTCGGGGCAAAGACGGTGAAGGGACCTGCATTTGATAGTGTGTTCTCGAGTCCCGCAGCCTTTACAGCGGCAACGAGTGTTGTGTGATCCTTGGATCCACCGGCGATCTTGAGGATGTGAGGCTGCGACTCATCATCCTGAACAAGGGCCTGGCCAGATGGTCCCCCTGCTACTGCTTCTGCTTCCTTAGGTTGCTCTGAGCCTGATGAACATCCGAACACGACAGCCGTGGTGCAGATGAGAGCGAGTGTCAATAACGTACGCATGTGAAAACTCCGAAAGTTGGGAGAAGAATTGAGAACGATCACCAGTCTTTACGCCCGAATGCTCTACGGCCAATGAAGACCGGAAGAAGCGTCCAGACAATGAGTGAACAGGAGGAGATAACTACACCGGTTGCTGTGCCGAAGAATTCTTGAAACACAGCCCCCGTATAGCCCATGAGCGCGGCATAGTCAAATGTGAGCATCACAATGATGCGAGCAAGGTCGATGGGGTTGCAGACAACCATGGCAATGGTGGCCTTTTCGAGAGGGTAGTCGGCGAACAGGACTGTCAGAACAAGGATCACACCATCGTAGAGCACGGCAAATGAAAGCCAGGAGATGAATGCTACACCCATCGCGGCTGCCTTGTCCTGAACAACCACGCCGATGAGGTAGGCGATGGCAAAGAAGACCATGGTCAGGGCGCAACCGGTAGCAAGCAGGGTAAGGATGGGTGCGGTAAGCAACACGCCATGCACGGCAGCTGGTACGCCAATGCCGACAACAAATGCAATGAGGAACGGTAGACTTACACCGAGGTAGAGAGCAACGTAGATGGCGTTGCGAGAGACGGGTTGCGTAAGCATGAGCTCTACAAAGTCCCGATTGTGGTGTACGTGAAGTGTACCGAACACTGCAGCTGCGAGCGGTATGAGCAAAAGCACAACGTTCATCAGCCCAACAACGGTCTTTGCCTCGCCGGCAGTGAAGAACAGAAGTCCCTCGGTCACTGCTGCAAAGAAGATCAGATAGAGTCCAAGCCATTTGCTGCGCATCACGTCGCGCACGACGTATTTCAGGAGGAGTGAGGTGGTTCTCATTGCACACCTCCCAATTCTCTCGACATAATTGATGCCACAGACTTCGAAAGAGATGTGTGTCCGGTCTGGGCTAAGAGTTCCCCAACAGCCCCATCGAACATCACAAGACCTTCGTGAAGGTAGATGATGCGGTCTGCGAGTTCTTGGATCTCTGACAACACATGCGACGTGATCAGGATCGTTGTTCCGCCGTCACGGAGTGAGGAGATCCGTTCTTTCAACCGCTCCGTCACCACTGGATCGAGTCCGGCCGTTGGTTCGTCGAGAAGCAATGTTGTTGGACGGAACATGAACGCTATCACAGCTCCCACCTTTTGACGGGTTCCACCGCTCAAGGCGCGCATCGGCTTCTTCATGTGGTCTTCGAGTTGCATGTCGGCAATGAGCTCATCTGCAATGTCAGTGGTGAGTCCGGTCCGCACGCCCCTTACCATTTGGATCAGATCCGTTGGTGTGAGGTTCTCCGGATACCGTGCCACCTGTGACATATAACCGATGTGCATTCGGCTTGATGGGTTGTTGATAGTGGTTGTGCCGTCAACTTCGATCGATCCGGAGTCTGGCTGAACGAGACCAACGATGCTCTTCATGAGTGTCGTTTTCCCGCTGCCATTTGGACCAATGACGGCTGTTACACTCCCGGACGGAAGGGTTGTTGTGAGATCCTTGATCACTCGCAGCGATCGAAAGGACTTCTGAAGATGGTCGATTCGGATCATGGTCGCTTGTTGAGTGGTTTCATAAGGGGCTTGTCATCAACCAGCGTTTCCGGTGTTACCGTAGGAACGATTCGCTCAGCCAGGTCAAGCATGGAAATGAATGCTGTGTGCATCAGGATCACGGACGAGGGGAGCTGCTCAACCAGCAACGAATACAATCGCACAGGGTGATACGGTACGTCGCCTATTCCGTCGCGGTTGAGATCATATCCCTCATAGCCGCTCCAGTAGTTGTTGCGGAAGTAGTTGTAGGACTCGCGTGTATTGGTCGTTACGTCAAAGGTGTTGCCATCGAATGTGTTGTGAACAACGGTGTTGTCCTCACATCCGCCGAGGATGCGGAAGCCATATCCATTTCGGATGAACGTGTTGTTCTCGATAAGGATCCGACTAGCCCCTTCTCCGTGAATGGCAATGCTGTTGTGTTCAAAATGATTGCCATCGAGATGTCCGTCTGTGATGTCCTTGAGCAACAGTCCGTACGAGGTTGGACCCCAGTTATTCCGGAAGGTGTTGCCGATCATCTCGATGTTCTTGGTGTACATCACCGCTACACCGGCCCCATTGGCGCCAAAGATGTTGTTGTGATAGGAGCAGGAGTCCGAGAACATGAAGTGCAGGCCATACCGGGCATTGCGTTCGCTATGGTTGTTGAGGACCGTTCCTCGACGCATGAATTCGAAGTAGATGCCGTCTCGATGGCCAACGATGGTGTTCCCGGTAACAAGGATGTTCCTGCAGGTCCAAGCGTGGATGCCATTACCGGATGCGGACTCATCGCGCATGGTGCCGATGATGGTGTTGTTCGCGATACGGCAATTGGCGGAGTTACTGAGGTAGATGGCAAAGAATCCATTCTCGATCCGACACCCATCGATGTCGATCCCCGAGCGCTTCATCACCTTGATGGCCGCATTGTCATCTACGTAGCTCATGGCCACGTTGCGGATGGTAAGGGAACGAAAGGCCACGCCATCAGCCGTGACGATGAAGATGGAACCGCCCTTGGATCGTGCATCCACGGCAGCCCCCTGCTTACCGATGATCGTGAGGCGCTTGGTAACAAGAAAGTCGCTACCATTGTGAACACCCGGCATGACGAGTATGGTGTCTCCTTCATGCGCAGACGCCAATACAGAACGCAAGGTTGTTGTCCCCGACGTATAGGCACGGAAGGAATGTGCCGATACGTTGAGGGCAAGAAGGGAGACGATGATCGTTGCGATGAATCTCATAGTTCAGCTCGGACGCCAAGATTGAATGAACGTCCGCGAGATGGCATGTTGTTAATGCTGGTGTGCTCGTGATAGAACGTGTCGAGAACGTTCGTGCACGATGCTTGGATCCGTAGTTCGGTGATAGGTCTCCATGCGATCAAGACATCTGCTCGTGCCCAAGAAGCAGTAGCATCCTCCGGCAGGATCGAGCGTGATATGCGTTTCTGGGCAGCGGATGCATAGACCGCCACTTCACCTTGCAGTACACGTTCACCAACAACTGCCCGGATCGATGCCTGGATGGGTGCTATAAGAGGAAGTGGATCATCGATCGTAACACCAACACCCCAGATACCTCGTACCGATGCCTGCATACTCCACCATGGAAGTACGCGAATGGTGGCACTCGCGTCAAAGCCTGTGAGGTCTGCTGTGCCGATACTACCCATATAACGGGTAGGGGGCTGACCAGACGCGGCCGTGTCTTGTGTTGGTACTGGAGCGATATAGTTGTCGATCCGTCGAACCCATGCCGATACAGAAGCACGGAGGTCTTCGGTACGATATGAGGTCCCAACATCGATAGACCATGCACGTTCGTTAGCGAGATCCGGACGACCGATTGTTACGATGTTCGCCTGCGGATCGTAGAGCCAGAAGCCATACATCTCGAGGTGCGTAGGCATACGTTCGCTGCGTGCCAGCACAGACCAAACTTGCACGTCTTCTGCTAGGGTGTAATACACGGCGGCATTGACGGAGATGGCGCCGGCGATCTGATCGAGGTCGACGCCCGGATAATAACCGCCAAGAACACTTCGGAAACTTTGATCTTGTAATGTCCGTGTGGAAACGTCTACGCGAACACCGGTTCGGATAGTAAGATCTTCGCTCACGAGATGCTCCCATGATGCGCTCGTTCCGATCGTTCCGATCCGTGCGTCACCGATGTTTGTCATGTTCATTGTTGACACCGATGTATCCAACGGGATCATCTGCATCGTTGCCGTTGCAGCCAGATACGTAGCGTCAAGAACTACTTTCACAACGTTGGACATCTCCGTGTACGCTCCTTCGGCCAGCAGACCATAGACGTTGGTTGTGCCCGCCATTGGCATGTACATGTTGGGCATGAAGTCGCGGTTTTCGATCTCAGAGAGGGGACGGTCATAATCGTCCATCGTATGGTCAACCGCATTGGCGTAGAGCTTCGCTGAAGTAGTGACCGACGGCGACCACGTAGATCGCCATGCAACGGCACCGATAAGCGCTTGTGCTCTACGCGTGTCCATGATCAGCGACGGATATCCAACGTCCGTGGCAAGATCCGCGATGAACGTGGCTGTGATGGCGTCATGCTTTGCGGCCTGCCACAAGCCCCCTACCTGAATATTGTGCTTGGTGAATCCAGAGAGAGAGATCGTAGACCCGTCGCCGGAACGCAAATCGTCGGCCGATCGAAGCGTATACCCGGCACGAAGCGCTAGATCCGGTGTTCCTCCCGAGAGATCGGCCCGCAACCTCCGCATGGAGGCATTGGACTCACCGGATAGATCGATCACTGATCGAACCGGGGAGTTCAGTGTTGGCTGTTTGAGTGTGAAGTTCACAGAGCCACCGAGGTTCTGGCCGTAACGCAGATCCGTTGCGTCCGACGAGACATCCAGAGTGGAGAGATTGTCGATCTCAACATAAGCGGTTGACGGATCCATCTTATCCACGCAGGCAGCATGGATCTTCATTCCATCGATGGATGTATTCATCTGACCACCGCGGAGACCTAACATGGAGGCTTCGCCCGCAAACCCGTTCGCGCGTTGAATGAGGGTGAGCCCACCTAGACGCATGAGGTCATCAACAGAACTCGACGTAGATATGGGGCGATCCAAACGCCATGTTCTCAAAAGAGGATCTGCCTCGACCACTACTTCGCGCACGATCACGGTGCGAACAGAATCCTGTGCATAAGCTGTTGCAGATGACAGAATGAAGAGAGCGGATATGGTCGTCCGGTACCACATCTTTATTTGGCGACAACTTGGAATGCGGTTGAGATAGTCTGAGAGTCTGCGGTGGTCATGGTCAAAGCGTATTGCCAGTCTCCTGTCATCGTGAGATTGACCTTACCAGTATACCAACTGTTGCCAGTGGAAACCGGGTCGATGTTTCCCATTGATCCGTGCCCCATGGAAGGCATTGTTGGTTCGAGTTTCATGGATGCGTTGTCTACAGGTGTGTAATCAAATCCATCAACCGTACGATAGGCACTGACCGTCACGTCATTCATTCCAACTTTCCATGGAGAGTTGAGAAGTGTGAGAACGTACTTCACGTTGGAGGCGTCTTTAATGGTCTTTACATTGCCGGACGTAGCCACAGAAATTGGTACGTGTACAGTGATGGTTGTGTCGGCCTCGTGATCATGAATGGTAATGCCAACTTTCCACGCCGTGGTGCTAGGCATTGTAAAGATCACAGCACAATGATAGAAACCGTCTTTGTCGGACACTGCGGACTCCGGCTGTTCAACAGGACAGCTATGGTGCATCATACCCATGTCCATATCTGGCACGACCACCATGTGGACGTCGTTCAGGGTCTTGCCGTCATGCTTCACGCGAACGTAGAGTGGATTGTATCCAACATCAACTGCAGCATCAGCATAGATCTCCATTGTGTATCCTAGGTCGGAAGAACTGTTGATGAGCAACCTCTCAACAGTTGGGGGCGGCACCGGTTCCGTCGTGGTACTGCAACTCACAAGGGTGATGGCGGTCAACGAGATAATGAGAAGCTTGAGGATAGTCATTGTATTGATTGAGAAATGTGTGGTGAATGGAGATCAGTCGTTCACGAGCTGAACAACGTCATCATACGTTCTAACCTTGCCCACGAAGTTTACCCGAGCGCGCTCGCAGGCATGTTGATCACGGAAGGCAGCCACGTTCATTCCCATTGGGGAGTGGATCATGTCGCTTTCGAGATAACATGCCGTGCGAGCTTCGATCAGGCTTCCGGGTTGGAGGAAGTCAGTGACCCAATATGAGTGGATATCAGACTTCTGCACGGAGCCCCCTTCAGCCCACTCGATCATACATTCCGGCGAATCGAACATGTAGGTCTTTCCGGTCTTGGTAACGATCTCTGAGCCGAACTTCTGGTCAGTGATGCCCATTCGGCAGGACGCACATTGGTCACTGCCGTAGGCGATGTCCCTTGGTTCTGGTTCAGAGCACGCGGTAACAAGAAGTGTACATGCGAGGATCGAGATGATGACGAGTGTTTTCATGGGGCTTCGATGGATTACGTGTGTGAGGTCTTGGTCTGACGGCTAAGCCACCATGCAACAACGGCAAGGAGTCCGCCTAGTGCGATGAAAGCAAAACCAATAGCAGGGTAGGAGCTGGCGGTGAAGTTCAGGAGTTGTTCTGTGCCGAAGAGAGGGGGCTGATAGGACATTCCCTCGATCTTGATGATCGCATGCGGATCGAGGTTGTGTCCATAGTCGTACTCCCAAAGCCAGAAATCATACATCCCAAGTGTTCCAGCACCGGTCAACAACGCCAACCAGACAAGGATCATCCAACGTTTTCCGAAGGCAGCGACAATGAGGCCGAGACCAACGAGAACGACAACGATCATAGGCATATACTTCAGTTCAGGAATCGAATCAGGCTCGATCCGCTTCATACCGATGTAGTGATTGAGGTTGTTGATGTTGTCGAGATCATTCGGACGGGATCCCTCAACATTGTTGATGTGGATGTTGATACCTAGCTCACTACCTTTCGGATACTGAGGTGCTTCGAGTGTGATAGACCACATTGGGAAGAAGAAGAGTCCAAGAAGCGCCACTGCTCCCAGTGCCATCAGTATCCGATGAAGGGGTTTCATGATGATGCTCCGTTACTTCTTGTTCCACGATACTTGGCCGCTACCGCCGTTGGATACGCGTACGTACCCTTGCATCTCTTGGTGAAGTGCAGAACAGAAGTCCGTGCAATAGAATGGGAAGACGCCGGCGCGTTTTGGTTCCCACAGCATCGTACAGGTTTCGCCCGGCATGATGAGGAGTTCGGAGTTGTTTGCACCTATCACAGCAAAACCGTGCGGAACGTCCCAGTCTTGTTCAAGGTTGGTTACGTGCCAGTAGACCTTGTCGCCAACCTTCACACCTTCGATATTGTCAGGAGAGAAGTGTGAACGGATAGAGGTCATGTAGACGTGTACTTCATTTCCACTGCGAACAACCTTTGTGTCTGCTTCCTTCAGCGTTGCATGGGGGTGTTTGTTCTCCTTGAGCTGATACATCTTGCGAGAGTTCTTCATGATCAGGTCTGCCGGGCATGCAACAGCATAGTGCGGTTCACCGATCGTTGGGAAGTCGAGAAGAAGTTTCATCTTATCACCCGAGATGTCAAAGAGCTGTGCAGACTGCGTGAGCTCCGGACCTGTAGGGAGGTAGCGGTCCTTTGTGATCTTGTTGTAGGCGATCACATACTTACCCCAGGGCTTGGTTGAGTTGCCACCTGGGATGTTGAGGTGACCGATTGAGTAGTACGTTGGTACGCGATCTACGACCTTGAAGTCCTTGAGTGACCACTTAACGATCTCTGACGAAACAAACATCGATGTGTACGCATAACCTTTTCCATCGAACTCTGTATGCAGAGGTCCAAGGCCCGGACGCACAACTTCACCTGCAAGACAGTCCTTGTAGTTCAATACGGGAATGCCGTCGATCTCTTTGTCGAATTTTCCGCTTTCGATAGCCTTCAACATCTTGCTGAACGACATAACAGGAATAACCGTTGCAAGCTTGCCACCTCCAACAATGAGCTCGCCGGAAGGATCAACATCACAACCGTGTGGCGACTTCGGTGTTGGCATGTAGTAGAGGGCACCCTTGATATCTGCTGTTGTGAGGATGCGGATCTGCTTCTTGATGGTAGACGTTGCGGAGTGTGTGGCATCATTGTAGACATTGTGCGCATAGTCTACGTTCATCATCGTGCCCTTGCCTTGCGCAGCAAGTTCCGCACACTTCTTCCAGTTGATCGCAATGATGAAGTCTTTGTCGTTCTGCGAAGCGTTGATCTCCTTCATCGTGTTGGCTTGCTCTGTGTTGTAGCACGACATGAACATCCAATCATGCGATGGGCCCTTACCTGCACGTGCAAGGTCGTAGTCAAATCCAGGAACGAGCAGCTGGAAGTCGATATCCATCTGACCGGATGTTTTATCAACCTTCACAAACGTGAGAGCACCGCGGAACTTCTCCGAGTACTGTGTGATGGAGATGTCTTCCTGTGGGATCGGAACCGAGAAACGCGTACCGGACACTACATACTCTGAGTTCTCGGTTGAGAACGGCGAGGAGTGATTGCCGGCACTGTTCGGGATCTCTAAGATCTCCTTCGTACGGAAATCTGTAAGGTCAATGCGGGCGATACGGGGCGTATTGTTTCCGTTGATGAACACCCACTTACCGTCTGCAACGCCGCTTGTTTGCGACATGTCAGGGTGGTGAGCGTCATCCCACGGTACGAATCCGTGTGATGTATTGAGCATCGGCTTGGTCTCTTCTGTAAAGCCCCATCCCTTTTCCGGATCTACGGAGAAGACAGGGATCACGCGGAAGAGTCTGCCGCTTGGTATGCCATAGACAGCCAATTGACCGCTAAAGCCACCGGAAACGAAACTGTAGAATTCGTCCTTTTGTCCCGGTGCTACGTAGACGCGCGAAGCAGCATCTCCAGAGAGTGCGCCACCGGACGGGCCTTCGTCCTTGGAACACGAGACGAGTGATAGTGCGGCCACGAGCATAAGGCAGCCGCGTAAAATGGATCTCGACGTGATCATACGAGTATTCCTGAAATAGTGAGAGGGCGTGATTTCATCATTTCGCTGTAGCAGCATGTTCGCGGAGGTGTTCGAGAACACTGCGAGCATCCTTTTCATCAACACTTTGATTTGGCATCTTCATCATGAACTCTTGAAGCAGACACTTCACCGTGTCATCGTTCTCGATCATGGTCTCGGTATCGAGGATCATGTTCATGATGTACTCCGGTGTCCGACGCTCAGTAACTTTTCCCAACGCAGGGCCTACATACCGTTCGTCGTACTTGTGGCAGGCCGTACATTTCACTTCAAATGTCTCCTTGCCTGCCTTTGACATCGTGGCATCGATGTTCGGACCCACATCTACCTTCTGGATCTTGCCGTAGGTCTTCTTTTCCTGCTGAGTTTCCATAAAGGAAGGGGCTTCTTCCTTCTTGTCTCCGTTGTCTTGCGAACAAGCAACCAGGCCTGCTGCCATAAGCAGCATTAGCGAGAGGCCAAGTAGCTTGCTATAGAGAGTTGTTTTCATGATAGACTCCGTTCAATGAGAGTAGTACTTAATGGTGGGTTGTTGAGGTTGGAGAGATCTGCTCAAGCATCTGAGGGAACAGCACTGCATTTTCGAGGTAGACATGTTGCATTGTGTCTTCGTAGAAGGCACGCATGGTGGTGTAAGCCGAACGATGAGTTGTGCAGGCACCTTCAGGAGGAGTGAAATCGCTGGTGATAGCACGAAGACGTTGGAGTTTTCTACCCACCTCTTCGTGTTCTGTTTCATGGGCGGCCACGATCGATCGGATCTGCTCCGAGGATAGATTGACTTTGGACGAGGAGAAGAGAACTCGTTCTTCATCATCCAAATGTGAAAGCAGAGCGGATTGCAATTCAAGCAGCAGTTCAAGGATCGCAGGAGCATCCAGGAATCGTTCGCCGTGTTTGGAAACCACCTTAGACATTTGTCCGATGGCAAGTGGAAGAACGGTTCGGAGGAAGCTGTGGTGATTTGCCACGATGAAGGAAACGAGGAAGTCCGTAGACCAGAGGTCCGCATGGAGATTCCCAAATGCCTCTCCATCGGTGATACTGAGAACCTCTCGTAGGACATCTGAAGCATCGATGCCTCGGTCCTGACAAGCCTCGTTTAGAGGGGTCTTTCCTCCGCAGCAATAGTCGATCCCGAGCCTATGGAATACTCCAACAGACTTGGGGGAGTCCCGAAGGATCTCAGAGATAGGTGATTGTATGGTGACCATGGGGATAAAGGAGTCGCATATCACTAACGCGTCCAAGAGCTTCAGGAAATCCTGAATCCCTTTGTTTGGACGCGGCTAGCGATATCGGCCAATGTGGTGGATGAAAACATGAGTCGTAGGCGGGTACGTTCAGTTGCCCAAGCGTTATGCATGGCACAGGGTGTCTTTTCTCCGCAGCCAGGGAGTCCGAGGAGGCACTCATTAAAGAGCGCCGGACCATCTAACGCCACGATGATGTCTACCAACGCGATCGATTTAGCTTCCTTGCTCAGTCCAACTCCACCCTTAGCACTTCGTTGTGAGTGGAGGAGCCCCTTCTGAGCAAGCTCCGCCATGATCTTCTTAAGGAAGTGGTAGGGGATGGACATTGCTTCTGCGATCTCAGAGATCGGCGTGTATTCCGTCTCTGTCCCCTTGGAAGCCAGATAGGCAAGTGCCTGGATGGCATATGTTGAGGACTTGGAGAGCATGGCAGGCGCTGCATTGATTAGTGATACGTGAGTCTCTTATCGCAAACTTAAGCGTGTGGATAATTCCATGCAAGCCTTTTTTGAAAAACATCTTCAACATTGATGCAGACGGTAGATTGAGCCCAGATATGCAATCCCTTATACGGTTCTTCTTGAATGGGTTCGTGCTGGCCTGTACACTGTGTGTTGGGATCATCAGTGCGGCGGAAACGCCCCCTGACACCTTACAAACGGGATTCGATTGGGAGATCATCCCCATCGTGGCGTATTTCCCGGAAACCCGCTTTATGGGTGTTCTCACAGCATTTCTGAAATACAGAACAGAGTCTGATGCAACGTTCAGGGCCTCATCTATGGCTGTTGCGTTGCAGGCCACACAGAATGCACAGTTCTCGGCTGGCGTCTACCCCGAGATCTATCTCGACAGCAATCGAATGCGGATAGAGGGCCTTGCAGAATGGTATCTCTACCCCTACAAGTTCTTTGGGATCGGCAACGAGAACCCATCATCGAATGCTGAACTCTACACTCCCAATGGGTTTCGTGTGCAGGTACGTGCGTTACATGCGTTGAACGGTGCGAAGGTACAGAACGGACTGAGTGCCGGGCTCCGACTTGACGTACGATACGACCACATACAGAAGATCGAACCACGAGAGGATGGGTCAATAGGTCCCCTCGGCAACGGTCAGATCCTCGGCAGCTCCGGCGGATGGTACAATGGTATCGGTCCGATGTTCTCCTATGACACTCGCGACAACAACTTCGATGCAAGGAAGGGGCTCTTCTGTGAGGCAACACTTGTAGCGTATGGTGAGACCCTTGGAAGCACCTACACTGCCACGCTCACCTCGGCTGATCTCAGAGCATACACACAGATCGTTGACGGAGTATCGTTCGCAGCGCGACTGTTGCTCCAGAACGTTGCCGGAACACCAACCTTCATAATGTGGCCTTCTATCGGCGGAAACAACAACCTCCGCGGTGTGATCGACGCACAACAACGAGACCGGATATCCTTCCTCACAAGTGCTGAACTCCGGTTCCCCATCATTTGGAAATTTCGCGGAGCAACCTTTGTCGATGCGGGCCAAGTAGCCCCTTCCTTGGACTTCCTCTCCCCACGATCCCTTTGGATAGGTTGGGGAGGGGGCTTGCGCTTCGTATTTGACGAAAAGGAACGGATCTCACTTCGACTCGATGCGGGTGTAGCGAGAGGGGATGTGCAGTTCTACCTTAGTTTCAATGAAGCTTTCTGAATAGCGAATAGCGAATAGCGAACAGCGAACAGCGAATAGCGAACAGCGAATGGAGATCATCGAACAATCGACGGTAAGGGCACGGCAAGCCGTGCCCGGATGAACACAGCCGAATGTCATGCTGAGCGGAGTCGAGGTAGAGAGAGCAGTAAGGGGTTGGAAACCAAGTCAGGGGAATCTGGTCTATATCAGTTGGAGGGACATGCAATGCGTTTACAGTTAGTAGCTCTTGTCATGTGCGTATCGATATGCGGCACGAAATCGCAATCGATATCGCTTGATACATCGTTCAGATCAATTCTGCCTGTTACATGCACGGACGTACAGCCACGCATTGTTGATGCGATCGTCCACCTTGGAGCTGGAAAAACGATTGCGCTAGGGTCCTTCACTGATCTCAAAGCGGACTCGGTGATGCGCATTGTGCGTCTTGATGCGGCCGGACGATACATTCCCTTGTACCAGCGTGATCCACGGTTCGGTAAGAACATTGAGGACGCAATTCTAAAGAGGTCCGATGGTGATATCAGCATTCTCACTTCTAGAAGTTCAACGGGGGGTAATACGATAGGCCACTTCGTAGTTGGAGCTGACGGAAGCCTTCGCAGTGCTACGTCGAATGATTCGATTGTCAATGGGTATATCTGGGACAAAGCGATTGGCGATGATGATGCTGTCTTCCTTGGCGGACGGTTTATTGTGTCGGAAACAAACATGTCGTATGGATGTGTGAAGATCCGTGCTGATGGAGTGGTGGACCCGCTGTACTCCCGACTACACATCAATAGGAGTGGCGCTCGCACTATTGCCGTCACTGATGATGGCAAGGTCTATCTCGGAGGAAACTTCGACACGGTGGTTGCCTACAGGCGAGTCGGCATCGTGCGATTACAACCCAACGGTGAGGTAGATTCTTCTTTTGATATCGGCCTGGCGAATGGGCAGCTCATCATCGATATACTGGTGCAGTCCGGCAAAGGAATCATCGTTATTGGAAGAGGCCCTGGATTTGCTGATGCAAGCCCCTTCATTAGGCGTTATCATTTTGATGGAACTCTCGATCCATCCTTTGCAGACTATGACACAGCTTCGTACACACCCACCGATGTTATGCATGACGGGAATGGTGGACTCTTTATCATTGGCGGATATTTCAATGGGACGATCCAACGGGCCGACGCTGATGGAAGGATAGATGCAAGTTTCCAACCACCCCCTACAAGCGGCATCATCACCTTTGCGATGGCAGCAAATAGTCGAATCCTGGTAGGCGGAGAGTTTCAAGTGGTTGGCGAACGATATCATCCGGGGCTCATGAACCTTGACGTTGTCGGCACTATCGATCACTCCTACAATCTCCCATGTAATCCAATACGCACGATCGCCTCAGTCCTTCATCGCGAGGATGGAACACTTGTACTTGGAAGTACACTTGTGAGCATTGACACTACAGTGATAGGACCGACGGTTGCAACTAGTAACTCCGGTACTCTGCACCCTGAATTCCGTCAGCGTGGTCTACACCATTCCATCCTTGGAACGGTATATGCACAGAAAATGCTTCAAACTCCGGACGGTTCGCTCCTGGTTTTCGAGAGTGGCTATTCCATGGGCACTCTTTATCGACTGCGCACCGACGGATCTCGCGATACATCGTATCGTCTACCGCCAGATATGGATAGTGCCATCGCCCGAGTGGATTTTCTGCCGGACGGACGTTCTCACGTTGTTTGGACTACACGTGCGATTGGTGCTCCAACGCGTTTTCATCTCTCTCGGCTCAACGCGAACGGAGCCGTTGATCCGACATTCTCCACTGGTACCGGAATAGACGGTAATGTAACGGCGCAACTCATTCAGACAGATGGTCGGGTGCTTCTTGCCGGTGCACTTGTCTCCTATAATGGCACACCAGTACAAAGGCTCATTCGACTGAAACCAGACGGGCAGCTCGATGACACCTTCTCCGCAGACATCACGCTCGGGTATGTAGAGGGTACAACGGTAGCGATTGATCACCTAGCGCAAGATTCGCAAGGGGGCATAATCATTGCCGGTCGGTTCGACAACGTTGATGCTCGTATCTATACCAACATCGCGCGTCTGCGTCCGAATGGAAAGCTAGATCTAACTTTTGCACCAGATATGGGAAGGTTCTCGTCGATCAACGACATAGCTGTTGACGGGGAGGACGGTGTCATCATTGCCGGCAGCTTCACGATGGGGGAGACCTCTGGACTTGCGCGATGCAGCGCAGACGGAGCCCTAGATCCCGCATTCTCTGTAGCCATTAATGGAAGTGTGCTTGATATCCACGTTGTGGCACCTGATACACTCTATGCCGTGGGCTCGTTCGAAACGATCGGCGACATCCAGCAGCCGAGCATGGCGAGGTTCCGTATCGGGACGCCCTCTGGCGTTGTAGAGTCCTATACGTCAAAGCAAGGGGTCAGCATACAACCCAATCCAGCTTCCGAGTATATAAATCTACATTTCCCCGACGTCAAAGGAGTCGTTACTCTGCACATCATTGATGTACGCGGAGTACAGGTGCATACGCTCCAGTGTGAGGCATCCGATGTAATGGTTGATGTACATAACCTATCAACTGGGGTGTACCATATCTTGTATCAATCTGATACATCAAACGGGAGTACCACGATGATCATATCACACTAGTGGATGCCATCTGGTCTCCGTATTCAGTGCATAGAGGGGGCAACATGAGAATTCTAGTACTTGCGCTGTTCTTCAGCGGGTCATTGATCGTCCATGCACAGGTTCTGAAGATAGACACTACGTTTGGAGTGGTTAGTCAATCGCCAAGGAGCTCGGTCGATTTTATAAGACTATATACAATGCTGCCCCTTGAAGATGGTAGTAGGTTTGCGCTCGGCGATTTTACATTGCGTGCCTCTAACCAAACAACCGGCATTGCAAAACTTGATCAGAATGGCCAATGGGTGCCTTGGTTGCCAGTATATAGCAAATCCACAGGACATTACCCGTTCGGGCTTGCGCGTCAAAAGTCAGGAAGAATCGTTGTAGGTATCAGCAAACAAGAGTATGGTCAGACGGCTCGGTTCTACACCTGAATACTTGGGGTCGATGAGAATGGTGTTGTCGACACTGATTTTTCAGCTGACAGTATAACGGGTGCTTTACTGCAAGTCTTGTGCATCGATTCACTCGACAGAATTCTGTTGGGGGGAGTGATTCGAAGTGAGCCGACTCGCACACAGTATGCTTGCATACGCCTAACATCAGAGGGAAAGATAGACCCTAGCTTTCAACGCCTTTCGATGTCGGATGGTAGTGTTAACAGCATAGCAATTGACTCGCTAGGACGCATCTACATCGGCGGTTCATTTGATACCATCGGAGGGATCCGGAGAGTTGGAGTGGCTCGTCTCAACCCGAACGGTGATGTTGATGAGACGTTCGATGTGCGACTTGATTCCGGATCGTGGGTAACCGCTGTTGCGACACAAGGTGGAAACGGAGTGTTGGTTCAGCGTCGCTATTCACACTACGGAGATACGATACCACGGCTGCGTCGATATTCGTTTCAAGGTTTCGTCGATACAACGTTCGTCACAAAATTTGACTACGGGGACCTGATTTCAATCGCTCCGAATGGTAAACTGTACACAACACGTCAAGTGCAAACAAGGACACTATTTGTCGGTCGTGTTGAATTGAAACGACACCTATCCAATGGCGAAGTGGATACCACCTTCACGATGGATGAACTTGGAGAAGGTAGTATCTACGGAATATCGCACGATGGAAGTCCAACAGCACTGGCTTATGGATACCTCGGAATCGTAGATCGGGTAAATCATCAAGGGATGTTTGGATTTGATTCGAGTGGCCGGATCGATCACAGCGTCAATGTCCATAAAGGTCTGGATGGGTCAGTATCAACTGTAGAGGTGACGCCTCGTGGATCGTTGATCATTGGAGGCACACAAGCATCCCTCGACACTGTTGTTCTTGGTCCATCGTTTACCACAGATGCGAGCGGCAACCTTGCCGAAGGATATCGTCAGCGCACGTATCCTAGCGAACAGCTGGGATATCACTCCGTCGCAAAGACCTACCTGCAGGCGGATGGTAGACTGCTTGCACTGGACGTTGAGGAAAAGTCGATGAATCCTGGACCACCAAGGCTTTCAACGCTCTACCGACTCCTTGAAGACGGCACACAAGACACAACGTTTATCATCGATACCAATCTTCTTCACAGTATTAGCGCGGTTCACTTCGATGAGAACGGCGATGTCATTATTGCGGGGTCCTTTAAATACGTACACAACCTTCTTCGACCGGGCATTGCACGCTTGAACTCTGAGGGCGCGGTATATACATCATTTAACCCGGGTACCGGAGTGAAGGGCTTTGTCTATGCTCTAGCCGTTCAGACAGACGGAAAGATCATTGTAGGGGGCTCGATGAACGAATACAATGGTCAGTCAGTGAAGCAGGTTATACGCTTGTTCCCTGACGGCACACTCGACACCTCATTCAAAACCCCGTGGACGTTAACACAGGGACTCAACGCAGGTTCATGGGGGACCGTAACCCATATTGCAATCGATAGCAGAAACAATGTTGTGATCGCGGGAGACTATACTCACGTCGATAATGCCGCCCGCGGAGGAATTCTACGGCTCAATTCCGATGGCCAACTTGATAGCACATTCCGCAGTACCGAGAGGATATACTTAACACTCAACGATCTCATAATTGATCTCGATGATCGACCGTTAATGGCAGGACGTTTGTATGATCACCGCACAAGTATTGACTCCACCCACGTTGCTCGATTCAATAGTGATGGCTCCTGGGACAATACTTTCCGATGTGTGGTCGATGGACAGGTTAGGGGTATAAGAGTTGTTTCACGCGACACCCTGTTTGTATTCGGTGAGTTTGATACCGTCAATTCAGTCGCCCGACAGAACGTCGCCAGACTCCTAGTGAACAACAACTCCACCTCGATCGCCGAAGATGCTGTTTCTGCAACGCAAGGTCCTCTTGTTCGGCTCCATCCGAACCCAGCCACAGAGCAGATAACAGTTGAATTGGCAACTTCATCTGGGCCATGTACTCTCTTGTTGCTTGACTGCACAGGTCAGGTCATTCAACGGAGCAATAACGTCACATCGGATTCGCATATCTTCGATGTACAGGGTGTTCCACCTGGCTTCTATATCGTGATGATTCAACGCGGAGATCACGTTTCATGTTCATCGTTCATTAAGAGTGAGTAGTTACGATGAGAACATTCGTCCTTCTCGCCATGTGCTGCCTTGCAGCATGTTCCTCCAATAAGTCTGCGCGGCCGGAGCATTGGGGGTATACGGGGAAGATCGGACCGCAGAATTGGGGTTCTCTTTCTCCCGTTTATGCCGTATGCGGTAATGGACAGCAGCAATCGCCGATCGACATTCCACAAGGCTCTCCGTCCGGTACCAAGAACGTGAAACGGAAGTATGGTACAACGACGTTGGCGATATCACACAATGAACATGTGGAAGAGATCATCAACAATGGTCACACGATACAGGTTACGTGTGACCCCGGAAGCACGATCGATGTAGATGGCGTAACGTATACTTTGAAACAATTTCACTTTCATACACCAAGTGAACATCAGATAGGGGGCAGGACATTTCCGATGGAAGTCCACTTTGTTCATCAGAGTGATGACGGACGTTTTGCTGTGCTTGCCGTGTTGTGTTCATCTGATAGTTCAGCTGAGTCTAGCTACGACAAGCTGATTCAGCACCTGCCTTCAAAACCAGGAGAAAAGCTCGAGCTTAAGGACGTGATCATCGATCTCGACAAACATCTTCCTTCGTCAACGGCTGCCTATCATTACGTTGGTTCCTACACAACGCCCCCTTGCACAGAAAATGTGCAATGGCTAGTGATGCGTGAGATGCGGCCTACCCACCCTAGGGTGATCGATGAGATTCACAGACGTATCCATGACAATAACAGACCCGTGCAAGCCATCAACGGCAGACGCCCTACGGTTGAACAGCCGAAGTAGGGCAAAAGTTGGGGCGGGAAAGGGGCTAGCAAAAACCAACCCCGATCCCGATTTACCCCAACAACGTTGAGCAAGTATCGGCTGCATGGTCGATATTGCCGGTACTGATATACTACTGAGAGCATGTTTCACCCATGGCCGTTCGATCATCAGTACTAACGGAGCTGCTCCTTCAGGCAAAGGCGAACTCGCGCACCGACCCACTACAAGGGCTTGCGTGTGCAACGGAGGCACGTGAGCGAGCAGAGAGAATTGGAGATAACGAAGCCATCGTTGACGCGCTCAATGCCGCCGCTTGGTGCTACGAAACACGCACAGAGTATTCAGCCGCCTCCCTTAGCGCCACAACGGCTCTGGAACTTGCACGAGATCTTCAAGACAAGATGCGATGCGGAGAGAGTCTGCTTGTGCTTGGTGTTGTTCGGTCAGACATGATGCGTTTTGCCGAAGCACTGACAAGTCTTAAGGAGGCAATTGATGTCTTTGCAGATCTCAACGATGCTCCCGGACTTGCCTCGGCATATAATAACATCGGAATGATTCATCAACAATTGGCCAATTACCCACTGGCATTGGAAGCCTATCTGTCGGCCCTGCGTATCAACGAAACACTCGGCGATCAACGAAATGTTGGTGTGAACATTGGTAACGTCAGCAACATATACTATTACTTGGGCGACATGGATCGGTCGTTTGAATACGACCAACGTTCGCTTGATTTAGCCCGTGCCTCCAACAACACGTACGGAACGGCCCATGCACTCGAAGCCATAGCAACCCACTATAAGGCACGCGGTGCTTTCGATGAGGCAACACATGCATTGACCGATGCATTGGAGATCTTCTCTACGCTTGGTGAGAAGCGCTATGCAGCAGCTACGCACATCAAACTCGGTTCTGTACACGAGTTGCAGAAGAAGTCCAAGAAAGCTCTGGAGCACTATGCAACAGCAGCTAGTATGGCATTGAGCATCAAGAGACACGACCTTCATGCACAAGCGCTGTTGTGTAAGGGGGCGATTCTGTCAACCGGGAAAGCCCCCTCATCATCGATCGAGATCTTCGAGAGTGCGATTGGGATCGCAAGGACACACGCGCTTGATCAATTGCTTGTTGAAGCGTTGGGACATCTTGCTCAAGCATATGCCCGTGCGGGAGATCATCAACGAGCGTATGATGCTCTACAAGAGTGTGCGGAGATGAAGGAGCGATTGTATGCCTTGGACCGACAGCGTGCCGTGGCCGAGATGCAGTCGCGATTCGATGTTGAACGTGCCGAACGCGAGAGCGAAGTGTTCCGGATCAAGAACGCTCATCTCGAAGAACTGATGGAGGTTCGTTCTCAGGAACTCGCGTCGATGGCAATGCGATTGGTGGGCAAGAATGCCTTCCTACAACGACTCCGGAAGCAGATATCAGCACACACCGAACAACATCCCGATTTGCGTGATGTCGTGAAGGATGTGTTGCGAGAGATCAACACTGATCTTCGAGATGACAACGAATGGGTCCGGTTCGAAGAGAAGTTTGAACATCTTCATCAAGACTTTCTTACAAAACTCTCGCAGTCCTATCCAAAACTCACACCAACGGAGCTCAAGGTGTGTGCAATGTTGAAGATCAATCTCTCGAACAAAGAGATTGCCGGGCTGTTGTCTGTTTCATTGCGGAATGTAGAGAGTCATCGCTATTCTATTCGCAAGAAACTCGGGCTTGCATCCGACGTGAATCTCACTGCTGTTCTGATCCGACATTGAATGACGGTTACCGAAGTGCAGCCAGGATCTTCCGCACGTCTCGCGGTTCGGCCCACTTCACCGGACGTAGGATCAGGTTCGCTGTAAAGCCGGGATCGATGATTCGTTGAGCGAACAATGAGATCGACATATCTCGTTCCGCGACGAGTTTCGCATGGTCAAATGCGGGCCACGTGTGTAGTCGTTTCGCAAAATGCCATGCCTCATCTCGTGCAATGCGAATTGAAAACGTAGCGATCCGATCATCGAAAGAACCACCCATATCATCGAGATATCGGATCGGCCACGAGATCGATCGCAGCCGCCCCTTCACAACATTGAACAACGTCGAGATCGTATCATTGATCCGGTCAAAATCAGGCTTCAGTTGATCGATATCCGAACCCAAGGCAACGTTCTGTGTGGCTATTCCAAGATCGAGATTGATATGGGCATTCACACCAAGCAATAGATGCTGGATCGTAGTGATCTCATCGCGCTGACCGTGTGAGAACGCAATTGCCCAGGACTTGGTAGGGGGCTTTCCTGCCCGCCACGTTGCAAAGGCATCGAGATATCGTTGGGCGAACACTACGCAAAGGTGCTCCATTCGGGCGTCGTTATCATAAAGCCCCTTCCCTAAAGCATCTCGGACGGATCGCGTCATGCCAAGGTATAACGTTGCAAAGTATCCATACCGAGCACCTTCGGAAACCGCCAATGAGGAGATCTCTTCAAGCTCCGCTATAACGTCTTGAATGGTCATGTTTCGAAGTTATGTATAAATAATGGTGCTCCAAACAACGAAACGTATAGAGAATTATACGTTTTGTATATATTCGCATCCACTCTTTTTCTATCAATGGAGGTACAATGAGACTAGACCTATTCACCAAGCAGTTGATACTGGAATGCGGTAAATCAAAGAACATGCTGGCCCGCGTGCCGGCTGACAAGCTCGACTGGCGTCCACACCCGAAGAGCATGGTGATGAAGTCATTGGCAACACACGTGGCAGATCTGCCAACGTGGGTAACAATGACGCTTACGTCAGAAGAGCTGGACTTTGCGACGATGCCGTACGACCCGCCTGTTATTGCGTCAGCTGACGATCTGCTTGCTCTCTTGGAGAAGTCGTTGCAGGAGGCTCTCGAAACACTAGCTCAGGCTAAGGAAGAGTCGCTTGACGGGAACTGGACACTTCGAACGGGAGATGTGATCCACTCGGTCTCCACGAGATATGAAGTGATCCAGATGACGATCAGTCAGATCATCCACCACCGCGCCCAACTCGGTGTATACCTCCGTCTGCTCGACGTCCCAATTCCCGGGACATACGGACCAAGTGCAGACGAGCAGAATTTCTAAGGTATAGGTGGTAGATTATTCCCCATGTCTACCATCACCTTTACCCCCGGCGAACGTGAGCTGATCACCACCAAGCTCTTGGCCTATTTCGAATCTGAACTCGATCATGAGATAGGCAGGTTCGACGCGGAATTCTTGCTCGACTTCCTCACGCGCGAGCTTGGGCCGTACTACTACAACCGTGGTCTGTATGATGCCCAAGCTGCGCTGATGAAGCGCATCGATGATGTGAAAGAGGCGATCTACACTCTTGAACAACCTACAGAGTTCAAGAAATAGGCTGCTTCACGTGTACATCAAGTTGTGGAAACGGTATTCGAATGCCGTGCTCTGTGAAGGCCTCGTTGATCGCAAAGTTCAGTTCACTCCTCAGAACCATTGGCTTGTGAGACATTTCTCTGGTCCACACCCATAAGAAGAACTTCATTGCCGAGTCTCCAAACTCCTCAAAGATCACTACGGGAGGGGGCTCTGATAACACATAGGGCTTGGAGCCGGCCACTTGTAAGAGGACATCTCGTATGGTATTAGGATCGGTTCCATAGGCAACATTCACGGGGATACGGTAGCGCACGATCTCATCGTCGAGGGAGCGATTGATCACCGATGAAGAGATAAAATGGGAGTTGGGGACGATAACAGAAACCCCCTCATTGGTTCGAACCGTGGTTGCTCTGATGGCGATCTCCACGATATCTCCCTCCATCCCATCAACTACAGCACGATCACCAAGTTTGACGGGACGTTCCAAGAGAATGAAGAGTCCGCTGACTACGTTGTTGACGATGTTCTGCAGTCCGAATCCAATACCAACACTCAAAGCGCCAAAAACAAAGGCAAGTGCTCTCAGATTGATGCCGAGGAACTGGATCATCAACCAGATCAGTGCAAATCCGATCAGATAATTCGTGATCGTCAAGATCGAATTCGCAAGACCAACATTAATGCCGGGCCGTTTGGAAAGCTTCTTCACTACTGAGCGCCGAATGAACCGCAAAACAACAACAACGACGATCACAAACGCCAGTGCTTCGGCAACGGCCATTAACGAGATCGACCCCTCGTTGTTGCTCACAACCGGCGTGGAAAAGAGGTAGGTGAATATGTCGTTCATTGAAACCCCAGCATGAATGCGCTATTATTGTGTTCCAACACCTTTCATCACATCCTACTCCAGGAATAGCATATGAAGAAGATCCTCGTACTGATACTGGCAGCAATGATGAGCCTTCCCCTTGCAGCTCAAGATCTGAAATTACCGTCATTGAGTCCAACAAGCACTATTACACAAGAGTTCTCAACGTCGAAGACAGAGATCGTGTATAGCAGGCCTTCCATGCGCGGTCGGACAGTCTTTGGCGACCTTGTGCCGTACAACGTTGTGTGGCGTACTGGTGCCAATGCAGCTACGAAGATCACCTTTGGAGAAGATGTAGAGATCGGTGGAACAACAGTGAAGGCCGGCTCATACTCGTTCTACTCCATCCCGGGCGCTTCGGAATGGGAGATCATCCTTAACAAGAACACCGGGAACTGGGGCGCAATGGGCTATGACACGAAGGACGACGTTGTCCGCATGAAGGTGAAGCCAACTACACTTCCAACAACTGTTGAGACCTTCACGATCAACATTGGCAACATCACGTTCTCTTCGTGCACCATCGACCTAGCTTGGGAGCGCACGCACGTGAGTGTTCCGGTGAAGGCGAACAATCAAGAGCGACTTAAGACCAACATCGAAAAAGCCATCAATAATCCTACGATCCCGTATCAACAAGCAGCCACATACTACTTCGAGACCAATCAGAATCTCGACAAAGCCCTCGAATACGCAACGAAGGCTGCGGACAACAATCCAAAGGCTTACTGGCTCTTCATGCTCAAGGCTCGTGTCGCTGCTAAACTTGGCAAGAACGATGTTGCACGTGATGCCGCCACGAAGACCATGGAAGTTGCCAAGGGAACACCGGGTGAAGCCGAATACAACAAGTACGCACAAGACCTCATCAAAACGCTGAAGTAATGTCCAGACTGCCCCTTGCTCTGCTCGCCCTGATCGTAACATTCGTTACGATGGCTGCGCAACCCATACGTCCCAAGCAATCAACACGCATCTATGGTGATCTGCAGCGACTTCGCTCGTTAACGAGTGTTCTCTATGTAGCTGCCCACCCGGATGACGAGAACACGCGACTTCTCTCGTGGCTTGCAACTGGACGTCACATCCGTACTGCCTATCTGTCCATCACCAGGGGTGATGGCGGACAGAACATTATCGGAAGTGAGCAAGGGGCTTCTCTTGGACTCATTCGCACATACGAACTACTCGAAGCACGCAAGCTTGATGGCGCGGGTCAATATTTTGCCCGCGCCATCGACTTCGGCTTTTCGAAGAATCCGGAAGAGACCTTTCGGCAGTGGGATTCGATCATCCTGATCGCAGATGCGGTGCGCACCATTCGGCAATTCCGTCCGGACGTTGTGATCTGTCGATTTCCAAAGGACAGCATGGCCGGTCACGGTCAGCATTCTGCTTCTGCGATCATCGCTGAACGCGCGATCGAATACTGCAATGGAACTCTCGAGGTTTCAGCAGCAGAAGCAGACATTATAGAAGAGCAGCTGCAGGGAACTACACCGTGGAAGCCAACGCGGCTTCTCTTCAATGCCTTTCGTTTTGGCAACCGCAGCACGGTTCGTGATGGAATGTTCAAGCTTGAGGTAGGTCAATACGATCCGCTCATCGGCATGGGCTATGGTGAACTCGCCGGTATAAGCCGGAGCATTCACCGCAGTCAAGGCGCCGGTACGCCGAGCACTCCGGGTGTTCAGCCGGAGTTCTTCGCAACGATCGCCGGACCGGAACCGAAGGTGAGCCTCTTCGACGGCATCGACACCACGTGGTCACGCGTAGGGCGCGCCGACATCGGCAAGGCCATCGACGCCGTTATTCAATCCTTCGATATGCTTCATCCGGAGCGCTCGCTCGAAGCACTGCTTCGCATTCGAACGATGATCCGGTCCGTGAATGACGTCGAGTGGCGCTCACTGAAGACAAGTGAAGTGGAATCGATCATCGCATCCTGCATCGGCCTCTCTGCTGAGGTCACAACGAACGTTCCAATTGCCGTTGCCGGAGACTCCTTGCGGACAACGTTGCGGATCACAACGCGCGCGGGCTCTACGCTGCAACTCGTTTCTGCCCGCTGGCCTGACGGCGCAGAGCGCGGCAGTGTTATGCTCCCGAATGATTCTCTCGTGACCCTTGATGTAGCAACCCGTATTCCCGACAACGTACCCGTGACGCAGCCATACTGGCTAACAACCGAGTCGAGCAGGAATCTCTTCACCTTCACGATCGCATCGCCCCTTGACAAGAGGATCCTACCGATACATGGTTCTTCCTACGCGGTAGTAGCGGTGATCGGCATTGGAAGCGATTCGCTTAACGTACGGCTCCCCGTGAGCTTCAAGAAGCTTGATCCGCTCCGTGGAGATGTGATCGACGTGCTGCGAATTGTGCCACCGGTAAGTGTTGAACCAACGCAGCTCGTGGAGACATCGTCAGACGCTCGTGTGCGGATACGTGCATACAAGCCCGTGAGCAATGCTCGGCTTGTGGTTAGCGGCGACAAAGGCAGCAAGCCCACAGAGATCCGCGACATTTCCATTCGAGCCAACACCGACACATTGATAACGATACCAATACCAATGAATGCTGGTACAAAACTCAGCGTAGGGTTAGAGCTCAATGGTGTTGTTTATGATCGTCAAGTGAAGGCTATTACCTACGACCATCTTCCAACCGTTCAATACACCACACCTGCCCGCATATCTATTCCTGACGAACGTGGTGTTAAGATCGAAGCAAAACGCATAGCCTACATCGCCGGTGCCGGTGAATATGCACCCGAGTTCTTGCGAGGCCTAGGCGTTGTGGTAGATGAGATCGATGATGCCACAATCCTGCGCACCGATGAACTCCTCACCTATGATGCAGTGCTTGTAGGGATCCGAGCAATCAATGTGCGGAAGAGTATGCAGTACCTGATGCCAGCGTTGCTCACCTATGTAGAGCGTGGTGGTACGTTGGTGATGCAGTACAATACCACACAGGATATGTCGACCAAACAACTCGGTCCGTACCCCATGCCCCTTGCCAACAAACGCGTAACAGAAGAGGACGCTGAGGTTACGATCCTCAAGCCCGACCACCCGCTGTTGAATGTGCCAAACAAGATCACCACCGATGATTTCAACGGATGGGTACAAGAGCGTGGATTGTACTTCCCGAACGAGTACGACCAGCGATATGAGTCTGTCCTTTCCATGCACGATGCGAATGAGCAGCCCCTTACCGGATCCCTTCTCTACGCAAAGGTTGGGAAGGGGCATTACATCTCGTGCTCGTTGTCGTTGTTCAGAGAGCTTCCAGCCGGTGTTTCCGGTGCGATGCGACTCTTTGCCAATCTTGTCTCGATGAAGTGACAGAGCAGAACGATCGGGCGCGATGGAGGCGGTGGTACGGAGCGGTGCTCCTGTTTCTTCTTGTGCAGATCGCAGTGTACGCTTGGTTCACTGAGGTGTGGCGATGAGCGCCATCGACTGGGTGGTCTTTGGCTTAACGCTTTTCGGGATCCTCGGATATGGCATGTGGCGAGGGAGAGGTCAGCACGATGCCGACGCCTATCTCCGCGCAGACAGATCCCTTCCCTGGTATGTAGTGTTATTGGGAGTGATGGCTACACAGGCAAGCGCCATCACGTTTCTCAGCGCACCGGGTCAGGCCTTCACCGACGGAATGCGATTTGTGCAGTACTACTTCGGTCTGCCCATCGCGATGGTTGTGATCTGTGTGACCTTCATACCCATCTTCCGCAAGCAGAACGTTTTTACGGCATACGAATTCCTCGAGAAGCGGTTTGACAGGAAGACGCGAGTGGTAACAAGTATTCTGTTCCTGCTTTCGCGTGGATTGAGTACTGGTATCAGCATCTATGCTCCGAGTATCATTGTAGCGAGCATCATGGGGTGGAACATCTACCTCACGAACACCTTGGTTGGTGGATTGCTGCTGCTCTATACTGTGCGTGGTGGTGCAAGGGCAGTTGCACACACGCAGACGCTCATGTTTGGGATCATTCTTGCATCGATGGTGGTTGCAGCACTTGTGTTAGTGGGGTCGATGCCCAATGGTATGGGCTTTACCGATGCACTTACCCTTGCCGGTGCGAGCGGATCGTTGAATGTGATCACCTTCTCGAGTGATCCTCATGATAAGTACAATCTCATCAGTGGATTAGTAGGGGGCTTCTTCCTTGCGCTGTCATATTTCGGTACGGATCAGAGTCAGGTCGGACGGTTCATCACCGGCAAGAACACCGACGAAAGCAGGCGCGGTCTTCTCCTCAATGGCATCGTGAAGATTCCAATGCAATTCGGCATCCTCTTCATCGGTGCCTTGTTGGTAGCATTATACTCCGTTGTGCCTAGCCCCATATTCTTTAATGAGTCAGTGGTGGAGAAGGTGCGAACCGTGCAGTCGCAGCGGTATGAAGAGCTACAGAGCCAGTGGAGTGTGGCTAATGCTGAGCTTGCGAGGGCATCGAACGAACTTCTAACGGAGCGAAGGGGTAACGAGTTTGTTGCTGCGGCCACGTCGAGTACTGATACGTTCTTAAAGGCGAGGAATGAACTTCGCACACTGCGTGCCGAGTTCAAGGACCTTGTGAAGCAGCAGGGGATCGCTGAGAGCAGCGACACGAACTACATCTTCCTACACTTTGTGCGGACCATGCTACCGGTGGGATTGGTGGGGCTCATCTTTGCCGTTGTGATCTTGGCATCATGGGGGAGCATCAGCGCAGCGTTTCATTCATTGGCCACGGCAAGTCTCGTGGACCTGCACTTATTGTTTGGAAGCCACAACGTTGGCGATGTTGGCACCGTGCACAAGGCCCGTCTCCACACCTTCATCTGGGGCATCTTCTGTATAGCCGTGAGTATGCTTGCTACGCGGATGGGGTCGCTCATTGAAGCCGTGAACATCTTAGGGAGTCTGTTCTACGGTCCCATCCTCGGCATCTTCCTCGTGGCCTTCTACATCAGGCGCGCACGGGGGACGATCGTCTTCATCGCCGCGATACTGGCTGAGGTTGTTGTGATCACGTGTTATGCCGTGGATGTTGTGAGTTTCTTGTGGTTGAATGTGATCGGTGCGGGCGTGGTGGTGCTTGTGTGTCTTCCGGCGTCCCTCCGGGCGCCACGCCTCCGGGAACCGCTCCCTCCGGGAACCACTCCGGGAGAGTAAGACTCCGGGAGTGACTCCGGGAGAGTAACACTCCGGGAGTGATGCCGGGAGAGTAAGACGCCGGGAGATCGTTGTACGCGTACTTTTGTTCAATGGATATCAAACCAGGCAGCCCCATAGAGATCGCAGAGTCTCTGCAAGAGTATTGGTCCCCGCGGATCATCGCAGAAGTCGATGACGTCTATATCAAGGTCGCCAAAGTCAAGGGCGACTTCGTATGGCATCAACACGATGACGAAGACGAGTACTTCTATGTCCTCAGGGGAACATTCGTGATACAACTCGAGGGAGATGTATTCACGCTTAGTGCCGGCGAGTCGGTGGTTATACCCAAGGGGACACGACACTGTCCGCGAGCGGATGAAGAGTGTCTGCTCATGGTTATTGAACGCAAGACAACTCTACACACCGGGAATGTGAAGAGCGATCTAACCAAGAGCATCGACCAGCAATGGTCTCCCTCACGACTCCGGGAGAGTAGGACTCCGGGAGTGACTCCGGGAGAGTAAGACTCCGGGAGTGACTCCGGGAGAGTAAGACTCCGGGAGTGACACCGGGAGAGTAAGACTCCCGGCATGACTCCGGGAGTCAGTGCTTCACGAAGACCTTCGTGATCTCCGTACCGGCCACATTCACTCTTGCATAATACGTCCCATCGGGGAGCGACGCAGTATCGATTCCGGCAGCAGAATTCTTCTGTGCGATCATCTCCCTGCCTTCTGCATTAAAGATGCGAATAGCGGTCACATGGTGTTCGATGTCGGAGGAGAGGAATCTGAGGGTCAAGACTGAGCGAACCGGGTTCGGTGCGATCTCTATCTGTTCCATTATTGCGATCGGATCGCCCTCAATACCCGAGACAGTGCAGATCTGTGATGCGCTCGAGGTTGCGCACCCCATTTGAGGCGGACCAATCGTGAAGGCTTTATCAGGATAGCCGGAGAGACAGCGCGGTATAACGGGGTATGTTTCCGTCATCACATAATAATAAGTGCCGCTCGGATAATCTGGAGTGACACCGAATCTTCCGTTACATTCATCGAGCAGGCAATCGCCTTTCGTCAGGTATTCGTAGTCCTGTGTGTACGTGCCATCATACGCCCCGTTCGGTGCGGAGACTCCATCTCCCGGGCGCATTCCGTCCTTGAGTCTGTGGCATGACGTTGCATCGACGATGGTCTTTGACGCACCTGTCGGATCTTCATACACATAGCGGTAATACATCGGAAAACCATCAGCGGCATACCCGATGATCGGAGAATGTGCCGTGGAAGAGACGTTAAGGGACTCGATGAACTTCGTTGGACTGCCGTGATAGTGATACTTGCCTGTAGGCTGAACATGTGCCTGGTTCATATCCAATCCCAGCTTCACATTCGGTGACAAGGCGTTGAGGTTCCAAGAGCGGTTTAGTTGTCCTGTGCTCGTATTGCGAAAGAACTCGTTTGCGATCGGATCGAACTCCAGGCCATTGATACCCACACCGAACACCCAGAATGGACAGCTCCCACTCCCTTGGTCAAGGATCGTTTTTGTAGGGGCTAGGCGTGGTTGAGAACACATCGTAAGAGTGATCCTCTGAGCCTTGATCGAGTTTGGGTTGCCAGGGTTAGGAAATGCACCTGTTTCGTGGTCAGGCAATGCGTTCGAATACACGGTTCGGATCGCCCCCTCAACAGAAATGCAGACCGCATTTGTTGTGGTGTTTGAGAAGACCGATGTTGGGTCGCATTGTGCTTGGGCGGAGAGTACTGTGGAGACAATAACCGCAATAGCAATGATGATGTGTTTCATTTCTTGTCAGAATGTGTGCGTGATGGAACGACGTCGATCGCTCATGCTGTAGGATACGTCGTCCTTGAGCAAGAACCGAACGATGTTTTCAAACTTCGGCTGAACCGTTACAAAACATGTGTTCACGATAGTAATGGACTTAATCGAAGACAGATCGATATCACTAACGGAAAAGAGATAGACCTCATCGCTCTTGGTGTGTGCTGACGAAATGAACATCAAGGAAAGGGGCTTCCCATTCACAAATGCGTTGAAATGCGAGCGAATGTACTCGGCAGTACAGATGGTTTTGTCCTGTCCAGGGTCACACGCCTTAGCTACGGCGAGTACCGTTGTAAGGTCGTGCTCATGAATACGCACCTCCACGACCAATCCCTTCTGTTGAGGTCGCACAGTAAAATACGCGCGATATCCGGCGTGTGATGAGGCGACCGTCTTCATCGTAAGGGTAAGTACCATCACGAGTGAGATGTGAAGGGTGCGCTTTAGCACGTATTCTCCTATGGTCCGCAAATGCCGAAATGAGAGATGACCGGCTGTGACGCTCCAGCATCCGAATGGTTTAACGGATCATTCCGGGAGAGTAAGACTCCCGGCATCACTCCGGGAGAGTAAGACTCCCGGCATCACTCCGGGAGAGTAAGACTCCCGGCATCACTCCCGGTGAGTAAGACTCCCGGCATCACTCCCGGTGAGTAAGACTCCCGGTGTAACTTGTAACCATGCGAACAAATCACATCGAGACACATCGCGCTCATCGCATAGGGTGGCTTCGCGCCTCCGTGCTCGGTGCCAATGACGGCGTAGTTTCCGTTTCCAGTCTTGTTGTTGGTGTTGCAGCAGGTGGTGCAACGTCGGAGGTGATACTTCTCACCGGAGTTGCCGGGCTCGTTGCCGGTGCTCTTTCAATGGCCGCTGGCGAATACATATCTGTCCAATCACAAGCCGACACGGAGAATGCTGATCTGGCTCGTGAACGCCAAGAACTTGCAAAAGAGCCTGAGAAGGAGCTTGAAGAGCTAACGGAAATCTATATCGGGCGCGGACTTGACCAGCCCCTTGCTAGACAGGTTGCGATCAAGCTAATGGAGGGTGATGCATTGACGGCTCACGCTCGAGATGAGCTTGGGATCACCGAAGTCTTGCGCGCAAGACCTGTTCAAGCTGCGTTGGCTTCTGCGGCTGCCTTCTGTGTTGGTGCCGCTATTCCAATTCTCGGAACATTGTTTGCACCGTTAGATTCCGCAACCACCATCACAACCATAATAACGCTACTCAGTCTGACGGTTCTCGGTGCACTTGCGGCGTGGGCCGGCGGAGCTACTATATGGAAAGGGGCTCTACGAGTTACGTTCTGGGGTGCACTTGCAATGGCTGTGACTGCGGCCGTGGGACGTTTGTTTGGTGCGACCGTGTAGTTCCCGGCATGACACCGGGAGAGTAAGACTCCGGGAGTGATTCCGGGAGAGTAAGACTCCGGGAGTGATTCCGGGAGAGTAAGACTCCGGGAGTCACACCGGGAGAGTAAGACTCCGGGAGTCACTCGTTAGGTGCACGTCCATCTGTGCGAATGGGACTCGTATACCAGCTGAGGCAAAGGCCTCGCTTACAGCAAAGTTCACGTCACTGATGATCGAATCTGGACGGTGAGCATACTCACTGGTCCACACCCAGAGGTAGAACCGAAGTGCTGATTCGCCGAAGGCTTCGAAGATCACAACAGGCGCTGGGTCTTTGTGTATGCCTGGATTTGCCTCGGCAATGGCGAGTAGGATCCTTTCAACTTCACGCGGATCGGAATCATACGAGGCATTGGCATAGATCTTCAGTCGGACGGTTTCATAGTCGAGCGAGCGATTGATCACTGCAGAGCCAATGAAATACGAGTTTGGCACGATCACCGAAACACCTTCGTTGGTTCGCAACGTAGATGCCCTGATCGCAATGTCGACGATGTTTCCCTCCACTCCATCGACAACGATCCGATCGCCTAGTTTTATCGGACGCTCAAGGAGGATCACGATCCCACTCACAAAGTTGTTGACGATGTTCTGAAGTCCGAAACCGATACCGACACTTAATGCTCCGAAGATCACCGTAAGAGCGCCGAGATTAAGCCCCGACCATTCTACCACTGTGATAACAGCTACAAGGATGATCACATAGCTAGAGATGATGAGGACGGAATTGATCGGCCCAAGATTAGCCCCCTGTCGTTTCGATACTTTCTTCATCACAGCTCGACGGATGAAGCGTAACACAAGGATCACAACAATCATGGCGCCAACCGTGATCAACAAGGCCTTTACTGTGATTCCATTAGCTCCTGTGTTTAGAATGGGGGTATCGAGCAAGAAAGTCAAGGTTTCGTTCATTTTGATCCGTTGTCAGATTTAATGCGATGTTTCGGCGCCGATCCGCATGTGTGATCGGTCTGGCTTTTGTGCTTACTGTAGGGGGCAGGTATTGTTCCCCGGGGGTGACGCCGGGAGAGTAAGACTCCGGGAGTGACGCCGGGAGAGTAAGACTCCGGGAGTGACGCCGGGAGAGTAAGACTCCGGGAGTGACACCGGGAGAGTAAGACTCCGGGAGTGACACCGGGAGAGTAAGACTCCGGGAGTGACGCCGGGAGAGTAAGACTCCGGGAGTGATGTCTGGTGTCATAAGAATTGGCGGACGTTTGTCGTAATGTCGGAGCAACAATCAGGTCTAATGAAATGCTCTTCCTCAATGATCTTCCTCGGTTTGTGTTCTTCACTGGCAAGGGGGGAGTTGGAAAGACATCGATCGCCTGTGCCACATCAGTGAAACTCGCAAGGGAAGGGAAGAGGGTCCTGCTCGTTAGCACGGACCCGGCATCGAACGTTGGTCAGGTGTTCGGATGTACGATCGGCAATACGATCACATCCATTCGAGCCGTTGACGGTCTTGATGCGCTGGAGATCGATCCGCAACAGGCCGCTCAAGCGTATCGTGATAAGATCGTCGGACCGGCACGCGGAGTGCTTGCTCCGGATGTAGTGAAGAGCATGGAAGAACAGCTTTCGGGGGCCTGCACTACAGAGATCGCGGCGTTCGATGAGTTCACAGAGCTATTGGTCGATTCGGAGCTGACGCATCCGTATGACCACATCGTATTCGATACAGCTCCTACGGGCCACACGATCCGACTTCTACAATTGCCTGGCGCATGGAGTGGATTTCTTGAAACAGGCAAGGGTGATGCGTCATGTCTCGGCCCCTTGGCCGGACTCGATAAACAACGGTCGCAGTATGGCGCCGCCGTTGCTTCACTTTCCGATCCATCGCGTACTCGTCTCGTGCTTGTATCACGTCCGCAACAATCGTCGTTACGAGAAGTAGAATGCACACACAACGAGCTGGCCGCGATCGGATTTCGCAATCAATATCTCGTGATCAACGGCATACTCCCTGCCGAGGATGATCAACGCGATGAACTGGCCCACGCGATCCATCAACGCGAGCAGGGAGCCATCCAAAACATGCCCGGAGTTCTTCGTGCACTCCCCCGCGACGAAGTGAGCACGAAACCGTTCAACATCGTCGGGATTGATGCTCTTTCCGATCTATTCGAGGTGGACGCCACCCGTTCCCTTCATCTGGTCAACACATCGCCCCCTGACATCAACGCCCCACACCTTTCAGCCCTTGTTGACGAGATCGCAAAGGATGGTAAGGGGCTGATCATGCTCATGGGAAAGGGCGGAGTGGGCAAAACAACGATCGCAGCCGCTGTTGCTGTTGAGCTTGCGCATCGGGGATATGCGGTTCATTTGACAACCTCCGATCCTGCGGCACATCTCCAAGAAACGCTCGGAGGAACGGTGGCAAACCTCACAGTGAGCCGGATCGACCCGCGAGAAGAGACAGAGCGATACAAACAGCAGATACGGAGATCGAAGGGCGAACGACTCGATGACGTTGGCAAGGCAGTGTTGGAAGAAGATCTCCGGTCACCGTGCACAGAGGAGATCGCCGTTTTCCATGCCTTTTCTCGTGTCATTCGTGAGGCGAACAGAACGTTCGTGGTGATGGACACTGCCCCCACCGGACATACTCTGCTATTGCTCGACGCTACGGGTTCTTATCACCGAGACGTATCGCGGCAAATGGGCAAGACCGGCATGAACTTCACAACACCTATGATGCAGCTGCAGGATCATCGGCACACAAAGGTGCTCCTCGTTACACTGGCAGAGACAACGCCGGTGCTGGAGGCGGCATCGTTGCAGGAAGACCTCCGAAGAGCAGGTATCGAACCATGGGCGTGGGTCATCAACAACAGCATTGCCGCCGCCAAACCGCGATCGACGCTTCTCGTGCAGCGGGCTAACAATGAATTGCGTGAGATAGAGGCCGTGTCACAAAGACTTTCTACACGATATGCCGTGGTCCCGATGTTGAAGGAAGAGCCGGTAGGGGTGGAGCAGCTGCTGGCACTTTCGCACGTCACACCGGGAGAGTAAGACACCGGGAGTCACTCCGGGAGAGTAAGACTCCCGGCATCACACCGGGAGAGTAAGACTCCCGGCATCACACCGGGAGAGTAAGACTCCCGGCATCACACCGGGAGAGTAAGACACCGGGAGTGACACCGGGAGAGTAAGACACCGGGAGAGTAAGACACCCGGCATCACTCCGGGAGAGTAAGACTCCCGGAGTCACTCGCGTGCGGCGTCACCCGCGAGCGAACACGAACATATCAAGTCCGAGCAAGCGCCCGTCATAGACCGAACGTAGGGCCGACATGATCTGGCCGCGGTGATATGTGGAGTGATTGACCACATGCAACACAACATCCGGGATCGCCTGCACAAAAACGACGCCCTTCGTTGTCGTATATGTCATCGTTGCTTCAGGGCTCATCCACTCTGCATCACGTGCACGATCCGTGACATACTCGACCCAACGTTGTGACCCTACGCGAAGCATGCCCAAGAGTTCGTCAAGAGTCTTGCCTTCGGTGAAGCCAAGGAAATCCGTCGGACTTTGCCCCTTCATTCGCTCTAGCCAGATATTCTCTGCGCCTACGATGTGTCGGAGAGCTTCGTGGATCGATCCGAAAGGGGCTAAGGGTAGCCCATCGATCGATGAAGCAGGAACAGCCGCAATGTTCTCAATGAGTCGAGTGTTCGCCCAGAGATTATAGGTGAGATAGCGCTGTAGCATGTCGGTTTTTGTCTGTGTGTTTAAATGTTGTCGCTATACCGAAATAACAACGTTTCCGATCTTCTGACCGGTCTCCACATACCGATAGGCATCTACGATCTCGTCCAAAGACATCACACGATCAATAAGGGGGCGATATGATCCCTTGATCGCCAGAGACCGAAGGTATTCAACATCACGTGCGGTGATTGTTGGGATAGGGAAGAGGACCCGCTTGCCCCCTAACAATGGAGTGAGCAGAGCCAGGAACGGATTTTCGTATCGCGGTCCGAGTTCGGTTGAGATGTAACATCCTCTGTCGGTGAGGAGGGGTTTGCACCGTGACCATGAGAGCTTTCCGACAGCATCGAAGACAACATCGAACGTTTCGCTCAGGCGGGCGAATTCCGAGGAAGTGAAGTCGATCACACGATCAGCCCCAAGCGATCGAACAAGGTCGAGATGGGCAGCTCCACAAACCGCCGTCACCTTAGCGCCCATGACACGTGCGAGTTGAACAGCTGCAGATCCTATGGCACCGGTTGCACCATAGATGAGAACGGACGTTCCTTCGCCGACGTGTGCGGCGCGGAGATCGCAAAGTGCGTAATGGGAACCTTCGGTAAGGGGCGCTGCATCGATAAAGGACATCGACTCCGGAATGAGGGCAAATGCATCATTCGCGTTGACCACCATGTACTCCGCGTGTCCGCCGAAACGAGTGTCGTTGTATCCAAAAACACGATCACCGGGCTTTACGGTTTTGACACCTTGGACATCGGTCACCTCGCCCGCATACTCACATCCGAGGATGTTTCGTCGAGGCTTGAATAGACCGCTGAAGAGTCGAGAGATAACATAGACGGCACTCCGAAACCCGCAATCCGTTCGATTCACCGTAGAGGCATGTACGCGAACCAAGAATTCGCCGTCCTGCAAAGTGGGACTGGGTACGTCCGATATTGAGACTACTTCTGGGGGGCCATAGCGAAGGTGAATAGCGGCTTTCATGACGTGAAAGATAAGCACCTAGAACGATGCCGGGAGAGTAAGACTCCCGGCATGACTCCGGGAGAGTAAGACTCCCGGCATGACTCCGGGAGAGTAAGACTCCCGGCATGACTCCGGGAGAGTAAGACTCCCGGCATGACTCCGGGAGAGTAAGACTCCCGGCATGACTCCGGGAGAGTAAGACTCCCGGCATGACTCCGGGAGAGTAAGACTCCCGGTATGACTCCGAGAGAGTAAGTCACCCGACATAACTCCGGGAGAGTAAGACTCCCGGAGTTATAGAAGGGTCGATGTGAAGGGGATGAAGTCACAGTGCGTGCATCTCTGCCAGATCTGCGGCGAGCTCTGCATTGTCGATCGGGCCTGAACCTAGCCCGTCATGAACAAACGCCTCGTAGAATGATGCGCCGCCGAACATCTCGCTAACGACATGGTGTTGCCCACTGATGCTAGCGCGCTTGCCTAAGCACTCCAGATAGTTCGAATACTCCCACCCTGATGGGAACTCGGCCAACGCAGACTTAACGGGATTCAAGTGAATGTAGCGACACAGTGACTTGAAGTAGTTGTCGTTGGCTACATGTTTAATGTGGTATCTGCCTTGGAAAACTGTTCCGGCACGCGACAAGTAACGATTGATCTTGCGTGAATACCCTGAGCAAAGCCGTTGCATGAACTGATCGACTGAACCACCCTTTTCTACTCTGATCAAGAGATGGAAGTGGTTCGGCATGAGGCAAAACGCAATGATGCTGATGTGACACTTCTCTGCAAACTCCGTTAAGAGCTTAAGGAAGAGTCCGTACATAAAGGGAGTAAAGAACAGCGTCATGCGCAATGCTCCGCGATTGTAGACGTGGTAGTATTCCCCTTCATGGGCTACCGTGGTGCGTGCTGGCATATCGACCTCCGAGAAAGAAATGAGTGAATTGGTGCGTTCAGTTCTTCGTGCTCTGAGCCCGACCAAACGTGACATTTCACTCCGGGAGAGTAAGACTCCCGGTACGACACCGGGAGAGTAAGACTCCCGGTACGACACCGGGAGAGTAAGACTCCCGGTACGACACCGGGAGAGTAAGACTCCCGGCATGACTCCGGGAGAGTAAGACACCCGGCATGACTCCGGGAGAGTAAGACACCCGGTACGACACCGGGAGAGTAAGACACCCGGTACGACACCGGGAGAGTAAGACTCCCGGTACGACTCCGGGAGAGTAAGACACCCGGCATGACTCCGGGAGAGTAAGACTCCCGGAGTGGTTCCGCGGGAGTGGTTCCGCGGAGCGCGAGTTCCGCGAAGCGCGAGTTTTGCGGAGCGTGGTTCCGCGCAGCGCCGTTCGGCCGCGCAGCGGCGCGGGCGCCGCCGCGGGCGGAAATGCAGTAGCGCGGGCTCTGATTTTCCGTACGTTGGCGGATATCCGGAACCCATCGTTATGGAGGAACAACGATGAAACACAGGCTTCCAGCTCTTATCGCCTGCCTATTGCTCATGCTCGGCACGGCTCGGGCGCAGTACACAGTTACATCTCTTGCAGATGTATCCGACTCGGACCTTACCGATGAGCTCTATTCACCGGCCACTCTTAGGTCGGCGATTGAGAACATCAATAAAAGGGGCGTAGCAGCAACCATACTCATCGCTCCTACGCTAGAGTATAAAACCATCACTCTTGCAAGTACCCTCCCTGCCGTGACGCCGATGATCACGTTCAATGGAAAGGGGATCCATCTCGATGGGGTTAATACCCCAACCATCACCTCGGGATTGTTTGTTCGCGGCAATGGATCGTCCGTGCGGAACATCATGATCGAAAACATCAACGGCTCGGGCCTTGTCTGGCAGGCCAGCGACGGTGTCATTGAAATGATGATCGTCCGGAACTGCAACGGCCCGGGTATGAACTTCAACGGCGCTAAGAACAACGTTATCGGTGGCGCAATGCTCGGCTACTTCAGTAACTATATCTATGGCTGTAGCGGTACCGGCGGCAACGGAATGTCGTTCATTCTTGGTAGCTCAAACAACGAGATCCAATTCACGGCCGTGGGAGTTAATGAGTTATATCGCAAGGCACCAAATTCTCGACATGGCATCTTCTCGGAAGATGAACGACTTCACATCCATCATAATCTCATCAGCGGTAATGAATACGGCGGGATCACGATCGATGGACGCGGCAAGGCGATGTTCACACGCCTTTACGAAAACCGCATCGGTACCGATGATCAGGTAACAGATACCATCCCAAATCTGCAGCACGGCATCAGCATCTCCCGCTCGTCCGACGATACGATACGCAACAACATCGTCAGCGGCAATCAGGGAAATGGGATCATCGTTTCCGATGCCACATCGCGTCGTGTCACCATCATCAACAATATCGTCGGCGTAGATCGCAAGACCAGAAAGCCCCTTCCTAATCAAAACGGGATTCGACTGAATGGGGCTGACCATGTTGTCAAAGGAAATGTAGTGAGTGGCAATACGTTCGCGGGGATCTCTACCTCTGCCAACACAACGGTTATTGAAGGAAACATCATCGGACTCGACTCTACAGCACGCATACCAATGGGAAATGGGAGTCATGGTATACACTGCACCTTCCTCTCAGATGCTGTGATCGGACCAGTGAGTGCTGATGGTTATTGGAACGTGATCGGCTCCAACGGCGGAAGTGGGATCGTCTTGGCATCATCCGGTTTGTCCAACGTGCGTGTCACACACAACCTCATTGGATCTACCTTCCAAATGGACTCCGCTCGTGCCAATGGCAAGAACGGAATTCACATCCTCTATGATGCTCGGAACATCGACATCGAAGACAATTATATTCCTTCGAATTGGGGCGATGGCATTCGCATTGAACGAAACGTTGTGATCTTCCTCGACCCTAAAACCCCTCCGATCTATCAACGTCCAAGCAATATCCGCATTACCGCAAACCTGATCGGCTACGCTACAAATGCTGATTCTGTGCTGTTTCACGGGGAGAATGGTGTGTCCATTCTCAATGCCGACAGCATCTTCATAGAACGGAATATTATCACGGGATGTACCTTTAATGGTGTACAGATCGCCAATGATAGTACGCGGTATGTAGTGGTGCGCAATAATCAGATTGGGGCACTTGAGACCGATCCAATCACGTGGAACAACGGTAGGAGTGGAGTCTATGTTGACGGCGCGAAAGAAGTGACCATTGGCGATGAGTTCGATGGTAAGAAGGGCAATAACATCGAGCGCAATCAATGGTGGGGTGTACAGGTAGCGTATGGCGCGCAGAATGTGAAGATCCTCGGCAATAAGATCTGCGACAATGGAAACGGTGGCATCGCACTCGACACATTTGCGACCTACTATACCGATCACGCCTACGATGCATTCGATGCCGACAGCGGATCGAACATGTTGCAGAACACACCATGGATGTGGATAGGAGCAAAGAAGGATGGTAAGCTTCGTGTAGCTGGATACCTTGATGGAACCGTGAACACAGCGTATCGGATAGATGTTGCGTTGGACGAAGTGATCCCCGACTCGATCTGGTACACCATCACCGGTTGTGACGTAGTAGGATGGTTCTCGGTTCGCACCGATTCGTCGGGATATGCAGTCTTCGACACATTGCTGGACGTATCAGATATCGATGCACGTCTCGCCAAACATCCCATCGTAACCACAACCGCTACGGGCATTCACGGCACGTCTCAATACTCTCTAAAGCCCCTTGCCCCTCCTGAAGAACTTGCGATTGACATTGCGATCACCATCGACACGTCGCGAACGAAGGTCTATAATGACGGAAGGGCAGAGCTTACGGCCATCATCACGAATAAGGGCTTTGACCAGGCAACGCTTGTGACAGTTCACGATTCGCTCGGCGTGTGGTTCAGTGCTGACTCCGTGGGAATCTCGAAAGGTGTCGTGGGTGTGTTCGATACCGTCGTGGTGGCAACCATTCCTACGATCGACCCCGGTGAACAGATCGTCTTGCGTGTTGTAGGCAGATCCCTCCTCACGGGCACGCACGTCCGCCACGTCCGCGCATGGCCATCACAACGAGACCTTGTGGTTACCAACAACCGCGACTCCATCATCCTCGACGTAGAGGTTGTGAACAGCATCGATGTGAAGGGGGCTGAGCAGTCAACCATCAGCTACGGCACCGACGGAACCGCTCGTGTGTTCGGACTCCCTGCCGGATCCTACACCGTGCAGTATTCCGATCTTGGTGGGCGCTCATTCGGAAGTGCGACGAGGATAGAACTCGCCGAAGGCGAACCTCTGAGCGTAGTTCCTCCTCGTGGCGCCCGCCTCCTCCTTGTTGACCACGACGGGCGTCGGGTAGGTCGGTGGGTCGTATGGTGAGCGTCACTCCGGGAGAGTAAGACACCGGGAGTCACTCCGGGAGAGTAAGACACCGGGAGTCACTCCGGGAGAGTAAGACGCCGGGAGTCACTCCGGGAGAGTAAGACGCCGGGAGTCACTCCGGGAGAGTAAGACACCGGGAGTCACTCCGGGAGAGTAAGACGCCGGGAGTCACTCCGGGAGAGTAAGACGCCGGGAGTCACTCCGGGAGAGTAAGACACCGGGAGTCACTCCGGGAGAGTAAGACTCCCGGCATACGCTCTCAGCGTCGGACAGTTAAACCCCTGCGCAAAGCTCGTTTCGCCGTATCGGCGATAGTACTTCCGAAACGCGCTGTGATTGACGCGGCCCAGAGGATTGACCACATACGACCGGCGAGTAAGGCCTAGGGCGGTTAGCTGCCTGTTCCTGTCGCACAGCGCGAGCATGTACTCGGCCTCACTTCGCTCTGCTTCGGAGCTGGCACGGGCACTCGCTTTCCTGTATGCTGCGATTGCCCTACGCAATGAATAATAATCGGCATTCGATCCGATCGATAGTGAGTTTCGCGATCTGTCGGGCATTTCCTTAAAGGCCAATGTACGATAGGTCGTTTCATTGGATGCCTTTGAAGGTTCATCCTCCCCACGCTCCATCCTCGACAACCGCCATGAACTCCCGTAGTAGGTAATGCTATACAAAGCATGTGCTCGGTCGAGTAGTGTTCGACATGAGGCGTTTGCCAACTTTGCCGACTCCTCCAGCGTTGCTAGACTATCGTACAACACCGAGGCTCGCCATCTTCTCAGCGTAACCCGTCGTTTACCTACATACCGGGGCCAGAACGGTTCGAGGCCGTTCACGTCGGAAATGCTATAGATGTCTACACCCCGAACGCTCTCCCATGCCCGTGCAGACGTTGCTGCATCGCGATATCTGCCCTCGGACGCATACGCACATGAAAGTCGTTGATGCATGTATTCGAGGGAAGGGGGCTGTCCAGTGCTCAAGAACCGTGAAACGTTTGGCAGCTCCTTTCCTTCGAGAATGCGAAGGGCGGTGTTGAGCATTGTCGACGTAGCGTATGGCTCATAGTCGGCTACCCATTGACCGTACAAGAAGTAGGTGCTGTATAAGAACGCAAGAGCCGTGTTACCGTTCCTGGCATATTCCCGAGACGCGAGCTGCGCTAACGACGTTGCTACCCACATCGAAGTAGTGTCCGGTGTAGGTTCTGGTTCTTGACGAACCTCAAGCAAAAGTTTTGCAAGTCGCTCCTGCTTAGCCATACCGTGGATCTCGCCTGTTGCGATGTAGTGGTAGGCGAGTAACACTGCATGCTGGTGATCCAGTGCCTTCGTTGGCCGATGCTTCATCGACGTGAGCTGCTCAATAGCGGCTCGATGATCATGACGTAGTGTGGCGCACTGTGCGAGCATCAATCGTACGTAGCATTCCCACTCTGCGTTCTTGAGGGGCAATGTAGAAGTGAGAAACGTTTCAAGCTCGATGATGCGATCAACCTTCGGCACACGTTTGCGACCTGTGTTCCATTCTGCAAGATCATCTTCGAGTTTGTTCAGTTCTCGTGTAGCGAGAAAGATCCAATACCGTGACGATGGATCCAATCGATAGACGCTTCTCACATCTGCCATTCTCGGCAATGGGTCGCGCATCGAGAGCATCGTCTTCAAGATCACACGCTGACGCTTCGATGCTCTCTGAAACGTTGCATCAGTAACGTGGGGTTTGGTGTCCAACAGCTGTAGGGCACGAGGTCTCTTTGATGGACACATGTCGAAGACCTCACACACGGCAAGATTCGCATCAACCGGTCTGTTCTTCGTATGAAGTGCCTCCACATACCGCAAGAGAATCCACCGTTGAATGGTTGTCGTTGCAGGCTTACCGCTGAACTCCTTATCAAGAACGTACACAACAGCGTCTGGCAGCGGGTATGTTCGCAGCCATTGATAGAGGTAACGCTGTCTGAGCCATTGAGGTGGTTGGCGCTGGAGCCCCTTCTCTGCCATAGCCCGTGCTGCTGCATAGTAATGATCCAAACGATACACCCAATCGGCATTGAGCTCTAAACGCTCGATCTCTTTCGCCAACTCGAGATACGTGAGTACTTCGCGATTCTCAGGTCTGCACACGTACGCAATGAACGTGTTTCCAGGGAATCGTTCTGTTAGGGGGCGAGCATCTGTAGAAGACTGAAACGCGCTAGGGTCTGTGTGGTAGAGAATAATCTCTATGTCGCCTCGACGTACCGAGGATCCAAGAGCAGTCATCCACTCGCTGATGTTGTTGGATGCGTCTACGCCATTGGGATCAACAGACGCTACCGTGCGGTCATATCTCCACGTGAAGAACCAGGTGCGGAGATCGGTGAGATCGCGCAGTCCCCCTGTCGTCAAGAGGATCTGCACGTCCGATCGTTCTAGTTCATGCGCACATGCTCTGGATTCATACAGCAAACACGTGAGACAGGAGATCAGAATCAAATACTTCTTGAAGATCATTCGGAGTATATGCTCTTGAGGACGTGAATTCCGATTCGTTCGAATTCGGTCGTGTCGAGGTCGAAGAGGGCGCTCCCGGCGACACGATCATGAGGTATCGTCGTGGAGATGTGATCATGCATTGCGCGGAGCAGATCGGCAGTGCCGCCGTCTACACGAACCACATCGCCCCTTCCGATACGAAGGTCAGCGATCATCGTGTCTGATGTGAACGTATGGCGGCCTACGGGCAGATCCGAATAGATGATCCGTGCATATCGCCAGCTTTCGGCGTTGTTCTGCATATAGACCGTTTGACGGTACGTTGGATAGGCCACGTCGAGCATGAGTGGGTAGGTCCGTGCCGTTTCCGTCTGGACATAGAGTTTCAGCTTCTCGATAGATGCAATGGCATTGTCCGTCCATGGATCATCATATCGATCCATGTTGTAGCACATCAGAAGTCCTCGCTTTACCGGTGGAATACCGGCAAGCGATGGATGTCTGTACTGCCAAAGTCGGATGGTTGTCTCAACCGATGTAGATGGCAGAAGGGCTTGAACATATTGAACGAATTGAAAGTAGGTCGTGCGTGTTGATGGAGTCCAGTCGCAATCAAGGAGAAGCCTTTGGAAGGTCGGCCGAATAGCGATGCCTGCTGCCGAATGGATCACTGTATCGATCTCCCGGAGATATCGAACGAGTCGATAGGCAAGTCCATGCAGCTCAGTGCTATCATGAGCGTCACGCAGCACATCCGGATCCAGGAACACCGTAGGAACAATGGAGAGCCCCTTAACATTGAGCTCACCTTCCGGTTGAATAGGTTGCACTGGACGAGCACCACTAACAGAGTAGCCCGATACATCTAGATAGCGAACGTAGAGAGTTGAGACCTTCATCTCATCAAGCATGGCGCGCTCCCTACTACCAATGGTAAGGGTGGTGCGCCAAAAGAAGACCGACCGTTCGTGCCCTGCATCTAGGGCGAGCTCCGATGTGTCCGGCGGAATACGCGTTGACGACATACAGAGCAGGCCGCAGAGGAGGGAGAGGAGTAAATGTCTCATGGAGACTGGACTCTATGCGAGTCGACGTTTCGTTGTGATCGCATGTGCGAGGTAGGCCATCGGGAAATACGCACCGACCAGATCCAGTGCCATGAACCACGTAGGCGTCGAAGGAATCTGCATAACCATCATCACGCCACCGATGAAGAACGTGGCTGCCACGATCAGCGCGGGGAGTCGAGATGATGTTCCGGACCACTTTGCCGCAATGAATGCACCGACCAGCGTCCCAAGAGCATGTGCAAGGAACGGGACAATGAAGTTCGCCACCGTGAACTGCTGCATCGCCCCTTCGATCCCTTCCGGCGTATTCGGGTCGAAGCCCGCGGGAAACGGAACAACCATCATCCCGGCTTTGAGCGTAGCCATATTGGTCATGGCACCAACGATGATGCCCAGGAGTGTGAGAAGGATCTGGCGTACGAGTGGTGGCATAGGAGGTCTCCGAAGTGTAGGGCGATTTTACGGAAGAACGTCCACATACCTCACGCCGGGAGAGTAACACTCCGGGAGTGACTCCGGGAGAGTAAGACTCCGGGAGTGATGCCGGGAGAGTAAGACTCCGGGAGTGATGCCGGGAGAGTAAGACTCCGGGAGTGACTCCGGGAGAGTAAGACTCCCGGAGTCAAAGAACACGCGATTCGGCAACTTTGCACCAATGAAGCCCCCCTCAGATTCCCTCCATAGCCTCATTCATGCACTGTCTCCCAACGAGAAACGGTACATCGCTCTGCGCTATTCCAATGAGGTGGAGTCTCACTACGTTACGCTATACAGCATCATTGAGCAACAAGAGGTCTATAACGAGACGGAGGTGCTGGAGCGGATCGCGGAACGACATGGCTCGGTCCGACTCCCCATGCTGAAGAAATACCTGGAGCAATCGCTCATCGGCATCCTCTGCGACTACCATGGCGCCTCGGGTTCGTCATGGCAGCAAGCGCGGATCCTGTTCGTTGGGAAGATTCTTCGGAATAAGGGGCTGAACAAGATGACGGGCCGACTGCTCCGACAAGTACGTAGTGCTGCAGAGAAGGACACAAACGCTCTTACCCTGCTCGCTGCAAACAATATCGAAGTGTCGTTTGTGAATGATATCTATGGACTCGATAGCTCAGCCATCCAAGATGCTCTGTATACCGAAGCGCAGCAAGCAATCAAGATCCTCGCAGCAGATGTAGAATACGTCCACCTCCAGAGTACAGCACAACGACTTATGCGCGAAGCTCATGAGGGTCAAGAAGGACGTGCACTGCGCGAACTTCTCGCCCATCCGTTTATGCAGGATGGATCGCCTATCACCTTTAAGCAACGCATCACCTATACAAGCATTCGTAGTCGCATCCATGTTCTGCTTGGCGAAACGGATCTAGCGTTTCATTATGCACAGATGAACATTGACGCGTGGGAGTCATCACCGTCGTTTCGAGATGAACATGCCGTAAGCTATGCCGGAGCATTAACGAATTATTACAGCCGGGCTCTGCAGGCTACGCGGTATGATGTGCTCGATGATATTCATGCTCGACTCCAACAACTCAGCGATGAGTCGCATGAACTTCGACTCTGCAAGTTTCAGGTACTCACCCAACTCGATAATGTCTTGGCATTATTGAAGGGGGCCTTCCACGATAGTACAGAGAGATTGATCTCGTTTGAGGCTCGCCTCGCAGAATATGAACGGTATACAAATCACTACATCGTGCGAAGCATCCGAGCAGGATTTGCCTACGTGTTCCTTCTCTCCGGCAATTGGTCCGACGCACATAAGCAGATCGCAGCGACACTCCTCGACACTCATGCACTCGATCACGTCGTAACCTCAATGCGGGTTATTCAATACGCGGCGTTGTTTGAACTGCAACTGTTTGACCTCATTGAAAGCTCCTACCGTTCGGCAAAACGCTCCACACGCACGAAAAGCAAGATGTCGGACCACGAGAAACATATGCTCGAACTTGTCCGCACATTCATGCTTGCACGGTCCGCAGAGGAAGTGCGTGCCGTAGCTCAACAGGAACTCCAACGTGAAAATGCGTTGTATAAAGAGCTGACAAAGTCCGACGCGATGCTGAGCTACGTACTGCGATGCTGGCTCATATCGCACGCCCAGGGAACGTCGATCGCCAAGGTTTCCGTGGCAGAAAGTCCGGGGCGACAACTCTAGCCCATTCGTGGGAACCTGATTTACGAGGGAAGTTGGTTTCACCATCCGCAATGGATGCCCTAGGTTTCGTTCCATGAAACCTCTCCTTTGTCTCCTTGGGCTTGTGCTAACGTCGTTCATGGCGCATTCTCAGCCCCTTCTCTCCTCCCCAACCAGCGGCGCAACAGACCAACCGCTGGATGTGGTGCTGCAGTGGCGCCCCACCGGAGCACCCACCTACCAAGTCGAATGCCTTCGTACGGGGTCCTCGGAACCTGATGTGGTGCTGTTCTCCGCATCCGGATCGGTAGTGGCTAAGGGGCTTGATTGGTTAACTCAATACCGTTGGCGAGTGCGAGAGATGGACTCAGTGCCCGGACCGTGGAGTGCTGAAGGAACGTTTACAACGGAGGCTTCGGGTAGCCGACCTGTTCCGGTCTCCCCGGCGCACGAGGCTATTGGTGTAGCTCCGATGGTGGTGTTTCAGTGGACAGATGACACACCGTCATCGCAGTATGAGCTGCAGATAGATACCACAGACTTCGTTGCTACTTCGCAAACGTTCACAAGCAGCACGCTATCGATCACGCAGGTCTTGCTCCCGAGCACGGACTACCGCTGGCGGTTGCGTGAGGTATCCGCAGCAGGTGGACCCGGGCCGTGGACAAAGACCATGGAGTTTACCACAGAAGTCCCTCATGGTAATCCAGCTTCAGCGCCGATCCTCCTTGCACCGGCAAACACGTCAACAGTGGAAGGTCAACGCGTGGTGTGCTCGTGGTCTGTCCCTCGAGAAGCCATCGACTATGACCTTCGTCTTGTATCAGATGCTGAAGGGGACACGGGGGTGATCTTCACTGGAATTGAAGACGCCAGCCTCGACGTTCCACTCTCGTCAACCCCCACCACTTGGCACTGGAGTGTGCGTACAAGGACGCAGAATGGCTTGAGCGAATGGTCGGAAGAATGGTCGTTCTCAACTCTCCAGAGTATTGACTCATCACGTCAGATCCCAACACCGGTGCTACCGTTGGACAACTCAACGGTACTCGATGGCTCGCAGGATTCAATAACACTCGAGTGGATTCAGCCCGATAGCGATGTGCAGTTTGTTGTACAGTATGCACTGAATGATGATCTCTCTGATACGTCATCTGTGCAGATCACATCAACACGCTCATTAAGAATTGCCCAGCCTCCTGTTGGAACTGTGGTGCGATGGAGGGTAGCAACGGCAACATGGTGGAGCGTATCGCCATGGTCAACAGAGTTTCTGTTCCGTATTGGTGAGAGTTCCGATGAGCCCCCTTCAAAACCACGGCTCATTGAACCGGCAAATGGAGCAATGAATGTGGATCTCCTTCCATCGTTGTTATGGCAACAAACGCAAGGTTCAGAGTCGTATGAAGTACAGCTCACAGACAGTGAAACATTCGAAACGATAACGTTCTGTATTGGCACTGGAGATACCACAACCGTAGCCGATACGATCCAGCGAGGAAGACAATACTGGTGGAGAGCTCGCGGACTTCGATCATCACTCATCGGTGAATGGTCAGATGTGTATCGTTTTGCGACAAACGCGACATCCGACGTCCAGGACATAAACATAGAATCGGGAGTGGTGATTGCACCACAACCCGCTATCGCTTCTATCCGAGTGATGTTACCAGACCACACCGCCCAGGGAGTACTTGAACTCCTTGATGTTCGGGGCAGACATGTTCGAACGGTAGTTATTGAAGAGAACACACACCATGTCGTAATCGAGGGCGTGGACTTGCCACCCGGATTCTATACGCTGATCGCTCGGTTGGGCGCTACCACTTCGTTCCACTCTGTATCGCTCCTACCATGATCACACTTCCAACACTTCGTTCCGTTGCAGTCATTGTTGCTGTGTGTCTGGCTTCATCGTTCGCACTTGTAGCACAGCAGGGTCCCATATTTCACCGAGCGGATCTCCTATGGAAGGAGCCCTTTCTCGCTACAGGAAAGGGAAGGATCGTAGGTGTGTTTGAGGTAGGGGGCTTTGCAAACATCTATCACACAGAGTTTGTGTCCAAGCGCGTTACAATGCCGATCAACAGCGACTCAGCAGGATTTGCTGAGCACGCCACGAATGTCGTAAGCGTCATTTGTGCACGAGGCAAGAAGCCATCAGCAAAAGGGATGGCACCAGAGAGCAAGGTTCAGAGTTACTATCTCGATCAGATCGAAAGTGAAGCGAAGGTCTTCTCAAAGCTGTTTACAACCCAGAAGTTCTCTGTTTCCAATCACTCCTATGGTATCGGATACGGGTGGCGCACCAGCAGCACGGGCAAGTGGCTATGGTATGGTGCTAATCCACAACAAGGAGTTGACCCATTCGGCGCCTACCTTGCCTCGTCGAGAACGTTTGACTCTGTGGTCTATGCATCGAACTACGTTATTCCTGTTGTTGCAGCCGGCAATGAACGCGGAGATGTGCCAAAGAAGGACTGTACTGTAACAATTCAACGGCCAGGATTTGCCAACAACACCTACAAGTATGACCCAGCTACATCATTGGCCATCTACGGACCGAACGGAGGAGTGGATGGATTTGATGTGCTTCCTCCAACAGCAACAGCGAAGAATGTTATCACCGTTGGCAGCCTCAAAGAGGATAACGTGTTGTCGTCTTTCAGTTCTACCGGACCGACAAATGATGGTCGGATCAAGCCGGATCTTGTTGCGTTAGGCGAAGACATCGTTGCTGCCGGGAGCGAATCCAATCTCAACGGATACACCACTACGCAAGGAACGTCCTTTGCAGCGCCCGCAGTTGCAGGGGTGATAGCACAGTTGCAACAGTACTTTGTTCGGATACATGGGGTGGATATGCTCCCAAGTACCGCAAAGGCAGTTCTCATCCACACAGCGATAGATCAAGGCCCAGCCGGACCCGACTTCAAATACGGATGGGGTGTTATCGATGCCGAAAGTGCGGGATACCAGATAAAGAATGGCTTTGACGACGGTGGATTTTCGCTGAACGAGTTTCGGCTTGTCCAGAACGTGAACCAGCACTTCTATGTAAAGGCAAAGAGAGCCGACCGAAAGCTGCGCATAACGATAGCCTGGAGTGATCCGCCTGCAACGGTTACCGAAGGTGGTGCCGTAGAGGCTGCGTACAAAACCGACACGATGCCGAAGCTTGTGAACGACGTCGATATGTGGATCGATGTGAAGGCGAACGGGAATGTCACCGAGCTTCACCGACCATGGATCCTCAACTTCAAGAACCCGAAGGCCTTGGCAACACGCGGTAGAAATTTCCGTGACAATGTTGAGCAGGTGGTTATCGACAATCCCGTTGTTGGCAAGATCTATCGCGTAAATGTTGTCACAAACGGTCCACTCGTTGGTGGCGAACAACTCTTCTCACGGTGCATCAGCAATGCCGATCTCTACCTGCCCCCTCCTGAGAACATAACAGCAACATCCTCCCTTATGCACACGAAGGAAGCAGACCAACCACAGGCGTTTTCTGTGAACATCAGTTGGCAGCGCGTCCCCGAAGCAGCAGTGTATAAGCTGCGATATAGGAAGGTCGGGACGGCGTTGTGGATCATCAAGGACGATCTAAAGACCAACAGCACCATCATCAACGGTATTGAGTTGGCCACCTATGAGATTCAGGTGATGGCAAGGCGCGGACCATACACATCGTTGTATACCACGATCAAGAAGACCTTTACCGTCACGCCAAAGGTGCCTACGCAATGTGTTGCAGGGAAGATCACACCAACCAGTGTTACGTTCAGTTGGGTGGGTGACCCTAATGCACAAGCGTATCGAGTGATCTACATCCCGGTTGACGGAAGCAATACATCGAAGCAAGAGAACTGGAGCGTTGCCAATGCCGTTGGTACGTCAGTGAAGGTCAATGGACTTGTGTCTGACGGTAGATATGCGTGGGCTGTTCAATCCGTCTATGCGGACAACATCAAGAGCGAATATTCGGCGACCCAGTTCTTTACGCTCGGCAATGACTGCAACACCTACGAGTCCAACAATGCCATAGACATGGCAAAGCCAATTGATGTAGACAGAGTGCTCAACGCGCGCGCATGTGCCAACGATGTGAGCGACTGGTATTCCTTTGTTGTCTCGCCGGATCGAAAGAACATCCGAGTGATCCTTTATCAACAGCCCATTGCCATGAAGATGTCGCTCTACAAACGCGTTAACGGCAATGCAACCCTCATTCTCGAAAGTCCCGACAATGCAGACGGGCTAAAAACAAAGTACCTCACAAAGAACGCACTGGATCCCGGCACCTACTACCTACGCGTCTACAAAGCAGATCCAGGGCAGTCTGCGGAAGGGGCTCCATATCCGTTTACTGTGAGTACCAAGAGCGTCCCTTATTGAGCGCGCGCCTCCGGGAGCGTCTCCGGGAGAGTAAGGCTCCGGGAGTGACTCCGGGAGAGTAAGGCTCCCGGCATGACACCGGGAGAGTAAGACTCCCGGCATGACGCCGGGAGAGTAAGACTCCCGACATGACTCCGGGAGAGTAAGACTCCCGGCATCACTCCGGGAGACAGACGATGATTACGTATCTGTGGGCTCGAAGTCTATGCTAATGCGGGATGCACCTACATCTGAAGATGTGTTCCAACCGTGTATCTCGGAATAGGCATAGGTGAATTCAGCGCCGAACAATATGATCATGGACGAATACGAGACCCAAAGGAGTATGAGAATAATTGAACCGGCGGCTCCGTATCCCGAGCCTGGCTCTGCCGTGCCGAAATAGAGTCCTAAGCAGAACTTTCCCATTTCAAAGAGAACGGCCGTAACGACTGAACCAATCCAGACTTGTCGCCATTCTACTTTTGTGTTCGGGAAATACTTGAACATGAGCGCAAACGACAGGGACAGAACAAGAAGCGATATCAGGCTGTTCGCTATTTCCAAGGCGATGAGAAGGGAGTCGGAAAAACTGCCGGATATCCAAGACCCCAGTGCTGCTAGTATTGAAGACACTACCAATGATGCGATGAGTACGAATGCTAAGGCCATTATCAATCCGAAGGCGAGAATGCGTGCTTTGAGCATCGTCAGTATCTCTGATTCCGAAGCATCTGCCTTTACCTTCCAAACAGTATTCAATGATTGCTGAAACTGTGCAAACACGCCAGTTGCGCCTAATGCTATCGTTACAACTCCAAGGACTGCAGCCCATAGTGAATTCGCTGATTCGGACGCTTTCGCTGTGATGTCTTGTATTTGCCTCGCTGTATCTGCGCCCATCGTTGACGTGATTTGGGCCGAGATTTGTCCGTTGATGGCATCTTGCCCAACGAAATACCCAACAACGGCAATGATCACGACTAGCAGTCCGGGCAACGAGAATATGGCGTAGTACGATATAGCCGCACTTTCTTTAAACGGGTCATTCCTCCACCATGCTTTGAGAGCTGCTTTTAAGGCCTTTAGCACTATTCGTAGATGCTCTTTCACTTTTTCTTCTTCGCCTTATCGTTATTGCCCAGGTTCAGTGCGAGCATGTAGGCGTGTTTAAGGGAAACATCAACCTTAGGTTTCGCGGTGTTATCTACGTAGCGCAAGTGGTCGCCCACTCTACAGACAGGTCTAGCTCTTTGTACTTCTTCTGCATTGTGTGCGTTTCTGTTGTGCGCATTGACACCCGTGTGGGTAATCGTTAGCAAGAGCAAGTGATTGTGGCGGTTGTACAGTAGGTGTTACTGTTAGGTTCCGCTTTGCAGGGGATACCGCACGCAACTGACCACCGCATCTAGGGGTATTCTTATTAGCTAGTCCCAATGATAGATTGTAGATGTGATGATTAACAAGGCTATGCCGAGTGGGAATGGCTAAGTGTAATGTGGTGGCTATAAGGTTCTGAGTATGTGAGGTGCGACGCGCGCAACAATCATCTGCCTAACCCATTTGTCGGATATTGGCTTTCATTGGCATCTAAGCCCGACGGTTTTCGCATCGCTTTTCGTGATGGTATTGATTCTATCTTGGGAGCTGTCTGCATTGCTGCTCAGATATGTTGTGACATGGCATGCTAAAAGTAGGGTTGAATAGGTGTAGGATCCCGAGTATCACCGCACCAAGCGCCCCCTCTCCTCGCTCTGTAACGGCAGCATCGGCACGTGGTCGTCGGGATTACTCCCGACGTGACACCGGGAGAGCAAGACTCCCGGCATGACCAGATACCTAACTCTTCGATAGATTTGGCCAGTAAGAAACAGGCGTCACTCAAAACGACCGCTTTGGAATACCACGGCGTATATAGGGGATCCGGCAATGAAGTATTCTGCAATGACATTGATGCCGCTATTGTGCTCGTTCTTTGTTGTTAGTGCCTGCCCCCTTCGTGCACAGGACGGAGTGCTTGATCCTACGTTCGACGGTGATGGTAGGGTTACGACCACGCTTGGCGTCTTTGATGATGTTGCTCAGGCAATAGGTCTTCAGGAAGATGGAAAGATCGTCGTAGCAGGGAAGACATACCTGGTGGATCGGTACGCGTTCTTTGTTGCCCGGTACCTTCCGAACGGTACCCTGGACCCTTCGTTTGGGTTGGATGGTGTAACGGTTACCCCCATAGGTACCGGAAATGCCTTGGCTCATTCGCTGGCTATTCAGCCTAATGGTGCAATCGTAGTGTGTGGGGTGAGCACAGTAGATGGACGAGAGATGATGAGCCTTGCCCGATATGTGGCAAAAACAGGTCAACTAGATCCAAGCTTTGGCGATGGTGGTATCGTGGTAACCCCTGTTGGAAGTGGATGGTCATCAGGTCGCGGTGTAGCGATCCAGCCAAATGGGACTATTGTGGCCGTTGGCTATGCTCAAGTCGGCTCCGATGCACACTTTGCCATCGTGCGCTACGATCGTTTCGGAGTGCCAGATCCAACCTTTGGAGAAGCAGGAGTTGTCACCACGTCGTTTGGCCCTGGAACAGATATTGCCAATGCCGTGTACGTCATCAACGATGATGCAATTCTTGTGGTTGGCACTTCAGAACCAAATGGTGTTAATGCGGACGCCGTGCTGGCGAGATACAAGGGAAGTGGTGCTTTGGATGGAGCGTTCGGTGTGAACGGAATGAAGCGGATCGAACGAACTGGTACGTTTGACGAGTATGGTAATGCGGTAGTCGTTACGCTAGAAGGGTTGATCGTCATTGCAACCAGCTCGAATAACCGATTCGAAGATTTCGTTGCTATCAGGCTTGCTCCCGATGGAACGCCTGATCCGGGTTTTGGATTGGGTGGTGTGGCCTCCACAGACATCGGTCCGATCGTGGAAGTTGGCGAAGCCTCTAGTGTATTCGTGCAGCCTGATGGAAAGGTCGTCACATCGGGTCTGCGAACGAGCGGCTCAGAGGTCAGCTTTGGTCTCGTACGCTACAATATCAACGGTACGATCGACGAAACGTTCGGCGATTCAGGAACGATCACAACAAGATTCGGATCCAGCAGCGACGAGATCTTTGCCTCGATCCTTCAACCAGATGGTAAGATCCTTGTTGCAGGGGGAAGTCACGACGGAACTCAGTCGCGTATTGCTCTTGCCCGCTACAACAACCCAAGCGTGTCTGGGCCCTCCACCGTGCACGATTCTCATGAGCGCACTATCGTTGTGAGCCCCAACCCAGCCACCACGCTCGTAAAGGTGCAGCTCAAATCGCCCCTTGCCAACCCCGAGATCAAGCTCCTTGATCTGATGGGTGAGAGGGGGCAAGTACACACCACGATCGACGGCGTGCAGGTCACAGTCAACACCACAAACCTTGCGCCAGGCACGTACCTGCTCCACATCGCAGATGCCGATGGCATCGTTGCTGTTAGCCCTGTCGTGATCGTCCGGTGATCTTTGCCGGGAGAGTAAGACACCGGGAGTGACGCCGGGAGAGTAAGACCCCGGGAGTGACGCCGGGAGAGTAAGACCCCGGGAGTGACGCCGGGAGAGTAAGACGCCGGGAGTGACGCTGGGAGAGTAAGACTCCGGGAGTGACGCCGGGAGAGTAAGACGCCGGGAGTGACGCCGGGAGAGTAAGACTCCCGGCATGACTCCGGGAGAGTAAGACTCCCGACATGACTCCGGGAGAGTAAGACACCCGGCATGACTCCGGGAGAGTAAGACTCCCGACGTGATAGCAGCCCCCCCCCATAAAACGCAAAAGCCCCGTCTTGCGACGAGGCCTTGAATGAGTACACCGTACGGGAATTGAACCCGTGTTACCGCTGTGAAAGAGCGGTGTCCTAACCCCTAGACGAACGGTGCGTCTGGTAAAGAGAGCCACAAATATAGGAAAAGATTGAGATACGGAGATATGGAGTTACCTAGTTACGAGGTTACAAGGTTACGGGGTTACTGGCTGACGTTATCTTTGTGCGTAACTCCGTAACCCAGTAACCCCGTAACCCCTTAACCAAGTAACTCTCTTTATATGAAACTCATCGGCATCACGGGCGGGATCGGTACGGGGAAGTCCACGGTGGTGGAGATCCTGCAAAAAAGGGGCTGGAAGGTCTATGCGTCTGATGCTACGGCAAAGGAGATCATGGCTTCCGACGCGGTGGTTAGGGCGGAGCTGAAGGAGGCGTTTGGTGAGGAAGTCCTTACGCCGGAAGGGGTTAACGCGAAGGTGCTGTCGGGGTTGGTGTTTGGGGGGTCGACGGAACACCATCATAGGCTGACAACTCTAAACCGGATCGTCCACCCGCGGGTGCTGGATGCACACCTGGCCACGATCGAGGCTGAACGGGAAAAGGGGACGCCCCTTATGGCCATCGAATCGGCTCTGTTGTTCGAAGTGGAGCTGGAAGAGGGGTTCGACTGGGTAGTGGTGGTAGATGCCCCGGAAGAGGTCTGCATCGATCGGGTGGTGAAACGCTCGGGTGCCTCGCCCGATGAGGTGAAACGCCGTATGAGCGAACAAATGTCGATGGAAGAAAAACGCGGATTGGCGGATTTCGTGATCGATAATGGCGGATCGTACGAAGATCTGGAGGGGGCTGTGGGGCTGGTTGCAATGATCTTGGAATCGTTCCCCGACCCTGACTCAGAAGAAGCCCCTTCAGAAGATTGAACAAGTATCTGTTCACACTTGAGAACGCAGGCATTCGTCGTAGTTCCGTAGGTTTGCACCACTGCAAACGTTTCAAGATTCTTCGTCTCAGGAACCACGCCTCATGGCACAACCAACGCATCTCACTGACGATTCTTTCACCACCGAGATCAATGCCGGTAAGGTTGTTCTCGTTGATTTTTGGGCCGCCTGGTGCGGACCATGCCGCGCGATCGCTCCAATCATGGATGAGCTCGCCGGTGAATATGACGGACGCGCTACCATCGCAAAGGTGGACGTAGATAACAACCCACGCGTTGCTATGGAATTCGGCATCCGCTCGATCCCAGCCCTGCTCATCTTCAAGGGCGGTAAGGTTGTTGACACGATCGTCGGCGCCGTACCAAAGGCCTATATCACAGAAAAGCTCAACGCTCAACTGAACTGATCATGGCACGCCCCGCACCATTGAGCGAGGTTGAACTCTCTGAACATCTGATCGACATTCCACTGTGGCGCCTTGACGGCGCCACTCTTGTTCGTGAGATGCCTACCTCTGATTTTGCAGCCGCCATCGGTCTGGTGAACGCCATCGCCCTGCTCGCAGAAAAGATGGACCACCACCCCGATATCCTTGTCTATGGCTGGAATAAGTTGCGCATCACTGTCTCCACTCATGATCAAGGGGCTTTGACGATTTTGGATGTGAGGCTGGCAAAACAGATCGACGCTCTCAGAATTCAGAATAGCGAATAGCGAATAGCGAATTCGTAACCCTGTAACCCTGTAACCCCGTAACCCCGTAACCCCGTAACTACCATGAGCAACATAACCGATGTCTTTGCCCGGGAGATCCTCGATTCACGAGGAAACCCAACCATTGAAGTAGATGTGATCCTGGAAGACGGATCGTTTGGACGTGCGGCTGTGCCGTCAGGTGCAAGCACGGGTGAACACGAGGCTGTGGAGCTGCGTGATGGTGACGCAGCACGGTACGGCGGAAAGGGTGTAAAGAACGCAGTAGAGAATGTTGATGGTGAGATCTCTGAAGCGTTGATCGGCATGGATGCCTCGGATCAACGTCAGATCGATAGGATCCTGATCGACCTCGATGGCACGGAGAATAAGGCCAGACTCGGCGCCAATGCGCTGTTGGGTGCGTCGATGGCCGTTGCCAAAGCTGCAGCGGAGTTCCATGGACTGCCGCTCTTCCGTTACCTCGGTGGTGTACGGTCAACGCTGCTGCCAACACCAATGATGAACATCCTCAATGGTGGACGTCACGCCGATAACAACGTCGATATCCAAGAGTTCATGGTGATGCCGGTTGGCGCTGAGACCTTCTCCGAGGCCGTTCGTATGGGCACCGAAACCTATCACGCTCTCAAGGGTGTGTTGAAGGCTAAGGGGCTCAACACCAGCATCGGTGATGAAGGTGGGTTTGCCCCCTCCCTCGCCTCAAACGAACAAGCGCTGGATGTGATCATGGAGGCAATTCATAAAGCCGGTTATAAAGCTGGTGAGGATATTGTTCTTGCCCTTGACGTTGCTGCGAGCGAGATGGTGAAGGACGGCGGATATGTGATGTATAAGTCGACGCAGGAGAAACTCTCCACTGCACAGATGGTGGACTGGTATGCAAAGCTTGTGGAGACGTATCCAATCGTGAGCATCGAGGACGGCATGGGCGAGAACGACTGGGAAGGATGGAAGGCACTGACCGACGCAATTGGTGAGAAGGTACAGCTGGTGGGCGACGATCTCTTCGTCACCAACGTTAGCTTCCTTGCACGTGGCATTGCCGAAGGTGTTGCCAACTCCATCCTCGTAAAGGTGAACCAGATCGGAACGCTGACCGAGACGTTTGATGCTGTTGCCATGGCGCAGCGATATGGCTATTCCGCTATTCTCTCGCACCGGTCGGGTGAGACGGAAGATGCCACCATCGCAGACCTAGCCGTAGCCCTCAGCGCCGGACAGATCAAGACAGGAGCCCCTTGTCGCACAGACCGCGTTGCCAAATACAACCAACTGCTCCGCATCGAACAAATGCTGGGCGAAGACGCCGAATACGCCGGCGACACGACGATCGCGTAGCTCCGTATCTCTGTATCTCCGTATCTCCGTATCTCCGTAACTCCGTAACTGAGTAACTGCAATGCATAACATCGTCTTTGGAACCGACGGCTGGCGTGGCCTCATCGCGCGTGACTATACGTTCGAAAACCTTGGGCTTGTGGCTCATGCAACAGCACGGTATGTAAAGAAGCTTAAGGCGAAGGGGGCTTCTGTTGTTGTGGGGCATGATACGCGATTCCTCTCGCGTGAGTTTGCTATCGAGACGTCGCGCATCCTTGCGTCGTACGGCATTACGGTGCATCTCACCGATACGTTCTCCAGCACTCCGCAGGTTTCGTTCCACACGCTGAAGAAGAAGGCGCAGATCGGCATCGTTATCACTGCGTCTCACAACCCTGCTGAATACAACGGCTTCAAGGTAAAGGCCTCATTCGGCGGTCCGGCTCTCCCGGAACAGATCGCCAAGATCGAGAAGGAGCTTGCTGCGCTCAAGGGCAAGGCACCAAAAGCGAACGTTGATACTCTCGATGCCTATCTCGCAAAAAAGACAATCAAGCTGTTCGACGCGAAGGAAGCCTACATTAGCTATCTGAAGAAGAAGATCGATTTCGATCTCATCATGAAGAGCGGTGTGAAGCTTGTTTATGACCCGATGCATGGTGCGGGTATCGATTTCATGCACCGCATTCTTCCTGGGGTGTTCGAGATCCACGGCGACTACAATCCGTCCTTCGGAGAAGTAGATCATCCGGAACCGATCGCAGAATGTCTCCTTCCACTCTCAGCTGCCGTTCGGAAGAAGAAGGCTGATATGGGGCTTGCCACGGACGGTGATGCTGACCGACTCGGCGCAGTGGACCATACCGGAGCCTATGTTGATCCGCATAGGATCTTTGTTCTTCTGATGAAGTATCTCTACGAGGATAAGAAGCGCAAGGGTGCTGTTGTGAAGACGGTGTCTCTATCCTCTATGGTGAACTTGTATTGCGAGAAGAACAAGATCAAGCTCCATGAAACACCTGTTGGGTTTAAGCATGTAGCAAAACTTATGTCCGAGGAAAAGATCATCATCGGTGGCGAAGAATCGGGCGGACTTGGCACCTCACTTCATATCCCTGAACGCGACGGCGTCTTCAATGGCCTTCTCCTTCTGGAAATGATGGCCACAAAGAAGAAGTCCCTCAAACAGCTATGCGATGACCTGGATGTTGAATTCGGTACACATCGCTATCGCCGCCATGATGTGCGCGTTACTGAACAACGCAAGAAGTCGCTCCTAGCAGCACTTGCAAAGAAGCCAATGACCATCGGAAACCACAAGGTCCTGCGCATCGACACAAAGGACGGCTTCAAATTCTACGTAGAGAATGGCTGGCTTCTTGTGCGTACGTCTGGCACAGAACCACTCATCAGATTCTACGCAGAAGCAAACTCACTCGAAGTGGTAGATGAGCTTCTCAATGCTGCTCTGGTGATGAAATGACAAGTGACTGGTTACTGGTTACTAGTTACTAGTTACTGGTTACTAGTTACTAGTTACTAGTTACTAATGACAACACTTCGACTTCGCTCAGTGTGACTCCCCGTCATTAGTCATTAGTAATTAGTAATTAAGAGGCTGTGCATTACGGTCCTTCTCGCTCATCACCGGATCATCAATAAGCCAGCGGATGCCGAGTGAGGGATCGAGTGCATTGATAGCCCCTTCCCCAGAAGGATTGTAGAGGGCTGTGCATTTGTACGAAACATCTGCTTCTTCGCTGAGGACGGCAAAGCCATTGGCAAAGCCGGGTGGGATCCAGACGACGCGACCGTTTTTGTCGGAGACGTCGATGCTCACGTGTTTGCCGTAGGTAGCAGAACCTTTGCGGATGTCGATCTCTACGAGTTGTATCTGACCGCGTACAACTCTCAGCATCTTCCCCATGGGCTCGATGTTTTGAAAGTGCATGCCACGCAACACGCCATAGGTAGAGCGTGAGTGGTTGTCTTGCACGAAGTCAGTAGGAATGCCATATCGTAGACACATGTCTGCACGATAGGTCTCTTCGAAATAACCACGGTGATCATTGAATCTCTCCGGACGGAGAACCATCACTGCATCGAAGATCACCTCTTCAAGCATCAAGGGCATCGAGCTCTTCCCATGTTGGTGGAGTGCGTCGTTCCGTGCGAAGCGGATAGGACTTTCGTAGCTCATCAAACGTATCGGGTGTGATACGCGCATGATGATCATACGGTGCCACTACTGGTTTGATGGTTGTAAGGGGCTTCTGCTCAGCCAATTGTTCCTCGGTGAGTTCTGCTTCATCGCGAATTCGAACGGGATGTCCAACGTATGCCTCATAGGCCATCAGTGCGCCCTTCTCCTTTGCTTCGACGGTATATCCGGCAATGTGCGGCGTGCAACGAGTGATACGTTCGGTCACAAAGGGGTCGATGTTGGGTTCGTTCGCAAACACATCGAGCACAGCACGGAGCGAGCCGGCTGCTGTGCGACTTGCCAAGGCTTGCTCGTCAATGATGCCACCGCGTGCTGTGTTTATGATCAACGCTCCTGGTTTGCACAATGCAAGGAGTTCGGCCGTGATAAGATCGCGCGTTGGATGTGCACCGTCTTCCGTAAGAGGTACATGAAGTGTTACTACGTCTGCAGCTGCAACGAGCTCGTTCAGCGATACTACCCTGACCCATTTGGGGAACGTGGCGCCGGACTCGAGAAGGGGCGGATCGTTCACCAGCACCTTGAATCCTAGCGCTCGTGCATAACGTGCCAAGAGCGAACCTACGTGACCGAATCCAACGATGCCGATCGATGCACCAGGTGCAACAGACTGTTCTTCCAAGGCATCGAGGACATACTCGGCAACGGCGTTGGCATTGCAGCCAGGTGCAGAGGCAAAACGAATATTGCGCGACTCCAGATACTCGATATCGATGTGGTCGATGCCGGACGTTGCGGAGCCTACAAAGGCCACGTCTGTTCCCGCCAAGAGCTTGGCATCAACAGTTGTTACTGAGCGAACAAAGATCGCCGTTGTGCGAGATCTGCGGAGCTGTTCACGTGTGAGTGCTCTTCCGTCGAACCGCGACACACCGTCTGTGTGTGAGAGAATTTCGGCGAGGTGTGGGATCTGATCGTCAATGAAGAGCATGGGTGTTCGCTGTTACTACGGGGCAAGGAGAAATGGTGTGGTTCGTGTGTGACCTCGAGCGGAGACGGATAACGTGTAGACGCCATTGGATGCCGTGCTCGAGAAGGACATAATAGGGATAGAAACTGACGTGCCACTGTGTTCTGCTGAGTAGACGGGTCGGCCAAGCACATCGTGAACGGTGATCATATGTGTTGCGCCGTCCTCAAGCGTGATGTAGAGGGCATCTTTAACGGGCTGCGGAGCGAGTCCAAAACGTGGACCGCGCTCTTCCTCCTCAACACTTACCGGCAACAATTTGATCGAGAAGGTGGCATCACGGAAGGCATCTGTCAAGAGCACAACGTCGATGACCTTGCCTGGCATGATCGGCGGCGTGATCGTGAACGTAAGTGTCTGAACCTCATCGGGCGCAACCATGACGGGGTATTCGAGAGGATCGGCGGTTGCTGAACCGGACGGGCTGAACAGCGCTGACGTTACGGTTACGGTGTCCAAGCCGATATTCCTCACGGAGCATTGAACGGTACTTCCCGCGGATACCATGAACGTGTCCTGCGTAGACCTCACGTATCCCTTCTTGGGAAGTCCGATCAACGTGGCATACTGTGAATGTTCTTCCTCACCGGGGTTGGCATAATACACCGTAGCGGTTGCCACATACGGGAAATCCGTCTGAGGCGTGTATTGGACACGGAAGAGGTAACAATCCGTTCCCTCCGTGGAAGCACCATCTTGCCAGAAACGAGCTTCGAAGATGTTGCCCGGATTTGTTGCGAATCGATTGTAGTTGACCGGTGTACCACCGTCGCTGCAGAATTCCACTGCCGTCTTCACGGTATCGCCTGCATCCGCTCGGTAGACAATCGTATCGAGCGGTACACGGACCTTTGGCTCTTCGTACTCCCAGACCGGAAGGAGCTCAACGATCACATCATGATCAGGTTTTGGAAAGGGGGCGATGTTTCTTGCGTCGTAGTTGCCTGTGCAAACAAAGAGTCTGCCATCACTCATCACGAGGACATCGCGGAGCCGACCATACCGAAACATCAACATGTGATCAGTTTTCGTGATCGTGGACTGATCTTCAGACAGCGTAAAGGCCATCATTCGCGAAGCCTTGAGGAAGACGCCGAGAAGCTTGCCGGTAAGTGCAGGGTAGCGCGTGTGTGGGTAGTACTCAAGTCCGGACGGTGCATACGTAAGCTGTGTGCCGCTTGACCAAACGGGTTCAACAACGTTGTTGGCTGTACAGAAGTCGATCTCTGAAGGAAGGTCACACCTTCCTTCGATCTTGGGCCAACCATAATTAGCCCCCTTAATGATCAAGTTGATCTCGTCTTCGATCCTGTCTCCGTGCTCGGAGGCAAAGATATTGCCGTTGGGGAGCCGACACATCCCTTGCGGATTGCGGTGGCCGATGGACCAGATCTTACTTCCGGGAAAGGGATTATCTGCGGGGATCGATCCGTCGAGGTTGATCCGAATGGTTTTCCCGATCTCTGACGTGAGGCTGAACGTACTGTCGGGAGCCGGCTGGTCTCCGTTGGTAAACATCAGCGTGGTATCCGGCAGGATGATCAGTCTGCATCCTTGATGCCATTGTTGGGCAGGCTTGAGCTCATAGATGTTGGTGATGTCTACGATCTTCGAACCATCGAAACGTCCGCGAAGTACACGCTTGACCCAAGTGTCATAGTCCTTGAAGGCATAGGCAGCATAGACGTATGGCTGCTCCGAGAAGTTCGGGTGAAGCACCATGCCAAGCAATCCGATCTCCACACTATTCGCTACTGATTCACGGAAATCTAGGATCGTGTCCTTTTCCTTGGTGTCGGGGTGGATCCTGCTAACAAGACCTACTCGCTCGGTGAACCAGATCTTTCCGTCCGGACCTTCAAGGAGATCCCATGGGATGTTCAAGTGGTCGGCCACGGGACGTGCCGTGAAGTCAACCTGACCCTTAGCGCTGATCGATACGATCAGGATAGAGAAAAGTACGAGAATTGAACGCACAGGAAGATCCTTGTATAACGAGACCGTTACGGCAAAGATACGGGGTTACACTAGCGTAATACCCTACAATGCATCTATTTGGGAGGGGGCAAACCAAACGGGATACGAACTCCCTCAACGGCCCATCGTGCACGGACCGTCACGGATATAGACGTAGGCCACCATTCTTCGCTGAACGAAAATGGCGTATGATCTCCATGATCGTAGATGCCATTGTCGTTCCGGTCAGCAAAAACGTCGATCTTATAGTCGCCGGCAGGAAGTGCTGCAACGGTGAATGGTTGTCCTGGGGAAACGGCATGTGAATACACGACGATGCCGCCTGACGTGAGGAATCGCAGCTTCAACGACGCATCCGCTGGGGCGAGGCTGAAGGTGTCCACCAGAACCCCACTGAGCGACCCGGGTTCAGACCTGCGCTCTTCGGTAGAGATCCAGTGAATGCGCACGGAATCGTCCAGCTCTGAACCGGTGAATGACCGTACATCATCGAACGTTATCGATGTACGATACCATGTCTTCACGTTTCGTGCTCGTTGTGGCCGCAGCACCAGGCGCGTGGCATCGCTCCAGGTGGCAGTGATCGGCATTGCCCCGTTCGGTGCTTCATGCCAGATGGTCATGCGTGCGTTGGAGGTGTCTACGGCGTCCGAGAACTGAACGATCACTGTTGTATCTACACGCACAGATCTCGAACTATCTGCCGGTGTGATGCTCACGATCCGTAGGGTGGTAGTGTCCGGATTGGTCACACCACGGAACGCAGAACGTCCTACGGAATCGGGTGATACCACACCATTGAGATCAACAACACTCTTTGGAGCACTGTGCACCTCGTATCGAGACGTATCAAGATCACGTCCAAGGCGCAACAAGATTCTCTCTTGTGAACCACTCTCGGGCCAAATGGCAACAACGGGAATTGATGGTTCAGTTGCCGATGTGATGGAGAGAGCGACATGCCAGTTGTTGACTGGCTGCACCGGCTCTGAGAACTGCACACTCACTAAACGCGCATTCAGTGCACGTACCCTAGCCATCAACGGCTGATCTCGGTCGATCGCCTTTCCCAATAGAAGAGCAAGGGGCTTGGCAGATCCATTTACGACAGATACGTCGGCCGGAGCATTCACAAAATCCTCTGTGTTCTCCAGAAGCCCGTTTCGATTGTCGTCGCGCGCCGCCACTACTCGATACAGACCGTCGGGAAGTCCCTTCAATGAAAAAGCGCCTGACGAACCAACGGGTAGACGGAATTTTGGAGCAACGGTACGCGGACTAAAGGTGGACGGTAGCGTGTCTCCGCGCTGATAGCAGAAGATCACAACATTGGCAAGAGACTGACCGAAGACCTGTCCTGAGATACTTCCGGAGTCGATGTGGTCTCCCGTAGAGAAGACCATCGTATAAGACTCACTCGGCTTATTACCGCGCAGGTCCGACCACTCTGTTCCAAGCGTAACAGTGTACGTTGTGTTTGTGTCAAGGGGCTCTTCGAACGTGATATCGAGCTCATCTCCGCTATACGTAGTGGAGAACCGTGCATTCGGCAGGATCGTGATCGCATTACGAACAGAGCGGTCTACGTAGTCGTCGAACTCAAAGGTGATCGTTCGCTCCTTCATGGACGTAGTGCCACTTGGCGGCGTCATCACCGTGAGCACTGCCGGCTCTGCGTCCTTTGGACCGCCCGTAGGAGCAACCTTCATGGCACAACCTGCCAAGAACAAGCAGGCGGAAAGAGCCGTAACGACGGAGGTTGTGGAACGCAAGAACAAGGACATACCGCAAAACTAGCCCGTACTGCCGTAGTTTTGGTGCAATGAAACACGAAGAGCCGCGGATACTGACTCGACTCAAACATGCCTGGGACCTGATCTACGACTTTGTAGACATCACAGACCGTCGACACATCTTCCTTCTGTCGTCGGGAATTGCCTTCAACCTCTTGTTGTGCACCATCCCGCTGGTGATCCTTGTCTTGTCAGTTGTTTCGGGCGTTATCGACGAAGCACAGACGAAGTCCACCGTTCAAAACTTCCTCGTCAACTTCCTCCCGCAGAACACCCAGGCCACAGATCTCATCGGTGTTGTGGTGAAGGAGCTGGGCTCTGTCTTCAATGCACGAACGGTTGCGGGTTGGATAGCCGGCATCGCATTGTTGTGGCTCGCATCAACGCTCTTCAGTTCGCTTCGCACCGGACTCAACGCGATCTTCCACATCCCAACGCCGAAGTTCTTTGTGATCTACCGGCTCAAGGACATGTTGCTCACGATCATCACAACGGTCCTGATCTTAGTTGTGACGCTGATGAGCCCCTTGATGACACTTGCCGAGAGTTACTGGACAGGTGCTCTGCCCGAACTGCGTCAGAGTTTACTCTTTGGATTCACTGTACGTGCTGCATCACTTGTTGCAACAACAGTAGTGTTCTTCTTGCTCTACCGACTTGTTCCGAACAGGAAATTGCCGTGGCCGGTGATCTTGATCAGTACCGGTGTTGCGGTTGTACTATGGGAACTCGCCCGTATTCTGTTCTCGTGGTATGTGAACGGTGCAACGAACTTTAGCAAGTTCTACGGCGGATACGTTGCACTTGCATCGTTTGCACTCTGGCTGTATTACTCAGCATTTGTCTTCTTGCTGGCAGCGGAACTTGGCCAATACATCCATGCGCTGCGAACAAAACACGAGAAGCCGGCTGTTTAGAATCGCAGAAGGTGATCCCACGTAACGAACAGATCCCACGTAGCGGTAACATCGCGCAGACAATACTCTGCAATGGTGTCGTGTTTGCCTTCTTGGAAGAGGTCGCCCACCATTGAACCATCCACACCCTCTGCTTTAGGTGATGTGATGCCGAACGACTTCGCATAGAAGTCGAAATTGAATCTCCGTGTAGCTCCGCTTCCGGAACCTTGGAAGAACGTTAGACGATCGAGTAGATCGATGTGTCCGCTATAGTTGAACCGTGTGCCATCCATGAGATTCTTGGACGGACGAATGCCGAGGACGGCGCTGCGTAACATCAACCACGGCGCATCAAAGTTGCGGCCGTTGAACGAGACCAGAGTGATCCCACGGTGATGATTGAGAAGTTTCCAAAAGTTCTCCAGCATCGTGCGCTCGCTGCTCAGATACCACGTTGAGCCGGAGGGGAGTTCTTCATGTCGCGAAGGAGCCCCGTCTTCCATCGATGGATCCACGGAATAGGCAACACGTTTTGCTTGCCATTCATCACCCTCACGCGTCATCATCTGCATGCCGATACACACGATCCTTCCTGTGAGGGGGCTCAGGGAAAACTCGCCGATCTTCTTCTCGCGCTCTTCTTCTGTAGATGCGCCGCGCAAGAGATACTCGATCTGGACATCGTCGAAGTTCTCAGCGGAATGTCCAACGGTTTCGAGGTCAAAGACGAGGTAGGACGGATCCATGAAGGTCACCGGGTAAGAGAGATGAATTCTGTTCTGCGATTCTGAGCCCTGCCCTCTTCGGTGTCATTCGATGCCACCGGTTCAGAATCTCCGTAACCCTTTACGGCGATACGCTCAGCCTTGATGCCACCACGCACGATCGCATCGCGGACGGCTTCTGCGCGCTTCTGTGAGAGTTTTTTGTTGAAGTCCGGATCCGTTGTGCTGTTTGTATTGTCGGTGTGACCGCGCACTTCGATCGTCATCTTCGGGAGTGCCTTCATCATTGTTACGATGTTGTTGATAGCAACAGAAGATGATGCATCAAGGGTTGCTTTGCCGTGATCGAAATTCACGTTCAAGAGGGCGATGGCTCCAACATCCGGAGTATTGTCATAGTTGAAAGTTGACGAAGCAGTGTCCTTCCCCCAACAGAGTTTCAACTTTACATCGTGCGGACCGTAATCCTGAACAGGGTATTCGATCACGTAACTGTTCTTCAGTCTGCGGTAGACATCTTCGAACATCGGACGGAACTCTGCCGTGCCATAGATGTGCGAGTACGACCCGCCGGTGCTGCGAGCGATGTCCTCCATGTATCCTTCGTTGATACCGGCACCGAAGTCCACTGCACAAACCACGATGTTGGACTTGATAGCACGAGAGATCATCTCATCACGAGAGATCTTTGACGAATTCTCCTGACCATCGGTGAAGATGATCACGGCCTTGCGTGTACCCTTCGGTGCGGTTGCATCCAGATGCTCGATCGCGGCAGCAACACCTGAGTGAATCGCAGTGCCCCCTCCAAAACCCTCCAGGCCATTTTGTTTCAAACGTGCGCGCACTTCGTCGGTGTTGCTCGACAATGCAGATTCCACTTCAGTGTGATGATCGTATCGTACAAGGGCAACAGCATCCTGCGGCTGTTTCAGTCCAAGGAAGTCTTCAACAGAGGCCTGCATTGCTCGTGCACGTGCGTCGCCCATTGAACCGGAGTTGTCCATCACCAAGGCAACGGCGATAGGTTCTTTGTCGCGCTCCGTTACCTCACGGATCGTGTAGTTCTTCACCTCACGAGTTGTACCGTTGATGGTCTCGGTTACCTTGCACCACAGCGCCTTCCCATTTCCCTTCACTCCACCCGTGTAATAGGTTCCGTTGGAATCAAGCACGTGTGCATAGATCTTCACGGTCTTGCCATCGCGCGTATCAACGCGCGTTGCTGTGAGAGCAGCCTTCTGAGGCTTCTTCTCCGGCAGCGGAGCAACAGTCCTCAGAAAGATCGGTGCATAGCCAGGAGGTGGTGTAGCATCGGCCGTAGCCTCCGGCTCTTGCCAGGAAGCGCAACCACCGAGGAGGAGAATGGCGAGAATGACAGAGTGACGCAACGACTTTATGACATTATGACGATACGACGGTGTGACGGCATGACGTGTCAAGGGGGTGCTCGTGAAATTGTTGAGACAAGTCTACGACCCTTATGGGATCACACCATCGAGTTGACGGGTGATGCGATCTTTCGGGTCAAGGCGGCGCGCAAGATCACGATATCTGCGGAAACCTGCAGTATCGGTAAACGCGTCAAGTTGGTAGAACGCCATTGTTCCGAATCCGGCCAGTGCGGTCTGCTGGAGCCCCTTATCGAGTCGGTCTGAACGGCCTCTGAGACTCGTCACCAGTTCTTCCAACCCTGCAATGCCGTGCTTTTGACGGTAGGTGAGGGTGTCTCTGGTGAGTCTCACAAGCGGTCCTGCTGGACGTCGTTCATATCCTTCTGCAAATCCTTGCTCGTCGCTAAGGAGTTCAGGAGTGATATAGACCGGCCTATCCGGGTTTGCGGTGAGAAGGGCGTTCAAGAGTGCAACAAAACGTTGCTGTATGATCCGAACGTTGCCCTGGTTCTTGTTGAAGGCATCTGCATCAGACTCAAACAGCTCGAGATAGGGCATGTAGGCATCCACTTCCGGCTGCACCTTCTTCATCACGTTGGGATATCGCTGAAGGAGGTAGGGGGCGTACCAGGTCCTACGCAGAAGCTCTTTATCGATCAGGGTGATATCTGTCCGCTCGTGATCCACCACCTGACGATACCACGCCGCGGAACAGAAATAGTCCCACTGTCGAGTAAGGATGATGGCATTCGGTTCGGCGTTATCAAAGACCCACGTTGTGTAGTTATCTACGGCCGTATGGTCAGACCTGTCCTGCTGTTGCCATCCCACAACCACCAACACCATTGGCATGGCGAGAGCTGCCCAATGAAGACGCGACGGCAGCTTCTGCAGAAGTGTAGGTAGCCCAACGCAGAACAGCAACACGGCAACGAGAATGGTGGGAAGGAAATATGGTTCCAGATCGGGGATGGCATATCCCAACGAGATCCCAAGATTGCCCGCGACGATGGCCATCAATCCAACCGCTACGCTGCGTCGTGAGGCTATCGTGCGCCAGAGCCCATCCGCGGCCGGAACCAGTCCAACCCAGAGCAGGGTGGAAGAGAGGAGCGACCAGAACATTGCAACGTTGTCGGAGAACGCCTTCTTGTCACTGAACATCCACACCCCAAACTGGGTGCCCTTTACGTGGTAAAGGAAGGATGATAGATCCCGATGAACCATTCCCCAGTTGATAGGGGGCTCCTGCATGCTCCGTAGCGGAAGCACTGCATAAAGGGCAACACCGGCGAGCGCCGGTATCACCACATAGGCCCAATTGCGGAGACGGAGTCTACGGTCCTGATCTCCAGAAAGCCACACCAGAATGAATCCCGGTGCAAGGAAGGCCGAAGACAGGTGATTGGCCAACATCAGGCCGTAGAAGAGTCCGGCTAGTGTGGTCCACCGCTGCGCATTGTAAACATCGTTAGCACTCTTGAAGGCAAAGAGCAACGTAAGCGAGAAGAGAAGCAGATGAAGCGAATAGACCTCTATCGATGTGGCCTGAGCCCAGACAACGCTGCTCCATCCAAGGACAAGAGCGCCGCTTGCGGCGATGATCGAATAGAGGTGGTCAACGCGCGGACCATGCACACGCGCTAGGAGGGGCAGAACCAGGAGGTACATCACGGACACAGAAGAAGCCACCCACACTCCGGCCAAAACGTTCAAGGCGGCAACCGGGGAGCCCCATGACATCATCGTCCATACGTGCCCCAGGAGCGTAAAGAGCGGATAGCCGGTGGGGTGTGCAACACCGAGGGTTGTGCATGCGGCAGCCAGTTCTCCACTGTCCGTATACATCAAACCAGGCGCCATGGTCAGCACATAGGTCGCAAAAACAAGAAGGCCGAGGACAGCTGCCTGGAAACCAGGGGAGGCCAGTCCTCGGCCGATGATATTCTTCATGGGTCGAGCGAAGAGTGGAAGATCAGCGGGAAATGACCACCGGAGAGGCCGACATCGAACCATCGGCTGACGTCATGATGAGACGATAGGTGCCCGAGGCAAGGCCGCTCAACGGCAATGTGGCTGCCGTGGAGGCATACACGCCATACGAACGAACGATGTTGCCGGAGGCGTCGTAGAGGCCGATAGAATTGATCGATGGGAGAACATCGCCGCGTACCGTGATCGATTCAGAGGCTGGAAGCGGACCAACGGAAAGGCCGATCTCAGACGCATCGCGAACAGATGTTGAAGGGGCGATCTTGAAGGTTATCGAAAAGTTGAGCTTGTCGTTCGTATTCGTCTTATCGAACAAGGAGACGCGTACGATGCTTGTGCCTTCTGCACCGCGAGGAGTGAGGTCAACGTAGATCGGGAGGGTACCGCCTACTGCCAGGACCTGGCCTTCGCGGATATATGGGTCGTCTCCCGGGCCCGGATAGAGGGACCAGCAGAGGTTCATGCAGAGTTGTGCCGTATGGTCGAGCGACACGTCGTTCAGGTCGTACGAGAAATACAGCTCTTTCGCCGTTTCGTTCAGGTTTCGAATGGTCCCTTCGCGCTTTACTGTGCCGCCTTCAGGCGTACCGTTGATCGTTTCGCCTTGGAGCCAATCGATCGTATATGTCTGGGCACCAGCCGAGGCAGAAAGGAGGAGTCCTGCGATGAGCGCAAGTACATGAGTTTTCATAATTTGACGTCCCTTGGATTCAATGCGTTCTGCAAACCTACTACACGCCGGCAAATTCCCGAACGTGTGAAGTGTACGACGCCGAAACCACCCATTTGTGACAGGAGAATTCGTGAAAAGGTTCGTTCTGGCGGCGATCGTTGCCCTCGTTGCGCTTTCTGGGATCACTCGCGCTCAGGATTCCTCATCCGCTCGTCTTCCCTCCGTGAAGATCCGTAGCGTTTCCGGCGACCTCGTGAATACGGCCGATATCAGCACAGATAATAAGCCCGTGGTGGTGAGTTTCTGGGCAACATGGTGTAAGCCGTGCCTTCAGGAGCTCCAAACCTACCATGGCCTCTATGCAGAATGGCAAGAGAAGTACGGTGTTAAGCTGGTGGCAGTGTCCATCGATGACTCTCGGAATGCGTCCAAGGTAGCCCCTTTCGTAAAGTCCAGGAATTGGACATATGAGGTGTTGCTCGACATCAACCAAGAGTTCAAGCGCGCCATGAACGTGAACAACGTTCCGCACACATTTGTGATCATGAACGGTAAGGTTGTGTTCTCCCATAGTGCATATTCGTCCGGCGACGAAGATGAGCTGGAAGAGCTCTTCAAGAAACTCACGGGCAAAGAAGGATAATCTGTGAAGGCACTCATTGCCGGGATAGTGACCGTGGTTGCGCTGTCGCTTCCAATGTTTGGTCAAGGTATCGACATTCAGGACATCGGTACCATTAGCGGGTCCCTTCAGTCCGACATTCAGACCTACACAGAAGACACCATTATCGGTGCCCCGGAGGTTCCCGAACGGATCCTCTCCAACACGTTCTTCAATCTCCTGTTCTCCCGCGGCAAGTTCAGCGCCGGCATCAGGTTCGAATCCTATCAGAACCCGCTTCTCGGTATCGATCCGCGATACGGAACATCCGGCAGTGGAACGGGGCTTGGCATTCCATACCGCTTCGCGTCGTACACCGATGACATCTTTGAAGTAACGGCCGGAAACTTCTACGAACAGTTCGGCAGCGGGATGATCTTCCGCACGTATGAAGAACGCAATCTCGGTTTCGACAATTCGATCGATGGTCTGCGGATGCGCTTCATGCCAACACCCGGAATGAAGATCACCGGTCTCATCGGCAGACAACGTGCGTTTTGGGAGTTGAGCAGAGGTATTATGAGAGGGGGCGATCTTAGCCTCGACTTGAATGAGCTAGGAGATTCGCTTCTCCCTTCTGGCATGCACCTCACCCTTGGCGCAAGTGTGATGAGCCGGTATCAGGCAGATGATCAAGATCTCCTGAAGATCCCCGAGAACGTCCTTGCATGGTCCACACGTGCCCACTTCATGTATTCCGACTTCTCGCTCGAACTCGAATACGCGTATAAGATAAATGACCCGAGTGCTGCAAACCTTCTGTCGTTCAATCCCGGTGATGCTCTCTATCTCAATGCATCGTATGCCGGCTCGGGCTTTGGGATGAACTTCGCGGCAAAGCGCATCGACAACATGGACTTCCGGAGCGATCGTACGGCAACGGGATTCGCACAACAGGTGAACTATTTGCCGGCGCTTACAAAACAGCACACGTGGAGACTTATTACGCTCTACCCGTATGCGACCCAGCCTACCGGTGAATTCGGCATGCAGGGCGATGTTTCCATTACCATCCCGAAAGGATCGGGTCTTGGGAATGATGAAACGATGATCACCCTCAATGCGTCGGTGATCCATGCAATGGACACAACACACACCAGCCCCTTTACCTATGATGTGGCATTCTGGTGGGATGATCGCATCTACTACCGAGACATCAACGTGGAGATCTCGCGCAAGTTTGGTAAGGACTTCAAGGCCACTCTTGTCTACATCAATCTTGATTACGACCAGGACATCATTGAACGACGTGCCTCACCAAATGAAACACTCTACGGTGTGATCACCGCCAACTTTGCCTGCCTTGAATTGTGGTTCAAAACAGCAAAGAACCAGAGTCTTCGTACGGAGTTCCAGTTCATGTCGGCTTCTCATCAACCGGGAGCGAAGCTCGCCCTTCAGAACGGCAACTGGGTGATGGCACTTGCAGAGTACACGATCTCGCCACATTGGTACTTCACGGTCTTTGATGAATACAACTACGGGAACGCCGATCCTGCGCTGCAAGTACATTATCCGAATGCCAGTGTTTCCTACAACACAGGCGCACTTCGCGTTCAAGGCGGATACGGACGTGTTCGTGGTGGTATCCTCTGCGTGGGCGGTATCTGCCGTCCTGTACCAGCGTCCAACGGCATGACGCTGAACGTAACGTATTCTTTCTGACGTAACAAAGACAATGAGATGGTGGTCATAGCATCATCGAAACGGAGATAACCCATGAAGACGATCATGCTTGTCATCACGATCACCGTAGCATTGATGATCAATGCCTGTGACGTAGTGGACGCCCCCTACCTGAAGAATCCTATCGATCCGGCAGATACGTTGCTGAAGGATACATCTAGTGTTGTTGTGTCCACTGGCGGACTGCAGAATGTGCTTCTTGAGGACTATACTGGACACACTTGCGGTAACTGTCCGGAGGCAGCAGATATTGCAAAGACGATCGCAGAGGCAAATCCAGGGCGTGTGATCGTTACAGCAGTACATGCCGGCGGTTTTGCCACGCCTGAACTTCCGGACTATCCGTATGATTTTCAGACCGAGGTAGGCACAACGCTTGATCAGACGTTCAAGATCAGTCGTGCAGGAAATCCAAACGGCCTTGTCAATCGAGCCAAATACAATGCGCGGTTCATTCTCGGTCAGAACAATTGGGCGCCGGCCGTTGCTGCGCAACTGTCGCTGAGTCCGATCCTTGATCTTCAGCTTAGCCATACGTATCACGCAGACAAGCGCACGGTGGTGGCTACTGTAGAAGCAACCTACCGCTCGGCTGGTGAGAACGACTACTCACTTGTTGTGTGGTTCATTGAGAACGGGATCGTTCAGGATCAGAAGGACTACCGACTGACGCCATCACACGTAGAGGACTATGACTTTGAGCATGTGTTGCGTGGATCGATGAATGGAGCATGGGGCGATTCACTGAGCACAGATGCAAAACCTGCTGGTGCAAAGGTCAAGAAGGTCCTTCGCTATGCCATTCCTGAGGGCGTAGATTGGAACCTTGAAAACTGCGAACTTGTAGCCTACGTGATCCGCCGCAAGGACGATCAAACACGCGACGTACTTCAGGTTGTGAAGCAGGCGTTTCGGCCTTAATAGCCTATGCGGATCTCAAACGATCCAAAGAAGAAGTTCTCCGGCGCATTACCGCCATTGCGGTTCGTGTAGCCAATGCGGAGGTCTGTAAAGATGTTCGGCATCCACTCTGCAGAGAACCAGAGTCGAACGCGACGTTGATAGCTCACGTTGCCGCGCAGGAAGGTGTTGCCTGCAAGACCGTCTCCATCACCGCGAAGAATATCGCCCCCTACATTGCCGATGGCAACAAGGATCCCGGAGCCGGGATAGTTGGGGTCTTCTGCTGTTTGAATGTTGCCGGTGCTATCGAGGAAGTTCTCGCCGTGACGTGAGTAGTCGAGATCAAGACGAAGGAATGTGCGTGGCGTGAACCAGTGTCGAGCCTGAAACGCAACACGATCGGAATTGGGCTGAAGATCATACCCCACCGGTGCGCTGAAGGTTGTGTACGATGCGTTGATGCTTCGGTGCGAGAACGTAAAGGGATCAACACGAGCATATTCAAGAGACAGCAAGGAACGCGACGAAGAGCCGGGCTGTCCGAGTGCCTGAGAAACGCCAAGTTGGTAGGCAAACTTGTTTTGGTTTCCTCCGGCCGACGAATCTCCCAACGTGGCATAGTTGAGATCGTCGATGATGAGCGAACCATAGACCATGGTCCCCTTGAACGGGCGAACGGCAAGGTCAACACCCATCATGGAATTATCGTTGGCGCTTCGTTCCTGCGTGCTGAGTCCGGCAGAGACAAAGAATGCGAGCGGATTGAGATAGACAAAATCAAGCCCCCTGCCCCAATACACGATCATGTCACTCACGGCAACGCTCAACCAATCAACGGGATCAAAGGCAAGCCGGTGTGTTGCGATGTATTTGCCCATCACGGCAGCACCCGATGTATCTACACCATTCGCGGCTGAGTGCGTCATGGTGAAGCGCACACTCTTGTACGGCACGTCGATGAGAAGTCCGTCCAGTAAGGGGGCTTCAATGGAGTGAACAAAGTTGTCGATAGGGCTGAAGCCGAACTGCATTGCTTCCCGACCGAATCGAATGCGCAGCCAATCACCTTGGTACTGTACGTAGCCGATGTAGCGATCGAAGAAGGCGCTGTCTTCCATCGTAAACTTCAACGTTCGGGAGAGTGTTGGGTCCGTCTTGGCAATAAGGGCCGGATCTCCGGCCAATCGAATGCCATTCGAGAGGTCGAGGAAGTATCCGAAGTTTCCGCCCAGTGAGCCCATAAAGCGTATGGCCGGACGCATCAGCAGGAACGGATCAGACGTTGTTCCGTCATCGTAGTAGCCTGGCCTCATCATCAGGGAGATATCGCCCTGCATGCGTGCGATGCTGTCTGCATAGGACAGCCCGCGGAACCGTCCATTCGTCGTCTCTGCGAACTCCAGATCCCTCGTCAACGGCGCATTAAGCAGCACAGAGCCGTAGTAGGCTCCGATGTAGCGTCCAAATGCATTGGCTGTGTCCTTGCCTTGCTCAGTGAGTGTAAAGGCGGACTGTGGCCACACTGCGGTGGACCCGAGTGGTGCGGCACCATCGATAGCTCGCAGGAGCTGCATATCCATGGAGACGCGTTCGGCGTTCACATCGGCGTTCTGCGCAAACACTGTGCTCAGTGTGAGCGTTAGAAGGAAGATCGAAGCGAGAAAACGCATCAACGCTTTGTCACCGTTGGCTTACACTTACACACCGCACGGACAGCGTCGAGATCCTTGAGGGCCTCCGGTTCCGTTTCGTACTCGCCCACGCTAACGATGTATCGCGTCTTGTTCTTCAACTGTTCAGAGGTGAGCCGTGCACGCATGCGCTTCTTCTTGAATTGCTCAACGAGACCGTCGGCTTCATCCTTGCTGAACGTGGTGCGTGTGACCAACGTATAAGCCTTTGCAGCTGTCTTTGCCGGAGTCTCGGCAACCGGCTCTGCCTTCTTTGGTGCAGGTGCAGCAACAGTTCGGTCTCCGGGAGGAGGAGCCCCAACTGTGGAACGCATCACATCGTACACCACTGGGAGGAGTTCGCTCTGTGAGTACTGTTCTCGCATCGTAATGAAGGTCTTCTTGGCCTTATCTGCTTCTCCCTTTGTTGCTGCGAAGATCACCAACCGAGCTAGTGCATCATCTGCCCATTCGCTCTTCGGATAGGCATCAACAATGCGCTCCAAGAGTGGAGCGGCCTTCTTAGGATCTTCAACGAGGGATGCATGAAGAAAGAGTACGCCCGGATCGTCGGGATTATCGATCAACAGATCCGGCAGTGCCTTCTTTGCGTCAGACGTCCACCCCGAGGCCACCTGTTGAATGTATTGCTTCACACCAACCGTTTGCGCGCGTACGAACACAGGAAGGATGAAGAGAAGTGTAAGGAGCAATAATGTGCGTCGGTGCATGGTGCTTTGGTCAAGAGAATGGGGGAGGACGGCTGAAATTACGGAAGAGGGCCTATTTTGGTGGTGCTTCATCTACTGAGTATCTAAACGTGATCGCAACAGTTGCCCCTTCCAAGAACTTTCGTGTGGTTGTGGCCGCCGGGGGGACCGGTGGACACATCTTTCCTGCTGTTGCTGTTGTTGAGCAATTGGAGGCTCTCACGGGAGGTGACTGCGATGCTGTCTTCATGGGCAGCACGGACCGAATGGAGACCACGCTGGTTCCCAAACTCGGCTATAAGTATGTACCGATGCCGATCACAGGCTTTAAGGGGCTTGCCTTTTCCACGCTCACGCTTCCGGTGAAGGTGCTTACGTCTATTCGCATCGCACGCGAAACCATACGCCAGCACAGACCGCATTGCGTGATCTGTACGGGAGCCTACATCAGCTACCCGGTAGGTGTTGCAGCACTGCGAGAGCGTGTACCGCTTGTTGTATTGGAGAGCAATCTCAACCCGGGCAAGGCTAATGCCCGACTCGCTCCAAAGGCAACGGCCGTTGTTCTGGCCTTCGACGAAAGCAAGGGGTTCTATCCGGATTCGATGTCGCCCAAACTTCATGTCCTCGGTAATCCCGTTCGATCACAGATCCACGCGGCGAAGCCGGTTGACGAGGCACGCCGAGCATATGGACTTGATCCTCATCGACAAACAGTTCTGGTATTCGGCGGAAGCCTCGGAGCTCATACGATCAACACTGCCGTTGAACGTGCACTGCCCGAGATCGCAGAACGTCCGTGGCAGATTCTCTGGCAAACGGGGAAGGGCTTTGCTCCGCAAACCCCACTGCCCCCTAACGTAGTGATGCTTCCGTTCCTCGACGATATGGGAAGTGCCTATGCGGCCGCAGACCTGGTTGTTTCGAGATCCGGGGCTACAACCATCGCTGAGCTGGGAATCGTTGGCAAGCCAGCCATCTTTGTTCCGCTTGCAACAGCATCGACCAATGAACAACAACACAATGCATTGGTCGTTGAGAAGAACAATGCAGCCATTGTGTTGTCTGATGCTGTTCTCAAAGACATTCTCCTTCCCACGATCGATTCCGTCATGAATGATCCAGACAGACGTGCAGTAATGTCCAATGCAATGCTTTCGCTAGGCAGACCATTCGCTGCCAGAGATGCGGCCCAACTTGTTCTCCGCATAGGCGGGTGGAAAGGGGGCTTTGCATGACCGATACACTGCAGAAGGTTCACCTTCCGGCTGAATTTCATGTGAAGCTCGACTTCTATTGGCAGTCCATTGCTGTCTACGCCGTTACCCTGATCGTCTACGTGATGATCAAGGCGATCTGGGATAGCACTATCCAACAGGGTTTGGTAAACGTTGTCCTGACCGATCCTGTTGTAGTCCTCCTTGGATCGTTCGTTTTGATCACAACATTCTCACTCATCGTGAACAGTGTGAGCAGACGGTCCATCATCATCAGCGAAGACGCCGTAACGTATCTCAGCAGGTTCCACGAACGCACCTTCCAACTAGATGAGATCGAAAAGATCGTTGTTGGCAGCGAGCGTCGTACCAACGTGCGCGGTGTGCTTGCGTTGGTGCGGATCTACATACGCGGAAGACGCCGGCCTTTGCGTGTTCGTCCTGGACTCTTTGAGAACGAGCATGGTCTTGTTAGCGCCTTGCTTACTCTACGTCACCAAGCACAACATCCGTGACAACGCGAACCGTTCTGTTGAGCGCAATGTTGTGCGTCATGAGCATGTTCGCACGTGCTCAACAGGTGCCGAATACCATAGACGTGATCGATCAAGCGATCTCCAATGTAGCCGATTCCGTGTGTGCTAACGTACGATCCGACAACCTGAAGTTCTTTGTGTCGGAACATCCTGATCGGGATTGGGCTGCGAGTATCATTGGCAGGCGGATGCAAAAAGCCGGACGCGTAGCGCACCTTGTTCGAATTGAAGATGAATCGGACGTCGTGTTTTCCATTGAAGACATCTCAACGCGGTATACACTTCGAGAAGACTCGGATAGCATTCTTCGTACCATCGTGGTGAAGATCAGCGCACGCAACCGTAGCGCATCGCCATCAGGTCTGATGTTGCCCGTGCCGAGCTTGCGGAGTGATCACGTGATCTCTCGTGATGTTGCCGAAGCAACACAATCGCAGCAACACTCCGGGAGTCACGGTACTGTTCCGCCCCCTCCATCATCGTTTTGGGATGACCTTGCCCAGCCCGTGATCTTCATCGCCGCGGCAGCCACAACGGTCCTTCTGCTCTTCACCGTACGATCACAGTAAGCGACATCCTTCCCATGAAGACTCTCTATGTAGTGCGTCACGCAAAGTCGGCATGGGATGATCTGCGCCTCACTGACAAAGAGCGAACTCTGAATGAACGTGGCCGGCATGATGCACCGATGATGGCGAAGTACGTTGCTAAGCATCACCCACATCCGCACGTTCTGATCTCCAGTACTGCCACGCGGGCATGGTCAACGGCTGAGGAGTTCATTGACGCGTTCGATCTGTCGAAGAACCACGTGATACGTACTGATGCGATCTACGAAGCACCTCTTACATCGCTTCTTGGTGTTGTTACTACGATCGATGACGAGTTTGATAAAGCAATGCTCGTTGGACACAATCCAGGCGTTACAGAACTCATCCGATATCTATCCGGCGACAGCTTCACACACATGCCCACCTGCGGCGTTGTGCTGCTGACATTTTCGCACGCAACATCGTGGCAGGAAATAGGAAAGGGTACAGGATCGATCAAAGCGTTCCTGTACCCTAAGATGCTTGTGTAAGTCTAGTTACCAGTTACTAGTTACTAGTTACTAAGTACGAGGTGCCATTGCTAACTAGTAACCAGTAACTAGTAACTAGTAACCAGTAACCAGTAACTTGGCTACGCATTACCAAAGATGCTTTACACCTTCGCGCTCTTCAACGAGCTCAGCTACAGTTGCATTGAGGCGCTCGCGTGAGAAGTCGGTGATCTCCAGACCTTGAACGATCTGGTATTCGCCGTTCGCACACGTCACTGGATATCCAAACGTAACATCGTCGTTGATGCCATACGAGCCATCGGCCGGGATACCCATTGTTGTCCAGTTACCTGCAGGTGTACCAAGTGCCCAATCGCGCATGTGCTCGATAGCTGCATTTGCAGCCGATGCAGCAGATGAAAATCCGCGAGCTTCAATGATGGCTGCGCCACGCTTGGCAACTGTAGGAATGAACGTGTCTACCAACCACGCGTTGTCGTTGATCGTTGGCCACACAAGCGTTCCGTTGGCTTCAAGAACCGAGATGTCTGGGTATTGCGTCACAGAGTGATTGCCCCACACGATCATCTTCTTCAGATCCGACGTGTGAAGTCCGGTCTTCGCTGCGATCTGCGCAAGGGCGCGATTATGATCGAGGCGCATCAGAGCCGTGATATTCTTTGGGTTGAGATCCGGCGCGCTCATGCGAGTGATGAGTGCGTTGGTGTTGGCAGGATTGCCCACGATGACAACCTTCACGTTGCGATCGGCAACGGCGTTGAGGGCCTTGCCTTGGACAGTGAAGATCTGAGCATTCGCTTCAAGAAGATCCTTGCGTTCCATTCCTTTTGAGCGCGGACGAGCGCCAACAAGGAGAGCGTAATTGGCATCCTTGAAGGCGACCATTGGATCGTCTGACTGCACAATGCCGTGCAGGAGGGGGAATGCGCAATCTTCAAGTTCCATCGCAACACCACGCAGTGCCTGAAGGGCCGGCGTGAGCTCAAGAAGTTGAAGGATGACCGGTTGGTCCTTTCCAAGCATTTCGCCGCTGGCGATGCGGAAAAGAAGGCTGTAGCCGATCTGGCCTGCTGCGCCGGTGACGGCAACGCGAACTGGTGTTTTCATGGTTGTGCTACTGAAAGATGGCAATAAAAAACGCCCCACAAGGAGGCGTTACATATTCGTCAGCAGTTCATCATTAGTTGGCTTCTGGGTAAACAGAAACCTTGAGGCGAACCTTGTCCTTGCGCTCGAACTTCACAACGCCATCCACGAGGGAGAAGATCGTGTAATCCTTGCCGAGGCCAACATTCTTGCCCGGATGAACATTTGTGCCGTTCTGGCGGATGATGATGTTGCCGGCCAACACTGTCTGACCGCCGAACTTCTTCACGCCGAGGCGTTGCGCATTTGAATCACGGCCGTTCTTGGTAGAACCGCCACCTTTTTTGTGTGCCATGACGGAGCCTAATTAGATTTTGATGTCTGTGATGGTAATGCTCGTGAACAACTGACGGTGTCCATTGAGCTTTTGGTATCCCTTGCGGCGCTTCTTGTGGAACACGAGGACCTTTTCGCCCTTGCCATGTTCTACTACAGTTGCCTTGACAGAACCCTTGATGAAGGGTGCGCCTACGGAAACATTGCCGTTATCGCTCGCGAGGAGGATGTTGGTAAATTCAACGGTGTCGCCAACGTTCTTGTCCATAAGCGGCACCTTTACGGTTTGCTTAGGAGCCACGGCGTATTGTTGACCTGAGATCTCTACTACTGCGTACATGTTGTTCTGTTGGCGTTGTACGAAAAAAGGACGCGCAATATACAGGGCAGGGTGCAGATAAACAAACACCTTACAGAGATTTCCACAGTAACCTTTGCCTATTCGATTCGTAGAGAACCCCCATGAAGTCGATTTTGAGCGCGATACCCCGTGAAGCATGGCTCTGGACCGCCGGTTTGGTTGGTCTGGCCGTGCTTGCGCCGAGCCTCGAGAACAGCGTAACCCTATGTGTTCCAACGCTGTTAGGGTTCGACGGCTGCTGGGGGTGCGGTCTTGGTAGGTCTATCGGCCAGCTCGCACATGGCGAGGTGACGGAATCTTTTGCTTCGCATCCTTTTGGCATCCCGGCCGTATTGGTCATTTCGGCACGTATCGTTCACTTGGTTCGGCAAAGCCGGACCGTATCCTGAGGTTTCTATGGCAAATGTTCTACAATACATCCCCGACGCCGATGGCGAAGAGATCGCGTATCTGAACATGATCGTGTCTCCGATGACCGAAGCGCAGGCACAACAATTTGCCATGATGTATCGGTCCCGACGCAAGGAACCACAAATGATCTTGATCCTCGCGATCGTTGGATTCATCGGCATCGCCGGAATTCATCGGTTTGTGATCGGAAACATCGGTCTTGGCGTATTGTACGTCCTCACCGGCGGTCTGTGTTGGATCGGTACGATCATTGACATCGTTAACTATCGCAAGCTCGCATCCGACTACAATCAGGGTCAAGCCTACGAGGTAGCGAATATCATGAGATCGATGGGACAATTGTAATTCGAAGTTCACAACGGACTATGAAGGTCATGAAGTATGTTGCTTCATGACCTTCTTTCGTTCATACCTGTTCTTCATCGCTGCAGCCGTCCTTTGCTGCACTGATGCCTCTGCACAGAAACCACCACGGCTCGTTGTGGTTGTGTCTTTTGATCAATATCGGGGCGACTATCCAACATCCTTTTCTCGCTTCGTTGGATCAAGGGGCTTTGCACGAATGCAAAAAGACGGTGCCACGTTCTCCCAGTGTTACTATGAGCATGCCAGTAACCTAACGGGACCCGGTCACGCATCTCTTTTGACGGGATGTTATCCCTCTCACACGGGCATCGTTGGGAATGACTTCTGTGATATCCGTACCGATGAATGTGTCTACTGCGTAGCAGATGCAGATGGCGCCGTCAGCGCAACACAGTTGGAGATGCCAACTGTTGGTGACAAACTGCGCGAGCGTGATCCTCGCTCTAAGGTTGTAGGAGTTTCCCTCAAGGACCGCGCAGCCATCCTCATGTGTGGGAAGGGGGCGAGTACATGCGTGTGGTTCGATGATGCGTCGGGCACGTGGACAACAAGCCAGGCCTTCCCTCGACCAACGTGGTTGACGTCACTGAATAAGGAAGTGAGCTGCACAACATATTCCAAACGACAGTGGACCATGCAGATCCCGGCATCACTTGATCCTGCCTATGACAGTGTTCGGGCCGAAGGCGCGTTTGCCGGAGGTGATAACGCATTTCCGCACGACGTGCTGCCGGCAACGTCCAAGGACTTTGTTGCGAGCGTTATGCTAAGCCCCTTTAGCATGGATATGGTTTTTGATGCAGCCTCCATGGCGTTAAAGAAGGAGCATCTTGGTAAGGATGGAAGCCCGGATCTGTTGTGTATTGGTGTCTCTACAACGGACTATGTTGGTCATGTATTCGGACCTGACAGCAGAGAAGTTCAAGAACTCTATGTGCGGGCCGACAAACGGATCGAAAGGTTCATTGATGAACTGGACCAACGCGTAGGAAGAGCCAACTACGTCCTGATCATCACCTCTGACCATGGAGTAGCGCCCATTCCGGAAGTCATCCGTGATCTTCCTCAGCAGCAGGGGGCGCGTATCGATGCCGGACGGGTGATGAGAAAGGAGATCCGTGCGATTGTGGATTCTGTCCTGACGTTGCGGTTCGGACCACCGAGAACATCCTCCTATGTGAGGGCGATACATGCCCCCTCCCTGTATCTCAACGATACGGCGGTGTCCGCTCTGAACCGAGCCGAGGTGCTTGCCACTAGTGTTGGTGCGCTGCGAAAACATCCCGGACTAGGCATCGTAACAACGCGAGACACCCTTGCGCTGGGAGACTGTCCCGACGGAACGGATGAAGCCACGTGCAGATATCTCCGCAACAGCTTCCATGCGGCACGAACTGGAGATATTGTGCTCTACCCGAAGCGGTATTGGGTGTTTGGCACCAACACGGCAACACACGGTACACCGCATGACTATGATCGGTACGTGCCGATGATGTTATTTGGCGGGCGCATCAAACCGCAGCGATCCAAGGAGATGGTTGCACCGGTAGACATTGCGCCTACCATAGCAGCATGGTTCGGACTATCGATTGGGCCGGTTGACGGGAGCCCCCTACCACTCAAATAACACGAAGCTCAACAGAGATCACTGGATCTCGGCAAGAAGATTACGAGCGATCACCATCTTCTGGACCTCGCTTGTGCCTTCGCCGATGGTAAGGAGTTTCGAGTCGCGCCAGTACTTCTCAACCGGATACTCCTTCACATAGCCATAGCCCCCGTGGATCTGGATGGCCTCTTCCGCTGTGCGAACGGCTACTTCAGACGAGAACAGTTTTGCTTCCGAAGCGGCGATCGTGAAGTTCATTCCTTGGTCGCGCATCCATGCAGACTTGTACGTAAGGATCCGCGAGGCTTCGATCTCCATCGACATCTTGGCAAGCTTGAACTGAATGGCCTGCATGTCTGCAAGGCGCTTTCCGAACTGAACGCGGTCAACGCTGTACTTCAGTGCAGCTTCAAACGCCCCTTGAGCGAGACCAACACTGAGGGCGGCAATGGAGATCCGTCCACCGTCAAGGATCTGCAGCGCTTGGATGAACCCTTCTCCTTCGTTGCCGATGAGGTGAGATGCCGGTACGCGTACATTGTCGAACGTGAGTCCCGCAGTGTCCGAGCAGCGCATTCCCAGCTTGTTCTCCTTCTTGGAACCGTAGAAGCCGGCCATGGACTTATCAATGGCAAAGGCGGAGATGCCGCGTTTCCCGGCAGACTGATCGGTAACGGCCATCACAACGCAAATATCACCCACGTTTCCGTGTGTGATGAAGTTCTTCGCACCATTGAGTACCCAATGGTCTCCGTCGCGGACGGCCACGGTACGTGTGCCGCCAGCATCAGATCCTGCACTTGGCTCAGTTAAGCCCCATGCACCCATCGTTTCACCCTTCGCCAGGCGGGGGATGTATTTAGCGCGCAATTCATCGGAGCCGAATCGATTAATGTGTCCGGAGCACAGCCCGTTGTGAGCGGCAACACCAAGCGCAATGGAAGGACATCCGCGGGCGACCTCTTCCACAACGATGGCATATTCCATGTATCCCATGCCCGCTCCACCAAGCTCCGGCGGCATCACAATGCCAAGGTAGCCAAGATCGCCAAGCTTGCGGAAGACCTCATGCGGAAACTCCTGCGACTCATCGTATTGCAGGGCAATGGGTTTGATCTCCTCTTCAACAAAGGCGCGGATGTGAGCACGCAATGCCTCTTGATCCTCAGTGAGATCGAACGAGATTCCGGATGTTTCTTGGTCCATGTGGGGTAGCCAGGGAGTGATGTCGATGAAGCAGAGTTGCAAACCTACAAACCGTTCGTATCATCGTCCCTAACACAACATCCGTCTCAAGAGTTCGTGCTTCGCCCCCTCCCCACCATACTGACCAGTATACTCTTCTTGGTCTTGGTCTGCACGGTACGCAGCCAGCCGGAAGAGGTGCGCATTATGCAGCGTGTAGATACGGCACATCCGCATGTCCGAGAGGTGTTGGTGCGGTGGGTAGACAGTCTGCACACATGGCGGAGTGAGGTGTCTGGGCGCAAACGCACGGACGGGTTCTTTACTACTGCCGGGTCCATCGTTAGGGACTGGTTCTTCCAGGACGGCGACGTTGTGATGCAGTTTCCTGCAACGGTCATGAGCGTGGAGTATGATGGAGGGGGCTGGGTGGTTCGTACCATCTTTGCCCGACTCGATCCAACCTCTCGGGTTGTGATTCCATTGGGGATCATTCGGGTGCGATTCATCCTTGCAACGGATGCTTCCGGTACCATCGGGTGGCAGCTAGAAGATCCGCTTTTGAGTGCTACAAAGGCATGGGACACAACTATCGTAGGGTCGATGACCTACATTCACCCATCGGACATCACCGTGGACGAGGGCAGGGCAAAGGAGGCCCCGGAATTCTGTCGGGCTATTGGGGAGCGCTTCGGACTTTCAATACCGAGACGAATTCGCGTTGTCCTCACACACGACCGAGATGAACTATGCCGAATCCTCGGCCTGGAGTATTACGCCTTTCCGCCCCAGGCACTCTCGTTCCCTGAGTCAGATCTTATCATCGAAGCCAGCAATGAGGTCTATCATCCACACGAACTTGTGCACCTTGTGTTTCGGGATTATGACGGGGCTCATCCCATCCTGCGGGAGGGACTTGCAACCCTTCTTGGAGGTACAGGGGTGATGGACTTCTCAGATGCATTGTCTGAGTACCTCGCTGCCCATTCCAATCGGCGTATTCCGTCGTTCGTGGAGCTCTTTACGGGTGTTAAGACCGATCAGTCTGATGAATATGTTCTCGGTGCAGTGATCTGCGACCTCGTGTTGCGTTTCCACGGACGTGCCGCGCTTCTAGAGCTCCTCCAAAATCAACGGTCATCCGATGTGATGATCGCCCTAAGTGCGCTGCTGGGTTTCGATATCGCGGACCGGCAGGAGTCACTTCGCTCCCTGGCCGAGGCTGCCTACAGTAGAGGAGTGACGGGACGCTAGGTCTGATTCGTAGTTTTGCTGTCCGCCCGTTTCGAACTGTAACATTTCGTCACACGGGGCGTTGAGCCGCACGAATCCAATCATCTCTGACGGAGTAACGCATGACCAGACGCATGGTCGCCATTCTGTGTCTTGTCCTCACTGCATTTGCAGCAACGGCACAGACAACATTCGATCTCAAGGACACGGTCCGTTTCAATCCCGATGTGAAGAAGGGTACGCTTTCGAGCGGTATTCCGTATTACCTGATGAAGAACAGTCGACCGGCAAATCGTCTTGAATTGATGCTGGTTGTGAATGCCGGTGCTGTATTAGAGGACGACGATCAGAATGGACTTGCACACTTCTGTGAGCACATGGCCTTCAATGGTACGCAGGGCTTCCCGAAGCAAGAACTCGTAAACTTCCTTGAGTCCATGGGCGTGCGTTTCGGAGCCGATCTTAACGCCTACACCAATCTCGACGAGACGGTATACATGCTTACGATCCCTCTTGATAAACCTCAGAACGTGATCCGAGGCATTCAAGTGATCCGGGACTGGGCCGGCTTTGTGACGTATGATGAGGAAGCTATCAACGCTGAACGCGGTGTGATCATGGAGGAGCTTCGCTTGGGAAGAGGCGCTGAAGAACGGATGCAGGACAAACACCGCGCCAATATGTACTGGGGTTCCAAGTATGCCCAGCGTAATGTGATCGGTGATACGAACATCTTGCTTCGCGCGCCGGGCGACAATCTCCGTCGATTCTATCGTACTTGGTACCGTCCGGAGAACTTTGCCATCGTTGCCGTTGGAGATATTGATCCGTCAACACTTGAGCAATATCTCAACAAGTACTTCAGCTCACCGGCCTCATCCGGTGAACGCAAATCGAGTCGACCGCAGATCACCCTGCCCCCACACAAGGAGACACTGATATCGGTCGCTTCAGACCCTGAGCTTCAAGGCGCTCGGGCAGAGCTCTTTATCAAACGTCCGGCAGACACTGTTCACACGTATGCGGACTACAAGCGGAACATCACTCGCCAGATGATGATGGAGATGTTGAATAATCGTTTGGCTGAACTGTCGCGCAAGAACCCACCGCCATTCGCCAGCGCTGGTACCGGTGGGTACCGTATGGCCCGCGAGGCAATGGCTACGTATGGGATCGTGACGGCGGCTGACAAGAACGTGCTCAAAAGTCTGAACGCGATGTTGACAGAATTGGAACGCGCTAAGCGACACGGATTCACAGCTACTGAGCTTGCACGTGCCAAGGAATCAACCTTGGCCAATATGGAGAAGTATTATAACGAACGTGATAAATCTGAGTCGCAGCAATTCGCTCGAGAACTCACACGACATGTACTTCAAGTAGAGTCGGTTCCAGGAATCGTACATGAGTGGGAGATTTTCCAAGGACTTGTTCCAACGATCACGATCGAAGACGTCAATCGTCTGGCCGGTGGTTTGATCTCTCAGGAAAATCGAGTCATCGCGATCTCCGTGCCGGAAGGCAATGGATTTGTTAAGCCAACGGAACAGCAAGTTCGCGACCTGCTGGCTGCAGTTGAGGCAAAGCAGATCGATGCCTACGTTGATGCGGCTCCTACAAAGCCCCTTATGGAAAAGGCTCCTGAGGCCGGTAAGATCACGGAACTCCGCACGTTGTCTGATATTGGCGCAACGGAGCTTACGCTCTCCAATGGGGCCCGTGTTGTATACAAAAAGACCGACTTTAAGAACGACGAGATCCTGTTCTCGGCTCAGAGCTGGGGTGGCCAATCGCTGGGCCTTGAAGAAGACCACATCACCAATATGGTTGCAGCCACGGTGGTTGATGCCGGCGGTGTAGGTCAGTTCGGTACCAATGAATTGATGAAGATGCTCAGCGGTAAGAATGTTGGCATCGGGCCAAGCATTGGCATGTATCAAGAGACGATCAACGGATCGTCCACACCAAAGGATCTTCGGACGTTTTTTGAGCTCCTCTATCTTGGCTTTACGGCCCCACGCAAGGATGTCGAAGCGTTTGAATCGTGGAAGGCAAAGATGAAGGCTGAGTTGGCCAACAAGGAGAAGAGTCCGGAAGGAGTATTCATCGATACCGTTATGTCTGTGTCCACGGGTAATCATCCTCGTGCTCGCACCATGTCGGAGTCGAGCGTGGATCAGATCAATCTCGAAAAGGCGTTCGAATTCTATAAGAAGCGATTCCAGTACGGATCGGACTTCACGTATTACTTCGTGGGCAATTTTGATGAAGAGGCATTGAAAAAGTACGTTGAGACCTACATCGCATCTCTTCCTTCCGCACCGCCTGATCCAAAATCCAAGGCTGCAAATGGTACAAATACCATTGACCCCAATCTCCGTCCTGTAGCAATGCAAACGCAGGTGTTTGGCCAGTCGGGCGAAGGGGTGCCGGTGGTGGTCAATGCTCCGGTGCCATCGAGCGTGCCAACGGGCGTGCCAATGAAGGAGACATGGAAGGACGTTGGCATCCGCACGAAGAAGGGTCAATACCGCAAGACCGTGTACAAGGGTGTTGAACAGAAGAGCACGGTGTTGCTGTCCGCTTCGGGACCGATGAAGTACACTCCGGAAAGTCGATATGATCTGGTTGCGCTCTGTGAGGTGATGGAGATCACCCTTCGCGAGCAGATGCGCGAAGAAAAGGGTGGCGTCTACTTCGTATCGGTGCAGCCGAACTTTGACAAGATCCCACAAGAAGAGTTTTCTATCAGCGTATACTTTGGCTGCGCTCCTGAGCGTGTGGATGAACTGGTCTCCACGGTGAAGAATGAAATGGTAGCACTTCGTACCAAGACAGTGCCGGACTCGCTCATCGCAAAGGTCAAGGAAATGCAGACCAAGGAACGTGAAACAGGCATTAAGACCAACCGGTTCTGGATGCAGGTGCTGAGTCGGTTCGACCACGACGGAGAACCGTACTCCAACGTCTTCCTCCGTGAGAAATTCATCAAGGAACTCAGCGCCGAACAGGTCAAAAAGACCGCCGAGAAGTATCTAGATGGCAAGAACTTTGCGGAGTTCATTCTCAAGCCGGAGGCATCTGCATCAACAGATCCGAAACCTGCGTCGTCATCGCAGCAAGCGCCGGCACCAAAGAAGAAGTCTAAGAAGAAGTAAGCGATCAGTGAACAAAACGAACGGCGCATCAACCTCCGTGGTTGATGCGCCGTTCGTGTTTGAGGCACATGTGTGAAGTGCTGATGCGTTACTTCTCGAGTGTCTCGATGGAAAGCATGTTCGTGCGTGCCCGCCCAACGAGTGGACGTCCGATCGTAAACACTACCGTAGACCCAGAAGCCAGGTGCTTTTCTTTTACAAGCAGGGATTTGATGTGCTCGATGGTGTCGTCAGTTGTGCTGATCGCATCAAGGACCATACCCGTTACGCCCCACAACAAGCCCATGCGCCGAGCAACGGCGCGCATTGAGGTGATCGCAAAGATCGCGGCTCGCGGACGTCTGTTGGAGATCAGCCGCGCAGTTTCGCCACTATAGCTCAGACTGACGATAGCAGACACGCGGCGCTCCTCGGCGATGTGTGAAACGGCCATGGCAACGGACTCAGTGTTCGTTCGTTTGCCGTCACCCTCGGGTTCGTACCCAGTATGGAGTTTGCCGTCATCCAGAAGCTCTGCCTCAGCCTCCTGACAGATCATACGCATGTAGTGTACCGCTTCGATCGGGTAGGCACCCACGCTGGTCTCAGCGCTCAACATCACGGCATCTGTACCGTCGAGAACAGCATTGGCTACATCGCTTGCCTCGGCACGTGTTGGGCGCGGATTGCGGATCATAGACTCCAGCATCTGTGTTGCCGTGATGACTGGCTTTGCCTTTGAATTGCAGAGGTGGATGAGTTTCTTCTGAACAATTGGAACAGCTGCGGCAGCGATCTCCACGCCAAGATCACCGCGAGCAACCATCACGGCATCAGAAGCATCAACGATCGCTTCGATATTCGTGAGTGCTTCCGGTTTTTCGATCTTCGCGATCACCCATTGTGTGCCGCCATATTTCGTGATGTACTTGCGAACATTCTCAATGTCCGATGCTGATCGTACAAAGGACAGGGCGATATAATCGCACTCCTGTTCTATGGCAAATCGCACATCGGCGCGGTCCTTTGTGGTCATGGCCGGCTGAGATACTGCCGTCTGCGGAAGGTTGATCCCCTTCCGAGGAAGTAAGGTGCCACCATGGACAACGATGGCGCGGATCACGCTTCCGTCTGTCTCCCTCACTTGGATCTTGAGCAACCCGTCATCAAAGAGCAGTACGTCTCCCTTCTTCACATCTTGGGCGATGGTAGGGTACTGAACTGGGATCACGTTGTCCTTTGGACCAAGCTTGAGAGCCCGCATGACCCCTACGTCTGCAAGGCGTATGTCTCGGCCTGACACGAGTGACATCGACTCCCGATCCGAGAAGTCAGCAACACGGATTTTCGGACCCTGCAAGTCTGCGATGATCGGCAAGAGAACCCCGAGCTCTTCTTCGGCCGCGCGGATCGCCTTTACGTATGACTCGTGACTGCTGTATGCCCCGTGAGACATGTTAAGTCGGAAGGCATTGGCGCCAGCCTTCACAAGGGCGACTACTTTTTCTTTGGACGCAACGGCCGGACCCATCGTACAGAGGATCTTCGCCTTTTGATGCATCATGACTCGAGTGGATGCCATGATAGCCTTCTTTTAAGATTTCGTAAGAGTGTTTGTGAGGGGGCGAGGTAGCATGAACGGCTCGATCGAAAGAGCCTTACCCGTATCCTCGTCGATCTGGAGGTGAACACCGCAGACGCGAACGTCGTGCTCAGCAACCTCGTATTTGTGCGCGGTCTGGAGGATCAACCGTTTGATCGCGATGTCTTTTTTCATCCCAAGTACGCTGTCGTACGGACCCGTCATTCCGGTATCTGTCAAGTATGCCGTGCCCTGCGGAAGGATGCGGGCATCGCCGGTCTGCACATGCGTGTGCGTTCCAAGTACGGCGCTCACACGTCCATCGCAATGCCAACCCATGGCGATCTTCTCTGCCGTTGCATCAGCATGGAAATCCAAGAGGATGATCTTTGTCCGCGGAGCCAGCTTATTGATGGCTGCATCCACCGCTTTGAACGGACAGTCAATCGCCTGCATGTACACTCTACCTTGGGCCTGCATGATCCCAACGGTTCGTTGATCCGGAAGAGTGATCACTGTGAAGCCCCTTCCCGGATTCTCGATCGGATAGTTCATCGGGCGCAGCACGTTCTGGTTTGAGGCGAGGAGGGGGCGGGCCTTCCAATTTTCCCAGATGTGGTTTCCGGTGGTGATGCAATGCACCCCGGCATCGAAGAGCTCCGCGGCTTCTTTGTCGGATAGTCCCTTACCGTCAACGATGTTCTCACCGTTCACCACCAGACAATCGGGCTTGTAGTGCTCCTTGAGCGACGGCAGTTGCCGGAGGAGTTCGCGCAGACCCACATGGCCTACTACATCACCGATAAAGAGCAGATTGAAGACTCGCATAGATCACAAACCTACGAAACCCTCTGGTGGGGTATCTTCGTGTCCCATGGCAACTCGCATTTATACCAAGACAGGTGACGACGGAACAACCGGCCTTTTCGGGGGGATTCGCGTCCGAAAGGACGACCTTCGAATCGAAGCATACGGCACTGTAGACGAACTGAACGCAACTATCGGGGTGATCCGTACGTGCACCATGCCGGAGAGCGTTTCTGAGCAGCTCGCATCGATCTCCTCGGTGCTGTTCACTCTCGGAGCAGACCTGGCCACACCGCTTGATCCACCCCCCTCGTTCGACATTCCGAGGATCACGATGGAACACATCGTTGAATTGGAGAGTTTGATCGATCGGTTCGATGAACGGCTGGAGCCCCTTAAAGCGTTCATTTTGCCGGGCGGAACTCCTGCAGCTGCGCATTTGCACGTTGCCCGGACCATCTGCCGGCGAGCTGAGCGATGTGCCGTGGCGCTGGCCGCGCATGAAGATGTTGGGATCTACGTCGTGAAGTACCTCAATCGGCTCTCGGACTACCTATTCACGGCCGCAAGAGCAGTGAATGCAGAGGCCGGTGTTGGCGATGTACCATGGCGAGCCAGAACATGAACGAATATTGATCGCTGTCAATACCTTCACTCTTAACAAATTTGCACGCTGAATTTTTAACACGTCATTCCATCCATATCGGAGAAATCCATGAAGAACATCTTTCGTCTGAACATCGTGATGGTTGCGATCGCCGCCCTTGTGATGGTCGGTTGCAACACAAACGAAGATCCACTCACGCCAACCCCTACCAAGCCATCTGCTCCATCTGGAACGATGGCACAGTCGGCCTCTGCTACCTCCATTCGTTTGAAGTGGACACTACCGACGAGCACAACAGACGTAACCGGTTATGTCCTTATGGCCATCGAGAAGGTTGCCGGCGGAACAGGTGCTAAGCGTGAAGTGATCGTAAGCGGCGCAGGTAGCACAACGGGTGTTGTTGGCGGACTCACAGAAGGAAAGATCTATGAGTGTATGGTACATGCACTCAACGACACTGTTCGTTCCGATGCTTCGCCTTCTGTCGATTGGGCTCCGGCAAGACGTTCGACGGCATCGATTCGCCTTTACTCAAAGCGAAGCTCAACGAATGGTTCAGGGCTTGGCATCTTTGGCCTGGCTGACCCAGCAAGCCTCTTTGTTGCGAATGGTAGTCAGTGGGATGTGTGTTTTGATGACTCAATCTCCGCACAACCGCGTATTGGCTCGCCAGGCGTGAGCTCATATGTAGACGCCGACAACGGCTATACGTTCAAGACCGCGCCTAGCCAAGTAGCCAAGATCGTCTATGTTTCAGATCGTCAATACACGGGCATCAGCTCGCTTGATGATATCTACGAAACATCGGCTCTGGCTATTCCAGCTACCAATGGCGAAAAGTTGTTTGAAATTCCGACTACGGTTGAAACCTCAGACTTCGGCTTCGTTATCGGATCGAAGGGTGCTGGAACTGATGTGAATTTTGCGAAGATCCTCGTTAAGCGAGGCGCGGATGGCAAGTTTATTCAAGGCACTGGTACGGAAACGTACATTGAGTGCGACATCAGCTATCAAACGTTCGCCAATGTACCGTATGCTCTTAAAGCTCGTATCAATGAGACCATCAAGGCTCATGGTACGCGGGTATACACGCCAGCCAGATAAGCCGATCTCCTACAAATAGAGCGCGGGCATCTGTCCTTCATTGGACGGATGCCCGCGTTCGTTTTACGTGATCGAGAGAAATTAGCGGCTTGGTTTTGGCTGCACAGTTTTCACCGCGGGTGCTTCCATCTCCCGGCTTGGCTTTGGTTGCGCCGTTTGCAGGGTGCCATCGTCATTCTTCTTGACAGCCGTTGTTGTTGTCTTCTTCTTCGTTGTTGTGGTTGTCTTCGTCTCTTCTACGGACTTCAGCGTGTCAACCTTTGGCATTGTGTCCACAGATACCGGTGCCGGAGGTGCAGGCATCTCTTGCGGTACAGGTTGTGGTTCTTCCTTCTTACCGCATCCAACAAGGGCGATGACCGATGCTGCTGCGATGACCATTCCGATTCGTTTCATGAAGATCTCCAGATTGATGATGGTGTTAGTGATACGTTACGATCTGCGGACAAGGCGGGCACCAAAGGCGCCGTCAGTTTTATGCTTATGCGGAAAGGTCTGGAGGAAGCCATCCTCACACACATCTGCGGGTAGATGGTTTTCGGCCCGATCGAGTGTGAACTCAGGATGCTTCTCGAGGAACCAGGTCACTACTCCGGAGTTCTCTTCCGGTTCAATCGTACAAGTGCTGTAGACAATGGCTCCACCCGGCTTAACGAGGGTGGCGGCATGATCTAGGATCTCTTTCTGTGTTACGGACATTTTGCGAATGTCATCGATATCTCGACGCCATTTGATGTCGGGCTTCTTCGACAGCGTACCCATTCCCGTACACGGTGCGTCCACCAGAACCAGGTCGGCCTGTTCTTTCTGAGAATATTCACGGGCGTCGCCCTGAGAAGCAGCCACGATAGAGATCCCTGAACGTTGAGCGTTCTCTTCGATGAATCGAAGTTTGGACTCATACTTCTCAAGGGCTACAACCGTTCCCGTGTTGTTCATGAGTTCAGCAGCGTGAACCGCCTTCCCTCCCGGGGCCGCACAGAGGTCGATGACCATCATGCCCGGCTGTGGGTGGGCTAACTGTACTGCAAGGCTTGCACTGGCGTCCTGGACCGTTACAAGGCCATTCTGGAAGAGCGGCAGGGCCCGCACGTCACGAAGTGACGTGATCATGATGCTCGACGGGTGGACCGGTGAGACCTCATACTTAATCTCGGCCTCTGTAAGGAGGCGTTCAATCTCTTCCATTGACGATCGCATGGTATTCACTCGAAGCGTGAGCATCGGGCGATGATTATTCGCAGAAAGAATGGCCTCTGCCTGCTCGCCTCCAAACCGATCAACGTACCGACGAACGATCCATTGGGGATGTGCGTAGTGGATGGACAGGTGAAGAACCTCGTTCTCCTGACGATCCGGATAGCGGATCGTTTGGACGTTCCGAAGGATGTTCCGAAGCACACCATTGACGATCCCGGCGTGTTTGTCCCCCTTGATGCGTTTGACGATCTCAACGGACTCGTTGATCGCAGCCGGAGCGGGGATCTTTGACAGGAATAGCATCTGGTACAGAGCAATTCGCATAGAGTTCTTGACAAGGGGCAGGCATTTCGCAAACTCACCGTGATAGAATCCTGTCAACACCCAGTCAAGTCGGGATTGCCACCGTACGGTTCCGTTTACAAGTTCGGTAACTAGTGCGCGGTCTGCGGGCTCTAGCTCCGAGCGTCGTAACTCACCATCGAGAAGTTTGTCGATGTAGGAGTCACTATTCTCATAACGACTAAGGAGCTTCACGGCCGTGCCGCGAGCGGTTTGGAAGATCGTAGTCGAAGAATCTTCGACACGTGGGGCGGCCTGCTCGTCTCGCATGGCCTCTGAAGGTGCTTGCTGGTCTGTCATAGGGTCACAAGTATACCGAAATGACATGTTGTTTACCGTACTCACAAGTTGCGATTGAACTCCACCCATGATAAGTTTCATCAATGTCTAACATGAACCGCAAGCCCCTTATCCTGATCCTTGCCTGTTTTTTGGCAATGGGCACCCTACATGCACAGGTGAATGTCATGGACAGTGACCCTATTGCTGTCCGCAAGCGTCTGGTATACAGTCAAGTAGGCGCATTCGTCGGTCTTGGGTCTACAACACAGGGCGGAACCTTTACTACGAACTGCAATTGTGATTTCACTGGTGGTGCCGGTGCCGGTTTTGTGGCCGGATTGATGTTCGAGCGGCTCACGAGATCACAATTCACCTGGGGCGTTACCCTCGGTTATGACAGCAGGGGGCTTACGGGACGGTTTCGCGAGGAGGAAGGCGTGGTACAGACCAGCCCTTCCGGGAGGTCCTTCACTGTGCCGATCACCTTCTTGAACGAAGCCCAGCTTGATCTCAATGTCCTCACAGCAATGCCCTACGTGAAGCACCATTTCTTTGATCTGTTCTTTGCCCGGCTTGGCGCCTCTGTTGGTTATGTGTTCTCCTCGGGCTTGAGTCACACCAAGACCTTGGAAACGGAGACCGTAACGTTTCCGAACGGCGAAGTGGCCACGGTAAGCCTTCCTGGTGGGGAAGGAACATCCGTTTCCCTGCAGAACGGGCCCTTGGCAGATCTTAACTCCGTTCAACTGGGAATCGTGGCCGGGGTAGGGATGGAGATCCGACTATCAAAAAAAATGTTTTTGAGCCCAACGGTCCAATTCCTGTTCCCAGTAACCTCTATCAGTGCTCAGGGGGCTGGCTTTTCGGTCCGTTCGCTGCAATTTTCTGCCGAGGTTCGTCACATTCTGTGACGATATACTTTGGTGGTTATCCACATTTACCTATTTTTTCCGTCCGTTGTCTAAAACAACGAATGTCGGAAACGGGACACCCAAGTGGTTGGGACGAAATCATCATTAGGACGGGATGTGTATGATGCAGCGATTGGTGACGGTCTGTGTCGGCGCTTTACTACTTTTTGCGCAAGGTCGGGCCGCAGCATCGAACTCGGAGTTGTATCTCTATGGCGTGACCATAGAGTCAACTGTATCGGCGGATGAAGATTCGCGCGGGGACATCCTGGAGGATCCACGAAAGATCAGGATCCTGAACCTTGGGAAGGTCATCAATCACAAGGGATTGGACTACGGTCCAACGATCAGTGCTGATGGAAAGACACTGTACTATGTGTCTAACCGCCAAGGCAGTCGAGTGACGAAGGATGGGGACTTCTCGCACGACTTCTGGTCGGCGAAGAAGGATAACAACCTCGACACGATCTTCTACGCCCCGGTGAACATCGACACTGTCGATGCGGGTGTGAATACGATCATGAACGAAGGTGTTGCCTCTATCGCTGCGGATCGACAGACCCTGTACTTCACCGGTTGTAACCGTCCGGACGGTCTTGGTGACTGTGATATCTACGTTGCTGAGATCGAAGGTGACCGTTGGTCTAAGCCACGTAACCTTGGCCGTACTGTGAACTCAGAATTCTGGGACTCGCAGCCAACGATCACTCCAGACAAGTCTCGTCTGTATTTCTCCTCGAACCGCCCGTCTCCAACAAACCCGGATGGCGAAGGCGATGATGACATCGACATCTGGTACTGCGACTGGGACGATGATCTTGGTGAGTGGAAAGCCGCCAAGAACATGGGCCCTGAAGTGAACACCGCAAAGCAGGAGGTTTCTCCGTTCATTGGATCCGATGGCTACACACTCTTCTTCGCGTCAAATGGTCTCCTCCCGAATATGGGTGGGCTTGACTTCTACCGCACCAAGAAGACCGGTGAAAAGGATCGCGATGGCCGTGAGAAATGGTCTAAACCAGAGCAGCTTCCTGCTCCGATCAACACGAACCAAGATGAGCAGTTCATTTCCTTGCCAGCCTCTGGCGACGTGTTGTACTTCTCCTCGCGCCGTACGGACATCAGCGGATTCCAGGGAGACCTCGACGTCTTCATGGCCTTCATCCCGTCCTACTTCCGTGCTGTGAACGTGATCGTGAACGTCATTGACGAATGCACGGGTCAGAACATCCCTGCAACTCTCACGTTCCGCAACAACAAAACAGCTCGTACGCAAAAAGACAGTGTTGACCAACAGCGCACGGAAAACAACCTTATCGTGAGCAATGACGATTATGGAACCGGCGCAACTCGCGAAGACTCTACAACACTCACTGTAACGGCGTATTCGCCGAACTATGGAGAGCGTTCGATCGTGATTGGTGTTAAGGATCCGGGTAAGACAACGAATGCTTCAGAAGCGAATCAGCAAACAGAGATCCGCAAGACCATCACCCTTGGTCAGCGTCCGGTCCTGAATGCAGAAATGGAATTCTCTCGCTGGGCCAAGAAGCTGAACAATTCGTTCAAGGGACTCGTGATGGAAGAGCGGGCAACTATCCAGCTCTACCCAATGCTTCCGTATGTGTTCTTCGATCTCAATAGCAGTGCAATGCCTAGCCGCTATAAGCTGATCACAGCATCACAGACAAATGGCTTCAATGACGAACTCCTTCCGGGTGGCACACTCGACAAGTATTACCACGTGCTGAACATCTTTGGATATCGTCTGAAGAAGTATCCAAACGTGAAAGTCGAACTTGTTGGTTGTGTAGACGAGAAGAACGAAGACAAAAACTCCTCGCTTCCAAAAGAACGTGCCCAGCTCGTCTATGATTACCTCAAGAATGTTTGGGGTATCGGTGAAGATCGCATGAAGGTTACTGCTCGTGGTTGGCCGGAACTTCGCTCCAATCCAAACGATACGTTTGGTATTGTAGAGAACCGCCGCACAGAGCTGCGATTCTCAGGCGGGTCATCAGATGATCTCTGGGAAGTTCAACGTCCGATCCTTGACAATGACCCAACGGTTACGCCTGATCCGGATCAGATGAACTGGACCATGAAGAACGGAATCGACGCCGGCATCGTTGCCTCCCGTCGCATCGAGGTCTTCCGTAATAGTCAGCCGTGGAATGTCTTAAAGGAAATTGGTACGGTAGACCCAACCAAGCAGTGGGACTGGACCAACACGGACATGGAGTATCCACAGGAAAAGGGTCCGGAAGGAACAGCAGAGATCAACCTCAATCCTTACAAGGCTGTCCTCGTTGTGACCTCAAAGAACGGTCAAGAGTGCAAGTCGGATACCGTAACCATCCCCGTCAAGCGAGTTTCCTCTAAATCGATTGGCGTAGACAAAGGTGCAGAGTTCACTCTCGAAAAGTATAATCTGATCCTCTTCAAGTTTGACTCTCCGGAAGCCGGTGAACTTAACGAGCGCATCATGTCTACATGGGTGTTCCCTCGCGTGAAGAAGTCCTCTGTGATCAGCATTGACGGTCATACAGACGTTGTTGGTCTGGATACGCGTAACAAGAAACTCTCCGAAGACCGTGCACGCACAGCCGAGAACTTCATCAAGAAGCGCACGTCAGACTTCAAGGAGCTTAACACCCGTGGCACAGGCGAAGAAGAGCCGCTATACTCGAACGAACTTCCTGAAGGACGTTTCTTCAATCGCACGGTTCAGGTGAAGATCGAAACGCCGCTCATCGACGCAGAACTCGGCGAATAACGATCGCCTCACAGTGAAATTCCCAAAGCGCCCGACTAAACGTCGGGCGCTTTCTGTTTACATTCGCAGCTATGATAGAATGGAATGTTGACCCAACGATCTTTACACTCGGCCCGCTTTCACCGCGTTGGTACGGAGTGTTGTTCGCAACCGCGTTTCTCTTGAGTTACCAGGTGATGAAGAAGATCTTCGTTACTGAGAAAAAGGAACTCAAGGATTTGGATCTCCTTACGATCTACATGATCGCTGGTACCATCCTAGGTGCCCGACTGGGTCACGTACTCTTCTACGAGCCCGAGATCGTTCTGAAGAACCCATTTGAACTCTTCGCCATCTGGCATGGCGGACTAGCCAGCCATGGAGGCGCCATAGGCATCATCACTGGGCTGTGGCTCTTCCATCGAAAGCGGAAGGGATATTCGATGACGTGGCTGCTGGATAGGCTTGCCATCGTTGCCGCGCTCTCCGGGATGTGTATCCGAATTGGCAATCTCTTCAACTCAGAGATCGTTGGACGTCCAACGGACGTGCCGTGGGCGTTCTGGTTCAAACTGAATGATGTCCTACCAGTCTGGCGGCACCCGGCACAGGTCTATGAGGCTTTATTGTGCCTTGTGATCTTCATTGGGCTATGGCTGCTCTATCGCAAGGGAGTAGCGATGGCCGCACCAGGTAGGCTGTTCGGGATCTTCCTTGTTGTGCTGTTCACCGGGCGTTTCCTCGTTGAGTTCCTCAAGGAACACCAGGTTGGTTTTGAGGCATCCCTCCCCATCGATATGGGTCAGATCCTCAGCATCCCCTTTATCGCGGCAGGCGTCTGGTACTTGGTACGATCAAGCGGGGATTCCTCACGGTCGGCTTCAGCGCGGTAGGTTTCGCGATCACAGTAAAGCCGAACACACTCTTCACGAGACTAGTGACAGAAGAAGGGTCCTTTGTGGTTGCCTTCGCAGTATAGATCATGCCGTTCGCTTCCACGAACTTCACGCAGACAGTCTCCTGCGTCTGGGGATCTCTATACCAGATCATCACTGTCTTTGCCGCTGAGTCTATCCTCGAGTCAGCCTTGGTTCCGGTGCGCTGCAACGAGTCCAAAAGTCTATGCACCAATCTATCTGGATCGTTTGCTCGCGTCGCTGGCTCAGCACGCACTGTGATCTGACTCCCATCGTTCGCAGAAAGCCTCTGCAGGCCCTCCTTTGTGCGTTCCAGGGTCCATGCTGATGGTCTGTCGCTTGCTAACACGAATCCGGCAGTAGTGTCGACGAGATTCTGACCAGAGAACGCGCCATCGGTCTTGACGCCCGGAATCGACCGTAAAGCGCTGTCCGAGATCGTGCCCGTTGTGAACGTCACACTGTCACCGAACGCTTTGACATTCTCGGACGGCGTGCCCAATTGCGCAGTGATCGGCTGCTCCAGCGTTACCTCAACCCCTTTATCCGTCACCTTCAGCGTTCCACCACGATTGGTAACGTTCTGGAAGAACAACACCGTGGCAAGTACGCCAACGATGGTGATCGCCAAGGCAACGATCAGCGTGCGCTTCGTCTTCTCTCGTTCAACGTGGACCTCTTTTGGCAGGTTTGGATCGTTGCTATCCACAGGCATGGAGCCCCTTCCCATATTTAGAACCGTTCAGCACCGTGAACATACGCCGAAGGGCGTTAATTTTGACGTTCACACCATTAAGGAAATGAAATGTCTGTCCAGAACATCACGGTCATTGGCGGCGGCACAATGGGCAACGGGATCGCTCACGTTGCAGCTCAAAGCGGTTACACGGTCACGCTGGTAGACGTCAGCGATACAGCACTTGAACGAGCCATGAAGACCATCACGTCAAACTTGGAACGTCAGGTCAAGAAGGAAGCCATCACCGCCGATGTGATGACCGAAACGCTCTCCCGCATTTCCACCAACACCTCGCTTGAGGCAGGTGCTGCCAATGCAGACCTTGTGATCGAAGCAGCCAGTGAACGTCTCGAGATCAAGAAGCAGATCTTTGCTACCCTTGATGCGGTGTGCAAACCCGAAGCCATCCTCGCATCCAATACGTCCTCAATCTCGATCACAGAGTTGGCAGGGGGCACAACACGCGCCGACAAGTTCATCGGCATGCACTTCTTCAATCCGGTCCCGGTGATGAAGCTGTGCGAGATCATCCGCGGACTTGCCACGAGTGACGAAACGTACGCCCTCATCAAGGCCCTTGCCGAGAAGATGGGCAAGGTTCCGGTGGAAGTGCAAGACTATCCCGGCTTCATCTCCAATCGCATTCTGATGCCGATGATCAACGAAGCGGTGTATTGTGTGATGGAAGGTATTGCCTCTGTTGAAGACATCGATACGGTGATGAAGCTTGGTATGGCACATCCGATGGGCCCCCTAACACTTGCGGACTTCATTGGCCTTGATGTATGTCTGTCGATCATGGAAGTGTTGCACAATGGCCTTGGCGACTCCAAGTACCGTCCGTGCCCGCTGCTTCGCAAGATGGTTGCTGCCGGACACCTGGGAAGGAAGAGCGGGAAGGGGTTTTATAATTACTAATGACTAATGACTAATTACTAGTTACTAGTTACTAATGACGAATGACGAAATGACTCTTATGACGTTATGACATCATGACGTTTATGACGGGCGCAACTACGAGGTCTAGTCGGGGGGGGGGGGGGGGGGGGGGGGGGGGGGGGGGGGGGGGGGGGGCGGGGGGGGGGGGCCCGGGGGCCCCGGCGGGCCCCGGGGGCCCCGGGGGCCCGGGGGGGCGGGCCGGGGGCGGGGGGCGCGGGGGGCGTCTTCGGGGGGGGGGTTGCGTTTTTGTTTTCCTTTGGGGCTCTTTCTTCCGTGGGGGGGTCCGGGTTGGTTTTTCCCGGCCCGGGGGTGTGGTAGGGGGTTGTTGGGGGGGGGGGGAGGGGGGGGGGGGTGGTGCTGTCCGGGGAGAAGGGGGAAGGGCTGTGGCGCGTCCCCTCGCAGAAAAACAAAAAGGGGTCCTCCGTGGGGGAAAAAAAGGGTTGGCCGCGGTCGGTTGTTGTTCGGGTTTCGTCCTTGGGGGGGGTTCGGGGGGTTTTCCCCCCTTTCGTCCGGCGGGGTCTCCCCCCGGCTCCGTGGGGGTTTCGGCCCCGGCCCTCCGGTGGGTTTTCGGGGTCCCTTGTTTGGGTTCCGCCTGGGGTTTTGGTTTTTTTGGGGGGCGCCCCTCTTAAGTAAAGGTTCCCTGGGGGGTTGGTGGGGGGGGGGTTGTTGGTTGTTTGAGGTTCCCGCCCCCCGCACCGCCCGCCCTTCCCTCTCCGCCCCGGTCCGGGGCCTGGGTTTGGTTGTCCCGGGTCCCCCCCGCCCCCGGGGTTTAGGGGGTCGTGTTCCGAGGGAACGGGGGTTTGGGGGGTCGGGAATTGAGGGGTGCCCCTTTCCCGGGCCCGGGGGGTGGTTTCCCGACCCACCGGGGGGTCGGCCGGCGGGTTCCTCGCCGGGCCCGGCCTGGGAGGGTGATGGGGCCCTTTAGCCCCGGGGGGGGGGGCGGGGGGGGGGGGGGCGCGCGGCGTTGCCGTGCGGGGGGGGGGAGGTTCTTGTTGGTGGGGGGGTGGGGCGATTGGGGGTGGGAACGTGGTGGAAGGGGAGGGGGCGGTTGGGGGGTGGTTTTGTGGACCGGGGGGGGGTGTTTGGTGGTGGGGGGGGGGGGGTTTTTGTGTTTTCCCCCCGTCGGCCCTTTCTCCGCTTCTCCTCTTTCTTCCGCGCCTTTCCCCTCCTCCCCCCCCGGTTGTTTCCTTTTCGGCGCGGCTGGGGGCGTGTTTGGTTTTTTTTGTGGTTCGGGGTTTTCCCCGTCTTTCCCGGTTGTTGTGTTTGTTCGGCGCTCGGTTCTGTTTTCCCCCCTTTTTCAGCGGCGGTGGTGGGTGTGTTTCCGCTTCCGGGTTCTTGGGTTCGGGTGGGGGTGTTTCCGTTCCGCCCCTTTTTTTTTTTTGCGTCCTGTCGCCCGCTTGGGGGGGTGTCCCCCGCGCGGGGGACGCCGGGGGGGGGGTCCGCCCCGCGCCTCGTTTCCGGGCCGGTTTTTCGACCCGTCTTTGTTTTTTTTTTTTTGGCGGGCGGGCGGGGGGCCGCGGGGGGGGGGGGGGTGGGGGCCGGGGGTTGGTGTTTGGTGGGCGGGGGGGTGCCGGGGCGGGGTGTGTTGGGGGGGAGGGTGGGGGGGGGGCCGGGCCGTTGCCGGGGGCGGGGGGCCCCCCCTGCGGTTTCGGGGTTGGGGTGGGTAGGTCGGTTTGGTTTGGCCAAGGGGTTTTTTTTGTTTTTGGGGGGCCGGGGGGTTGCCCTCCCGGGGGGTCCCCCCGGCCTTTTTTTCCCTTTCGGATGTGTTATTGGGCGGTCTCTGCCACCCCCTTGGGTTTGGCGGTTTTCCCGGTCCGGGGGGTACGCCCCGGGGGGGGTGGGGGGGGGGGGGGGTTTGGGTTTGGGGGGGGGGGGGGTGGGCGGGGGTGGTGGTTTTTTTTTTTCCCACACCCCCCCCGCCCGGGGTAGGGTCCATTGGGTGGGTTTTTAGGAGGGGTCCGCTTTGGGTTTCCGACAGGGGGCGTTCTCTGGCGGTTGGGGCTTGGGGGGGAGAGAGGGAATTTTTGTTTGGGAGGGAGAACGGGCTATGTTTTCGTGAATTGGGCCGTGAGGGAGGGGAAATGTATTTTCCTGGGGTGTTTTTTTTTGTCCCGCCTTGCGAGGGAAGGGAGGGGAGGGAAAAGGACAAAGGGGGGGCAAAAAGGGGGAGGAGAAGAAGGGTGGGGTTGGAAGGGAGGCACGTTGTTGAAGGCGGTAAGGCGCGCTTGGTGATGAAACAATGATGAAGATATTCATCTTGGTTGCTGTGTTGTGCAGCATGCACGGGAGTGTGGTTGCGCAGTCCGTTGACTGGATCGTGCGGTTGCCGCGTATGCCGATTGGGTGGCAGGTGGGGACGTCTCGCGTGGTGGAAGATGTTGTGCGCGACCGAATCTTCACGTTGGGATGGAAGCGCGGCACAACGTTGATGTCTGAAGATGGGGGCAGGACGTGGAGCGGTGAATATTCTATCTACACCGACGTGGTGGGGAAGAATGCCAACCTTGTCGTCTTGGCTGACGGCACGTATCTCTACCATGGTCAAACGCCGTTCAATCAGCGCGTTGCGGTTGTGTCTTCGGACGGTGGTGAAACTTGGCGGAAACTCACAGAGGATCCGCGTGTTCTGAAGGAGGGAATTCACAATGGCATCGTTGAGTTCATAGAGCCCCATTACATCACGGCCTTTGATTCGAGTGCGAACAGTGGCGGTACAAGTAAGCTTCTCAGCGCAGACCTGGGCCGCACGTGGAGACCGTTCCCAGTGCAGCCGCTCGATACAGGAGTTGATTCGTACGTGTGGCATCAGGCAGCCCCCTACATCATCTATTGGTCGGGCAAGACATATTGGTATCGCTGTGACGTGCGCACGGATACGGTGTGGGTGAAGACAGCGATCCCGGTTGGACTAGAGAACCCTGTAGAAGTAGGATCAGCAGTTGTTGGTTCGTTGAACGGACAACTTGCCTACATGGCGCATCATGATAGCTCTGTAACGGAGACTGAACACAGTACTCTATCCGTTGTTGCCACAAGTGACAGCACTGCCTATGTGTTCGATAGCGCCGGATGTACGTATGATATCCAACCACGGACAGGATCGATCCGACGACTCTCCTGTGTGAACGGTTCGTCAACAGGAAAGCGGCTTGCACTTGATCTGGCCTCGAAGTATGGCAACCGCGTGCTTGCTGTTTGGAGAGATGCAGCAGACACCTGGATCATGGAAGAGTTCGATCTAGAACCTGGCACTTCAACAGTCAACACTGCACGGTATCGTCGATCACCAGTTCTCTACAACAACACTTCGCCCCTTACGTATCTCGGTGAGAAGGGGCTCTTCATGATCACGGATCAGCCACCGAAGTTCAGAGAGGTAGTAAGAACGCTTGATCTGGGGTCGACGTGGATCCTCAGCGATTCCATTGACGTGAAAGATCTAGAGCCGGCTTACCTTCCGATGTCGAGCGCAGTTGAAACAGAGAATGGGTCCCTGCTTCTTCAATCAGGGTTCGACCATCTGCTCCGCAAGGAGAACGAGCAGTGGAAGGAGCGAATGCAATACCTTACAACAGGTCACGAGCACGTTGTTGAACGCAAGCCAACGTTGTTCGTTGATGAGGACGACGTCCTTGTACCGGGCGCGATGCTGATGAAACTCGACCCAGCTACCTGTGCGTTTGTGGATACTGTTCTTCCACGTCGGGCCACGTTCATGCGTCGGCTCTCCGATGATATGTTGGCGGCAGGAAATGATTCGCTTTGGTTGTCCTTTACCAACAAACGCGAGTGGATCTACGTCCCAGCAGGACTCACAGAGGTCAGACCGTCACAGCGCGGAAAGGTAAGCGATGTTGCCCGACTCCTCAACGGCGATCTCCTCTGTGCGATCCGTGGTGTTGATACTGTAGATCCTGCAGGCGTGCGAGGGATGCTCAAGCGAGGCGGGATCACGAAGAGTACGGATGACGGCGATACGTGGAGATGGACTGATTCTTTGCCAGAGGGAATGACGCACGTAACTACGCTGTTGACACTCACGTCCGGAACCGTCCTTGCCCACTGTGCACGAGTGGTCAATGATCCGGTTTCGCCAATGGTAGAATCAGCAGCACTTCTTCGTAGTGATGACAACGGAGCACGTTGGACCATTGTTGCCCGAGACTTCCGCTCCAACATTCCGTATCCCAACATGGAACCGAACATCGTGCAGGTTGCGAACGGTGCGATCATTGCAACGATGTACTCCGGTAATGTTGTTGTCTCGTTTGACGACGGCGAACGCTGGGATGTGGTTGATGTGGCCGAGCTCGGCACAACACAGGTTAACAACATCACCCTCGGACGTGATAGCTCCCTGCTGGTTTCCACCGACATCGGCGTTGGTAGACTTCGTATCCCCAACGTAACGTCTGTTGATGACCAGAGTACTTCATCACGCGCAAACCAGCTCGTCAACGATGGCATCCTCCTCTATGTTTGGGAGGGGGCAAGTGCCATACTGCAGATACAAGACCTGAACGGCTGCCTCATCAGAACCTTCGTAGTTCAGCACGGGGAGAACCGGATCGACATATCACAACTCGCATCCGGCGTTTATGCCATCTCACGATCAACGGGTTCGACCATTGAACGATCGTTGTTCGTGAAGAACTAGAATTCTATGCAGCTCGATTCAATCGAAGCTGTGCGTCGTACAGATCAAATGAGATCTGCAAATTCATCCAGAAGTGCGGCGACGTCTTAAAAACTCCCGCAAGAAGGATCGCCGTCTCGGCAGAGACAGATCGCTTGCCGTTGATGATGGTATTGATTCGTTGCACCGGAACACCAAGCTGGGCTGCGAGCTCCACCTGTGTCATGGACATAGGAATCAGAAACTCCTCGAGAAGAACTTCCCCCGGGTGCGTGGGCCTTCTATTCTTTGGTGACATTACTCATTCCTCAACGATGGTATCGCGGCCGAACTTAACGCATTAACGTATAGCATGCAATGCAATCTGTGCGGACGAATATCAGCGTCCGCTTGCAACCTTCTGTAGGACGTGCCGTACCGCCTGAATCCAATAATTCAGGAGTGCTGCGATGTCTCTTGTTCTTGTTACGTGTCTTGCAGGGCTCTTAGCCCTACCGGTGGTTGATGATGGGCAGATCTTTGTGAAGGGGCTAGCCGTAAGTGCCCGGGATTCAACTCGACTCTCTCTTGCGAATGTGGCTGTTCTGGATCCGAGGGATTCCACGGTCCTCAAGGGAGTTGTGGCCAAGAAGGATGGCAGCTTCGTTATCGGTGGGATTGATGGGGTGGATCATCTGCTGCGCGTCACATATGCCGGACACCACGCGGCATACCGTGATCTAAGCGAGCAGATCGTCAGCACTGCTAGCGACACGATCGATGTTGGACTGATCGCGCTTGAGTCTGCAACCACCAATGTCGTGGATGTCACAGCCGAACGCCCCCTCATCGAATATCAAGACGGGAAGAAGGTCTTTAACGTTAGTGAATCGATGACCACTGCTGGTGGCAACGCGCTTGATGTCCTCAAGCAAGTGCCAACGGTGAACGTTGATCTTGAGGGTAACGTAACGGTGCATGGGATGCAGGGCGTGAATATCATGATCGACGGAAAGCCCATAACGGCGTATGGGAATGCGAATCAGATCCTCAAAACCCTTCCGTCGGGTGCACTGGAGAAGGTAGAGGTAGTGGCAAATCCTGGTGCGAAGTACGATGCCCAAGGGTCGGGGGGCATCCTGAATCTTGTCCTGAAAAAACAACGCAGATCCGGATTCAATGGCATCGTAGATCTGAACCTGGGTGTCTACGACAACTACAACGGCTCAACTACTCTGAACTCTCGAAACGAGGGAGTGAACTTCTTTGGTGGGGCAGACTTCTATCTCTCGAGGCAACGTCGATATAGAAACGTGGTAAGCGAGTTTGATGATGGAACGGGGCTCTTGCGAACCGGCACTTCGCACAACAACAATCACTCGTATGGATTGCGACTAGGGTCGGATATCACCTTTGATACCGTTCATAGCCTAACGATCAGTGCAGAGGCTAGGGCAAACAACGGAACGAATCAAGACCCATGGATGAATACGTTCACATCGAACGATGGACAAGCCCCCTACTATAGCTCCATGGATCAGACAAGCGGTGGACCGAATAATAGCCTGGGCTTTACGGGTACCTATACGATGCATGTTGGTCCGAAGGAACATGATCTCGTAGCGAACGTCTATTTCTATCCCGACAACTACGACATAACGAATACACTTGTGACCACCCCAACAAATGCTAGTGGAGAGGTGGCCGGACAGTCAACAGGACGGAGATCGCAGACGGTTGGCATTGGGTCGTACTTCGAAGCACTTGCCGACTACACATGGCCGATCACGCCGACCATGAAACTCGGGACCGGTGTAGACGCAACCTTGCAGTTCATTGATTCAGAGTTCAACTTCTCAGAGTTGGATGCCGTGAACAATGTGTTTGTGCCCGCTCCGGTCCTGTCCAATGCAGCTAAACACTATGACGACGTCTATGCGGCCTACGTTGATGCATCCGAACAGTTCGGCGATCTGAATGTTCGCGCTGGACTTCGTGGCGAGCACACGCGCAACCAATTCGAGAGTAGAGATACACCGGCACAGAATTTCGATCGATCATTCGGTAATCTCTTCCCTAGCATGAGTGCGAGCTATGCCTTCTCACAGGAACAAAGTGTACAGTTCTCCTACGCTCGTAGGATCAACCGTCCAACCGGCCCGCAGTTGAATCCATACGTGGACGTAACGGACTCTCTCTACTGGCGAGCCGGCAACCCTGCCTTAATGCCGGAGTACATCAACTCGGTTCAACTTGGCATTCTGCAGTACATCGACGCGTCGGTTGTGAACGTTGAGGCATTCTATCGTCTGACGGAGAACATGATCAACCTTCGGTTCAGGGAAGAAGTGAAGCCTGGTGTTCTTCTCGAACGGCCCTACAACTTCGGTCAGGGTATTGCCTATGGCATGTCAGGCTCTGCGAACCTTTCCCTTGCCCCATGGCTCAGTATCAACAGCGAGCTGAGCTACTATTACCAAGAAGCCGGAGGGACGTTTAAGGGTCAGACGTATGAGAGCACGGGGTATGGATGGAATGCGAGAGTGATCGCAAACGCAACCTTGCCGCTTGACATCAAGAGTCAGATCTTCTTTGATTACACTGCTCCGCAGGTGATCCCGCAAGGTCAGCGTATGCAGTTCTCGATGTTGAGTCTGTCCATGAACCGAGAGTTCAAGGAGCAACATCTCACGATCGGACTGAATTGGATGGACGTCTTTAACAGCGCACAGTTTGGCGGTTCTGTTTCCGGTCCAGGTTTCTCAACCGATCTTCTGAATCGGCGCGACTATCCTCTCGTGAGTCTCAACCTTTCGTACCGGATCAACGATTACAAGGGTCCACGACCACGGCAATCTCCCGGCGTTGGCGGAGGTGGCAACACGATCTGAACGATCAACGGAAACTTTGTAGCACGAATGATGTCTATATCTCTGGTGACACACACTACCAGGGCATGCGTGTTGCGCAGTGATCATGATCTCGGGTTCGGTAAAACGTGCAGCCGAATTCACCACACATGATCGCTACGTGGACATGCATGCTTCTGTGTGTTAAAACCAGCGAGCCGCAGACTTCGGGACATACCATGTAGTGCTGTGTCCGGCCTGATGAGCCCCTTTATCGTGACACCGCATGATGATGATGGTGTTGTTCACGGTACCATGGATGAGCCACTCGTGCCCGATGAATTCAACGGCATTCACAAGCACCTCAAGGGCGATGGAATCCTGCGACGCAACCGTTTCCAGTTTCTCCGGACGAACCCCTAACGTCTTGCCGTTGTGGGGGATCAGATTCATGGACGGGCTGCCGGTGAACGATGCAACGAAGGGCGTTGCGGGATTGTCGTAGATGTCTGCCGGTGTGCCTACTTGCTGCAGAACGCCATCATTCAAGATCGCCATGCGATCGCTCATCGTCATGGCCTCTACCTGATCATGTGTTACGTACACCGTAGTAACGCCAAGTGCACGTTGCAATGAGCGGATCTCTGTACGCATGTGCGCGCGTAGTTGTGCGTCGAGATTGGAAAGGGGCTCATCGAACAAGAACACGCGTGGTTGACGGATGATGGCGCGCCCTACGGCCACGCGCTGACGTTGTCCGCCTGAGAGTTGTTTTGGTCTGCGGTCCAGCATCGAGTCAAGGCTTAGCATCGACGCTACCTCGCGAACACGAGCATTGATCCGCTCCTTTGGTTCCTTGCGGATCGCCAACGGGAAGGCAAGATTTTCAAACACCGTGAGGTGTGGGTACAGTGCATAGTTCTGAAAGACCATGCCAACATCTCGTTGACGTGGCTCTACGTTGTTCATCACTTCATTGTCGAAGCGGACGGTGCCGCTCGTTACGGACTCCAGTCCGGCGATCATGCGCAACAGAGTACTCTTGCCACATCCCGATGGACCAACGAGTACAAAGAACTCGCCCGGTTCGATCGTGAAGGAGACATCCTGCAGTGGTTTAACGGAGTCGAAGGACTTGCTAACGTTTTCGAAGGTGATCCGTGTCATGTGGTGCCTGGTCACAAGCCGAGATCACGAAGCTTCTCTGCCAGCTCTCGTTGTTCATCGGTAAGTGTTGTTGGAATATTGACCGTAAGCTCAACATACAGGTCTCCGCGCGAATTCTCCACGCCATAGACCGGCATGCCCTGCCCCTTTATCCTTAAGATCTTGCCATTCGGGGTCCCGGGCGGAATACTAAGGGCAATGGTGCCCTTTAGCGTCACTACCGGATGTTTCTCTCCCAAGAGTGCCGTTGAGAGTGGGATCACCTCCTTCACCCTCAGGTCGTTCCCCTCACGAATGAAGCGCGTATGGGGCTCAATGGTCACCTCCATTTCACCATTCGGAATGCGGAGTCTCTGGCCAGTGGCCACGCCCGGCTTAAAGGTCACATCCACCTTTGTACCGTCGATGGCGAATCGCTTGGAGGCACCGGTGAAGGCTTCTGCAAGCGTAAGTGTTACAGCGTAGACCTTTGGAGGTGCCGGCCGAGCTTGCGCGGTACGCGTACGTGTTGTGCGGCCGCCCCCTCCACCAAACAACTCAGAGAGAAGGTCTCCGAATGATGTGCCGGAGAACATATCGCCAACATCATCCATCGAGACCTGCGGTCCTCCCGGACGTGGTCTCCTGCCGCGTTGATACGCGGATGTTTGCGACGAGAGCTGGTCGTATTTGGCGCGCTTTGTTTTATCGGACAGCACCTCATACGCCTCGCTGATACGCTTGAACTTCTCCTCGGCGCCGGGTTTATCCGGATTGGTATCAGGGTGATACTGTCGTGCGAGCTTCCGAAAGGCCTTCTTGATCTCATCGTCCGTAGCTGTTCGTTCGAGCTCGAGTTCTTTGTAGTAGTCATTGAAATTCATCAGAGGATATCTCCGATCGAAAGGCCGAACCATTTGTCGAGATAGAGAGCGAAGAGCACAGCAAAGACCAGGATAATGAAGAAGATCACGCCAATGATGCGGCCAGCTCCGCTCTTGGTTTGCTGCATGCTTATCTTGACCACGGCTTCTGTTGCCCGTTCAGTGTAGGCAAAGACCGGAACGAAGATCAAGACGATGATGCCCATTCCGAGCCACGTAGCAGTGGCAGGTCTGAATCGTTCTGTTTCTTGGAGGAGCCGGTCTTCGAGGAGTCCCGTCAACAAGTACGACACCAACACGGTGACGGTGAAGATGACGGCCTTCGTCACGTATTTCATCATGGGATTGAATTCTCTATGAAGTCCAAACTTACGGCTCCGAACATCGTTCTCATGAGCGCGTTGTTTTTAGCGTTCTCACTACTGATCTCGTGCACATCATCAATAGTGGATCCGCAGGACTGTCCGGCTGAGAAGGATATCCTCACAACCATCACAGACTCTGACGGCAACGTCTATACAGTTGGCATAGACGGATTTGTTTACAAGAACGTGGGCAACGGTTGCGAACGTGTGTTGAAGTATTTCGAGCCCGGATTTGAAGCGGCCAACTATGAACGTCGTGGAGACAGCGTCTTCTACAAGACACCTCAGGGGCTCTTTCCGGCGCGGAACACCTTCATCGAATCATGGGATCGATACGCAACATTTGGAGAGGTGTTCATCCAGGAGATCCGGCACGTTGATCGATACTGGAATACGATAACGCTGCAAAGCCCCTAGCCCCATCGTTGAGTGATTATGTGGCGTTGCGGACATGCATTTTCAACGGTACGTGTACGTTCCGTGACAATAGAATCGATCTCGCAACCGACCCGACGAACATTGCTAACAAGGTGATGAAGTTCACGGCAGTTGCGCCATCGATGGGCATGGTAACATCGAAGTCGTCCATGGAGAGCACAACGGCGTATTTCAAGAAGGGAAGTGAGCTTTGGTATGAGGCACGGTACTACTTCACATCACAGCTGCCGTTCAGCATCGCCGATTTCGAGAGTGGATGGATCGATCAATCTCCCGGGCCTCGCATTGTGATCAGTGGCGGTGCGTTGGCCGTAGAGAACAAGTTCGGGAACAAACTCATGTTCCGTCAGGCCACACCTATTCCCATTCCGATCGGCAAGTGGGTAAAGGTCAAGATCCACTTCGTCTTCCACGAAGAGAACGGTCGCATAGAGCTTTGGCAGGACGGAGTGCGAGTATTGGATGTGGATGCGCCCACACTACCACTATCGATCGCGATACAGAACAACATCGAAGTAGGGATCACTGCAACATCGCAAGCATGCGAAGTATTGGTGGACGATGTGCGTCTTTCCCCCTTGCCACTTTAGAGGGGGCTTGGTTGTTCGTCCAACGGCGCCGGGACAGTTGCGAGAGGGTAGAGATCCATTGGCGTGGTATCGTGCACACGGTCTACATGAACGGTCACATCACCTGAGTCAAGGGTTTCGAACATGGACACATACTTCGCCCCTTCCAAGATCTCTTGAGGTCTGTAGGAATAGCGCGAGTAGAACTGTTGTCCAACCGTATCGTCGAATGCTGTGAGGATCACGAGAAACTCAGCATTCCGTTGTACTAGGTCTGCGAGGCGGAGTCCGGACAGCGGGCTATCGGACGTGATCGTATGCACAAGCGTCCAATTGATCGCGAGCGAGCTGATGTGTGAGATGTCGAGATTGAGCTGGTAGTATCGTCTGTTGTGTTGTGGTTCATTCGGATCCTGCATCACCAGGATCAAGTTTGCCGTGCTATCCATCACTACGCTCGAGCGCTCATTCACAAGTCTGCACATGAACGCATTGTATCCGTCGCGATGAGGTCCGAGCACAGCCTTTTCCGCAAACGTAATTCGGGGCTTGATACGCGAGAACCGACCGAACGAGATGCCCGTAAAGATCCCGAAGATGAAGAGTCCGGCAAGAGCCTCCAATGAAGCTATCGCACTGACAAGGGGCGAACCAGGCGCCAGGTTTCCATACCCTACCGTGGTAAGTGTTTGCGCACTGAAAAACATCGCGTCTGAGAGTTCCATCCACCAATCGCCATCCTGGGCGTTGAGGATCTGGTCCGTGCCGATGAGCATGTACAACGTGCCGAAGACAGCATTGACCACTATGTAAAGAACGAGGGTGAGGCCAAGGTACTTTGTCCACGACCACATGAGAGCGGCGTGATAGAGGTCCGACCAATGGAATCTATCGCCAACGCGACCCACGTTGAGCGATCCGTCACGTCTGACAATACGACCTGTACCACCGAGTTTGATCCCGAAGCCCGGGTCATTGATCTGTTTAGCCATGGAATCCTGTGTGGTAAACAACGTTTTGAGCTACATCAGATGTCGCTCTGCGAGAGACGTATATGCATCACCACCAATGATGATGTGATCGAGTACACGAATATCGACGATGCGTCCTGCATCTACGAGTTGTCGGGTGATCGTGATATCCTCTTTTGACGGTTCTGTGTTCCCCGACGGGTGGTTATGCACCAGGATAACAGCAGCGCAATTCTCGGCGATCGCTAGGCGAAACACCTCGCGGGGGTGGATCAGCACGGCATTGAGCGAGCCGTCGCTCACCGCAACATCGCGCATCACCTGGTTGGCGGAATTCAGCAGCACAACATGAAAGCACTCCGTGCGCAGGTGCCTCATGCGTGGTGCCATCAGTTTGGCCAGGACGGCTGGAGAAGTGATCATCGTGCGGTCTGAGAACGGTTCGGCCTGAATGCGGTGAGCCAATTCAAAGGCTGCGCAGAGAGTGGCTGCCTTTGCTGTACCCATGCCATGGATCGCGCGGAGTTCCGCTACGTCGCGTCCGGCCAGGTCTGTAAGCGTCGGGAACCGACGTAGGACATCATTCGCGATCTCTGCCGCAGATGCTCCCGGCGTGCCCACATTGATCAGCAGGGCCAGTAGCTCCTGTGTGCTCAGTGCTTGTGAGCCGTGGCGTATCAAGCGTTCCCGTGGTCTGTCTGCATCGGCTGTTGACATTTGTTGCATTTTTGCATCCCTAAAAGGCAGTTCAAGAACTCTGGCAATCCACCCGTATGATCGATCTCCTCATCTACCACCTGCATATCGTGGGCGTCTTGTATGCCTTTACGATGCGGTGGCAGCGTGAAGGACTCAAGGGCGGATTCCTTGCAGTGGCCACGTGTGGTCTGGTATTCACCATCCTCTGGGCAGTGACCGGACCAATAGCGCGCATCCTTATGCCGCAGGCAGCCCAGCCCGGAGATCTCTTCACATCGGACACCTTGTCCCTTGTGTTGCTGATGATACCCGAGGTGATCTTCTTCCGGGTGTTCTTCCTACGTGCGCCCAGTGTACCCGAACGTGACGCAGCCGTTTAGGGCGGCCCCTTGAACTTTTTTCCACCCCCTGTTTGGTGGAGTCATCGGTTACCCTTATGTTTGTCGTTCCCCCCGCGCCGAACGAAACGGAGCGAAGGGGACGGCGGAAACGCTGGTGTTCTTTGACAACAGGAAGCAAGCAGTAACAAAAAATGGGTAGGACATATGTTCTACCCCCGTCATGGAGTGCACTGTAGAGCTGAGTAATCAGCGAAGTAGTGTTCCATGCGATCAATTCGGAAACAACAACAACAAAGAACTAGAATCAACTTTCTACAACGGAGAGTTTGATCCTGGCTCAGGACGAACGCTGGCGGCATGCCTAACACATGCAAGTCTAGGGGGTAGCAATACCACTGGCGCACGGGTGAGTAACACGTAGGTTATCTGCCCCCCATCACAGACATAACCCCGGGAAACCGGGGCTAATATCTGATGAGGTCGCGAGATCAAAGCTTCGGCGGATGGGGATGAGCCTGCGGCTGATTAGCTAGTTGGTGAGGTAATGGCTCACCAAGGCGACGATCAGTAGCTGGTCTGAGAGGACGAACAGCCACACTGGAACTGAGACACGGTCCAGACTCCTACGGGAGGCAGCAGTGAGGAATATTGGTCAATGGGAGCAATCCTGAACCAGCAATGCCGCGTGTGGGATGACAGGGCTTCGCCTTGTAAACCACTGTCGGACGGGACGAAAGGAGGCCTCGGGCCTCTGGGACGGTACCGTCAAAGGAAGGGTCGGCTAACTACGTGCCAGCAGCCGCGGTAATACGTAGGACCCGAGCGTTGTCCGGATTTACTGGGTATAAAGGGTGCGTAGGCGGCCTTGTGCGTCAGAGGTGAAATATCCGGGCTTAACCCGGAGGGTGCCTTTGATACGGCAGGGCTTGAGTGCGAGAGAGGATGATGGAATTCCTGGTGTAGCGGTGAAATGCGTAGATATCAGGAGGAACACCGGTGGCGAAGGCGGTCATCTGGCTCGTAACTGACGCTGAGGCACGAAAGCGCGGGGATCAAACAGGATTAGATACCCTGGTAGTCCGCGCCCTAAACGATGTATGCTTGGTGTTGGGCCCGCAAGGGTTCAGTGCCGTAGGGAATCTGATAAGCATACCACCTGGGGAGTACGATCGCAAGGTTGAAACTCAAAGGAATTGACGGGGGCCCGCACAAGCGGTGGATCATGTGGTTTAATTCGATGCAACGCGAAGAACCTTACCCGGGCTTGAAGTGTAAGTAGTACAGAGATGAAAGTCGACGGACCCGTTAAGTCGGATGCTTACAGAGGTGCTGCATGGCTGTCGTCAGCTCGTGCCGTGAGGTGTTGGGTTAAGTCCCGCAACGAGCGCAACCCCCTATCTCCAGTTGCCAGCGGTTTGGCCGGGCACTCTGGAGAGACTGCCTACGCAAGTAGAGAGGAAGGTGGGGATGACGTCAAGTCATCATGGCCCTTACGTCCGGGGCTACACACGTGATACAATGGCCGGTCCAACGGGCAAAGCCGCGAGGCAGAGATAATCCCTAAAGCCGGTCTCAGTTCGGATTGGAGTCTGCAACTCGACTCCATGAAGGTGGAATCGCTAGTAATCGCGGATCAGCACGCCGCGGTGAATACGTTCCCGGGCCTTGTACACACCGCCCGTCAAGCCATGGGAGCCGGGGGCGCCCGAAGCCGGCAGTAATGCCGTCGAAGGCGAAATCGGTGACTAGGGCTAAGTCGTAACAAGGTAGCCGTACCGGAAGGTGCGGCTGGATCACCTCCTTTCTAAGGAGACCTGAGAAGAATATTTCTCTACGAGATCTGAGCAATCAGTCTCGATAGTGTCTTTTTAATACTGGAAAGATCGTTCTGTAAATGCTTCCTGTTGTCAAAGAGCACCTAACGGTGTTCTTTGTGATGATGTGAGAGACGGGCCGATAGCTCAGCTGGTTAGAGCACACGCCTGATAAGCGTGAGGCCGGTGGTTCAAGTCCACTTCGGCCCACGTTGGTTCTCTCCATCGGATTCACAATGTTCTTTGAAAACTGAAGAGGTTAATGTTCGTAAAACGAGCAAGCCGTCTATTGAGCAATGCGTGTAGGCATGGCCTAAGAGAGTGCCCGAGGCATCCTGGAAAAAAGGTGTTAAGGAGCGTGATCGAGTCATGACGACGCACAAGCGATAGGCGAGCAAAGACGAAAACGATAGAAAACAAGCAAACGCGTAGAAACAATGCGCAAGCATTGGTGAAGAGAATTAGCGACGAAAGTCGCAGGACGAAAAACAAACGGCAAGTTGTAAAGGGCACACGGTGGATGCCTTGGCACAGAGAGGCGAAGAAGGACGCAGCAACCGGCGAAACGCCGCGGGGAGCAGGAAGCATGCTTTGATCCGCGGATGTCCGAATGGGGAAACCCAATGGGAGTCATGTCCCATTACCCGCAAGGGAGCTAACCCAGGGAAGTGAAACATCTCAGTACCTGGAGGAAGAGAAATCAA